>MEDW01000018.1 GCA_001724215.1 Erythrobacter sp. SCN 62-14 | reverse complement strand
CACGCAGCGTGGTGGTGGCGCTGAAACCAAAGGCATCGCTGTTGCTCGTAAGGCCAATGGTGACGCTGCGTCCGGCAAGCACGCTGGCCAGTTCATCGCGGCTGTGGCGGCCGAGGCCTCCGGCGGCGAGCGCGCTCACCATCGCGGTGCGCAAGGGCGCCTCGCGGGTGTTGAGCAAGTCGCCGCCGTCGAGCGCGAAACCGATTGCGACGCGATCTTCACGCACTGTTGTCTGTTTGAGCGTGAGGCGCACACCATTGGCAAAACGGATCAGCCTGAGACCGAATTCCGGTTCCACCTCGTCATTCACAATCGTGCCGGGCGGGCCAAACACCTGATAGGCAAAGGGCTGAGTGAAGCTGTCGGCCGGCGCGGAAATCGGCAATTCCATGCCCGCGACAAAGGCAGCCCGCAGCGCCTCTTCACCGCCCTTGGGTGCGGTGCGGCCCTGAAAGCGGATCAGCGGATCGTAGAGGATCGAGGCATCATCAAGCATCGCGCGCCATGCGGCCTCAGCGGTGATCGCCGGGCGCAGGGATTCGAATAAGGCAAGGTCTTGCGCCGGAGTGGTGGGCACGATGTCATCGCTGAGCACCGCAAGCGCTGTTCCCATCAAGGTCGCATGGCTGCGGGTTTCGGCTGCGCGCGCGGCATTTTCGAGCGCGCTTTGCCAATTGGCGACCTGTTCTTCGACCTCAGCGGGCGAAAAGCCATAAGTCAGTGCCTCGTTCACCTCGCGCACGGCGGCCAGCATCCCCTTTTCCCAAGCGCCATCCTCGGTTGCGACGGTGAGGCTGGTCAGGCGAGCTGCGCGCAGCAGATCGCTGGTGCCGAACGAGGCGCTGCGAAAAGGCGCATTCGCGCTGCGGGCAAGCCGGGCAAGGCGGCGGTTCACAATCGCATAGCCGATG
This sequence comes from Erythrobacter sp. SCN 62-14, assembly GCA_001724215.1. Classification (GTDB taxonomy): domain Bacteria; phylum Pseudomonadota; class Alphaproteobacteria; order Sphingomonadales; family Sphingomonadaceae; genus Erythrobacter. The sequence continues at coordinate 31,701 of MEDW01000018.1, read as the reverse complement.
CGCCGCAGCGTCGCGATGTCGCGCTGGGCCATGGTGTCGGGTCGTTCGCGCCATGGGGTAAGCTGGGTGAGGGTTACGGTTTCGGAAAGGGCTGGATCAAGGTGGATCGCCGTTTCGCCGCGCCTTGCGGTATCAATCGGCCCTGCATCCATCCGGCGCGGTGCGGGCGGGCCTTGCCAATCGCCAAAGCGCGCCTCGATCATCGCCTGCATCATCTCAACCGGGTAATCGCCGATGATGATGATCGTGGTGTTCGCAGGCACATAGGTGCGTTCGTAAAGCGCCCTTATGTCCTCAGCCGTCGCCTGTTCGATTACCTGTGCAATACCGATCGGCAGCCGCTCACCATAGCGGGCGCCTGGCGCGATAAAGGCGATATTGGCTTCGAGCGCGCGCTGGGCATAGCCTGATCGGTCGCGCTTTTCTGCAAGAATGACGCCGCGTTCGCGTTCCACCGCATCGGGCGCGATGGTCAGTTCGCTGGCCGTTTCGCGCATCAGCATCAGCGCGGTATCGAGCAGCGCTTCATCATTGCGCGGCAGGTTGAGCATATAGGTGATTGCCTCAAGCCCTGTTGACGCATTGGTATCAGCCCCAAAGGCTAGCCCTTCGCGTTCGAGCAGCTTGACCATCTCGCCTTCGGGTATGCCGGTAGAGCCATTGAAGGCCATGTGTTCAAGGAAATGGGCAAGGCCGCGTTCGTGCTCGCGTTCTTCGAGCGAGCCTGAGGCGATCCGCATCCTGACCAGCGCGGTGCCTTCGGGCGTTGTGTTGCGCCTTAGAATATAACGCATTCCATTGGGCAGCGTGCCGAAGATGAAGGCAGGATCGGCGGGAATGTCGCTGGCCTGATGCGGCCATGATTGTGTCTGCGCATCTTCAGCCGCGAGCGGGACGGGCGCGAGCAGAAACGGAGCAGACAGGCCAAGGGCGCAGGCCAGCGCAAGAGTGACAAAACGGCGCAGCATCACCGCCAGATCGAAGTTTGAGGCTTGCCCATTACTGAACAACCTAGCGCCCACAGCGCCGCTTGGGCAAATCTTACCGCTGCGGTTTCAGCAGATCAGGCGGCAGACACGGCGCATCGCGCCCGGTCCAGTCAAATTCCCACGTTGCCGGAACCGAACGGCGCGAATTCCGCTTCTCTGCGATCTCATCGGGGTAATACATGACGACCGCCATAGAATCGTCGAAATCGGCCAGGCGCTGATTGTCGCGCGCGGCTTTTTGCGGGGCAATTTCCGCTTCTTCGACCCTGCTGCCGCGCACCAGTCGCAAGCTGCGATCGGGCTTTAGTTCCATGTCGCGGAAATAGGCCCGGCCATAGAGCATCGTATCGAAGGTGGAATTGAAATGCCAATTGCGCAGATCCGTGTCCTGCGGCAGGCGCAAGCTGGTGACATGGCAAGTGTAGCTGAAGGGCTGGTAAAAGGGCACGTCCTTGTCTGCGCTGGAGCCGCGTTGGCGCCGTTCGGGCGGACTGAACCCGCCGCCGGGCAAGCGATAGATAAAGCCGCCCATTCTGACCTTTTCCCATTTTACCGGAGCCACGCCGGTGATGGTCAGGATGCTGGCTTCCTTGGCGCGGTCAAACCGGTATTTGACACTCTCCACGCTGTCCCATTGGCCTGATCCGGTGAGATTGTTGCGCACGGCCGCTTCAAGCTGACCTGCACTCACCGAAGTGACCACCATATGCTGTTCAAGCGCCGCCGCGCCGCGCAGCACTGTGGTGTGCGTCCAGCGGGCCGGTTCGTCAAAGCCGGCCCTTGCATCGATCTCGTACAGCTCCATTTCCTGCGGAACGTCGAACGGCGATTCTTTGACCGGTTCCAGATCGGATCCGCGCGCTGAGAGCGGCAGCACCCATGTGTAGCTGAACAAGGGGGTTGTTCGTGCGCCGATCACATCGGGCAAAGTGCCATCGAGCCAATAGGTCTTGCCATCAATCCTGGCGCGCACCAGCACATGATCGAACAGGCCCGGATTGGGCAGGCGGCTGTCAAAGCCGTCGCCGGAAAGGCTGTTGCTGACGAGCACGGGATGGGCCTCGATGCCCAGTTCGCTGAGCAAGGCGAGCAGCATCACGGTCTTGCCCTTGCAATCGCCATAGCGGCGATCCCACGTGTCATCAGCGCTGGCCGGCGTGTAATTGCCGCCATCAAGCCCGATATAGACATAGCGCACCTGCTGCTGCACCAGTTCAAGCGCAGCGCGCGCGCGGGCAAGTTTGCCGGAATGGGCTGCGGCGATGTCGGCTGCCTCCTGCTTCAGCGCAGAATCAGCAGGCAAGGCGCTGGCCGCTGCATACATTTCGAAAAAACGCCGCGAAACAGCACTCCAATCGGAAAAATCGCTGTATTCGATCACGCGCGCCCACTGGAACCGCGCAGGGGCATTGGCCGGCATAACCACGGGATCGGGATTGTCCATTGCCACCACCAGACGATTGGTTTGCTTGTTGGCAATTGCCGAAAAATCATCGGTCAGGCGGGTCTTCGGCTCCTGCCCATCCTCCCAGGCAAGTTCGAGGCGGAAGCGCCCTTCGGGCGGCGAATCAGCCAGAAACATCATTCCATGACTGGTCGCACCAAGCGTCGGATCATGGCCGGGCACAGTGTAGGTGATTTCCAGATCATCCCCGATCCGCAGATCAGGAACCCGCAAGGTTGCCGTCAGCAGGCCGTCAAGCATGGCGGCCTCAAGCTGATCTTCGCGCCGCATGATTTCGAACTGCGTCTTGTCCAGCACGTCAATCACCCGCTCGCCGCGGCGGATGCGCAGGCTGTGAACTTCGGGTGTGCCTGCCGCCGGATTCCAGGTGATCGCCACATTGCCCAATTGCAGGGCTTGTGGTTGGAGAATGCGCAGCGTGCGGCTGAAATAATTGGCCTGTCCGGTGGCTGAAAGACGGGTGATGGTGTTTTCCTGCCGCACAAAGAACGGCCCTTGCGCATCGTCGGGCACGGGCAATTCAGCAAGCGGCTGTGCCCATTCAGGAGCAGGGGTGAGCGCGATGGTGGCTTCTTGGGCCTGTGTCATGCTTGAGGCTGCCAGCAACCCTGCAACCAGCGCGGCTTTCCAAGCCTTCATGCGAATATTCCCCCGCCCATGCGACCAATGATGCCAAAGCTTTGCGGGCAAAGCCTGACAGTTAGATGTGAAACTATTGCAGGCTCGTGGGGCAAGGGAAAGCCATATTGCCGCGATATTCGCTGCAATATGGCTGGCGTGATCAGAGCTCTATTTCTTGGGCGGCGCGCCGCGCAGGCGCGAACGCGCGTGCGACATATCAAAGACTTCGCCGGGGCCATTATCCTCGCCGTTCAGAAGTCCCAGACGGCGGGCAACCTCGCGATAGGCTTCTTCTTCGCCGCCGAGATCGCGGCGGAACCGGTCCTTGTCGAGCTTTTCGCCGGTGTGCATATCCCACAAGCGGCAGCCATCCGGGCTGATTTCATCGGCAAGGATCACGCGGCTGTAATCGCCATCATAGATCCGTCCGAATTCGAGCTTGAAGTCGATCAGGCGAATGTCGATCGCGGCAAACATCCCGCACATGAAATCATTGATGCGGATCGCCATCGAGGAAATATCCTGCATTTCCTCCTGGCTCGCCCAGTTGAAACAGGCGATGTGTTCTTCGGCAATCAGCGGATCGCCCAGTGCATCATCCTTGAAATAATATTCGATGAGGGTGTGGGGCAGGGGCTCACCTTCCTCGATGCCGAGGCGTTTGGACAGCGATCCGGCCGCGACATTCCTCACCACCACTTCCAGCGGGATGATGTCGACCTGACGCACCAATTGTTCGCGCATATTGAGGCGGCGGATGAAGTGCGTGGGGATGCCAATGTGGGCAAGGCGGGTGAAGACGTGTTCGCTGATGCGATTATTGATCACGCCCTTGCCGTTGATCGTGCCTTTTTTCTCGGCGTTGAAGGCGGTCGCGTCATCCTTGAAATACTGGATCAGCGTTCCGGGCTCAGGCCCCTCATAGAGGATCTTGGCCTTGCCTTCATAAAGTTTGGTGCGACGGGACATCAGGTGTGCACTCCCAGCTCGGCCTTGGCTTCCGGCGAATGGTGCCCGAGGGCGGATTTGAACCACCGACACGCGGATTTTCAATCCGCTGCTCTACCCCTGAGCTACTCGGGCATTCGCTTCAGCCACCTTCCTTAGCGCGTATCGCAAGGCCCGGCGAGCAAATGAGAGCGCGCCTATGGCGAAGCGGGCGGCGCTTGGCAAGGGGATTCTATGGGTTTTTGTCCCAATCGCTGTGGGCGATTTGTTCTGGGTCTGCTGGCGGGCCGGGGACAGCGTAGGAATCGGAGAACCAGCGCGCCAGATCGCGGTCGCGGCAACGCTGCGAACAGAACGGCGCGTGATCGGGATGGCGCGGACGACGGCAGATCGGGCAGGGCTTGGCGGCGGACTGGGTCATTAGGTGATGATCTGGGCGCTCGGGGCTTCGAGCGCAAGAGCGGGACTGGTCTCAAGCCGCACTGCGCGCCCCGTGCGCCGGGCGAGTTCGGTGAGCCATTCTTCGCGCAGCTTGGCCTTGAGCGCGGGGTGGACTGTCAGCAGCAAGGTGCGTCCTGTGCCCTCGGCCCGTTCGGCCTGTCTGAGCGCATACCGCGCGCACATTCCCACCCGCGAGGTGGCAAAGCGGTGCAGCAGGCTCGGCCCTTCGGCCCGCGCCACCAGTTGCACAAGGCCAAAGCCGTTCATCGCGGTGCATTCGTGCGGCCATCCGTCAAGCGCCTCTCCGAGCGCCTCGTCCACCGCGCGTCGATCCGCCTTGGCTTGCAGCGTGGGAAAGTCGATGGCGATGTTCCCGCCAAGGTCAAACCACCTGAGCGCCTGAGCAATTGCCGGGATGGCGGCCAGCGCCAGCTCGCGCGGGGCTGCGCTGCCGTCGATGTCGATGACTGTCATGGCAGGCGTGACGCTGACAAGGATTTCGCCGCCCACAAAGGCGATGCTGCCGCAGGATGCGGCGTGCCATACCTCTTCCCACAAGCCTGCGGGGAAGTGCTGCACCGGCCTGCCTTGCGCGCTTTCGGGAGTGGTGACGACACCCACGCGCCCCTGCGCGCATTTAAAGCGACCCCGTTCGGCGATGGCGGCGCGGGTGATCGTGAGCGCGAGACGCGCGCCCTCGGTGACATCGGGTGGCAGGTGATCGACCAACACTTCGAGGCCTGTGAAAGGGTTGGTATCCAGCCGCACGACCCCGCGCTTGCTGCCCTTGTGCTTACTCACCAGTTGGCCGGTGACTGGCGTGCCAGCGGTGAGTTCGCCGTTCCATGCAAGCGTCGCGGCGAGCACCGTGTCGCCTTCGACCAGCAGCGAGCGGGTCTCACCGATGCCCTGTTCGACCAACCACTCAGCCAATGCGAAACCCCGCCGATTTGAGCAGCCCGCGCGTTTCATAAAGCGGCAGGCCCATGATCGCGGAATGGCTCCCCCTGATCCACTGGATCAACCCTTCGGCTGCGCCCTGAATCGCGTATCCGCCCGCCTTGCCGCGCCATTCGCCGCTGGCCAGATAGGCGTGGATTTCTTCTTCAGAGAGCACTTTGAAGCGCACAATATTCTCCGAAAGGCGCGTCTTTACGCTGCCGTCTGCGCTGCGCAGGGCAACGCTGGAGAGCACCTGATGCCGCCTGCCCGACAAGAGTTCGAGGCAGGCGCGCGCTTCGGTCTCGTCCTCGGTCTTGGGCAGGATGCGGCGGCCTGCTGCCACCACGGTGTCGCCCGCCAGGACGAACCCGTCTGCCTCGACGGCGAGCGCCTTTTCCAGCCCCATGCGCAAGGCATAGGCGCGGGGAAGCTCGCCCTTTAATGGGGTTTCATCAATATCGGCAGGGATCACCGCATCGGGCGCAATCCCCAGCCGCGCCAGCAGATCGCGGCGGCGCGGGGATGCTGATGCAAGGGTGAGATGCAAAGCTTTTATTGCGGGCCGGGGCCGCCGCGGCCCGGCATAAAGCGATAGGTGATGCGCGCCTTGGTCAGATCATAGGGCGTCAGTTCGCACAGCACTTCATCGCCCACCAGCACGCGGATGCGGTTCTTGCGCATCTTGCCAGCGGTGTGGCCGAGCACTTCGTGGCCGTTTTCAAGCTCCACCCGGAACATCGCATTGGGCAGCAGTTCCACCACGCGCCCGCGCATTTCGAGGAGTTCTTCTTTGGCCATGTAATCCCTTTGAATGATGGTGCGGCGCAAAAACCGCTGGTCGATACCTGCGCGCCGTTTAGCGATGGTGTGAACAAAAGGGAAGACTCGTGCGTTAAGGGGCCAAACCAAACGGCGGGCGGGGGACTTTATCCGCACAACAAGCCGGAAAAATGAATGATTTTCGCGCGCGGTCGGGGGCATGCTTGGCCGTGTTCGACCAAACTTGTGAAGGCTTGGCAATGAACCTCTCTGTTTCTTCTCGCTGGATGCTGCGCGCGGGCGTGGCCGGGACAAGCCTGATCGCAGTGACCGCGCAGGGTGTTGCCAATGATGCCAGCGTCAAGGCCGATGCCGCCCTCGCCGTGCAAAGTGCCGGGCAGATCGATCCCGAGCAGGCCGAGGCCGATCCCGTCGTGCCGCGTGGCACCAGCGAAATCATCGTCAGCGGGCGTCGCACCCGCGGACAATTGGTGGTGGATCAGGCCCCGCTGCTGACGCTTGATGAAACAGCGATTGCCGGGGAAGGCGTGACTTCGGTTGCCGAACTGATCGCGCAGATTTCGGCGCAGACCGGTTCGGCGCGTGGGCGCGGCGGCGGTGGTCAGCCGATCATTCTGGTGAATGGCATCCGCATCGCTTCATTCCGCGAATTCGCCGCCTATCCGCCCGAAGCCCTCGCCAAGGTCGAGGTGTTCCCCGAAGAAGTCGCGCTGCGTTTTGGCTTTCCGCCTGATCGCCGTGTGATCAACCTGGTGCTGAAAGACAATTATTCGAACCGTCAGGGCGAATTTGAACTGGCAACGCCGTCGCGCGGCGGGCAGCTCACCAACCGCCAGCAATTGGGCTATCTCAAGATTGCCGATGGCGGGCGCATCAATCTCAATCTCGAAGTCCGCGATGAGACCATCCTGACAGAAGATGAACGCTCGATCATTCAGGTGCCCGGTTCGGTGTCCGAGATTGTCGGCGATCCCGAACAGGCGCCATTCCGCTCGCTGCGTCCCGACACACTGGATATTGATGCCAATGCGAGCTGGGCCAAGGCGTTTATCAATTCCGGCACTTCGGTCAGCGCCAATGTCAATTACACCCGCGCCCAGCGCCGCGATCTCGATGGCCTCAATGTCATCACCCTGATCGACCCTGATGAAAACAGTGCGCGGCGCACCTTTGGCGAGGCCAGTCCGCTGGAACGGCGCACGTCAACTGACCGGGTCTCGGCGGCAGGCTCGCTGACCAAGCCGGTCAATTCCTTCCGTCTGACCAGCACCTTTGATGCCTCGCTGAGCGAGAGCACCACCGAGATTGATCGGCGCTTTGACGCCAGCGGGCTGATTGCCGATGCGGCTGCGGGGCTTTTGCCGATCAACGCGGTGTTGCCGCGGGCGCTGGATGCAGGGTTTGAAACCGCGCGCAGCCAGAATATTGATGCAACATCGCTCCACACGCTCGATGGGCCAGTCGCGCATCTTCCGGCTGGCGATGTGCTGGCGACTTTTACCGCAGCGCTGGATTGGCGCCAGATCAACAGCAGCGACACCCTGAGCGCGCAGGATGTGCAGCTCACCCGCAGACGTGCAGCATCGAGCGCCAATCTGGTGGTGCCGATCACCAGCACCCGCACTGGCTTTGGCGAGGCGATCGGCAGCCTTACACTGAACGCGCAGGCGGGTCTGGAGGATTTGTCGGACTTTGGCCTGTTGGGCGATTGGAACGCGGGCCTCACCTGGGCGCCGAGCAATAAGCTCGATGTTTCGGCGACCTATATTTACCGTGAAGTCGCGCCGGGGCTGGCGCAGCTTGGCAACCCGATCATCCTCAATTTCAACGTGCCGGTGTTCGATTTCGTGCGCGGCGAAAACGTGCTGGCCGAAGTGGTGACGGGCGGCAATCCCGATCTGCTGGCCGAAACCCAGCGTGACTGGAAATTTGCCGCCAATTGGGAACTGCCAGCGATCAAGGACACCCGCCTGACGGTGGAGTACATCCGCAACCGTTCGGATAATGTTGTCTCGCCCTTCCCGCAGATCACGCAAGCGATCGAAGCGGCTTTTCCGGGGCGGGTCACGCGTGATCAGGATGGGCGGCTGATCCGCATTGATCAGCGCGCGGTCAGCTTTGCTGAGACCAAGTCTGATCGCTTGCAATTCACCCTGTCCACGCGCGGCAGCTTTGGCGGACCCAAGGAAACCGGCGGCGAAGGCGGCGCTGCGGGCGGTGGTGGTCGCGGCGGACGCGGCGCAATGTTTGCCGCCATGGCGGCAGGCGCCGGCGGCGGGGCTGGAGGACCTCCGGCTGGCGCAGGCGGTCCTGCGCCGGGTGCAGGCGGCGCGCCGAGCGCGATGCAGCGCGAGCAGTTCCTCGCCTTCCGCGAACGGTTGTGCAAGGAAGATGGCCTCGAATTCATCACTGGCATCGTCGATGCGATTGAGAACGGCGAGGATCTGTCCGAGCGCTTCCCCGGCTTTGACCCGGCGCGTTTTGAACAACTCCTTGCCCGCGTTCGCAAGCCCGATGGCACGGTGGACCGCGAACGCCTAGCGCAGGTTCGCACGCAGATTTGTGCGATTGATCCGTCCTTGTTCAGCGGCGGCGCTGGCGGGCGCGGTGGTGCGGGCGGCGGCGCTCCGGCTAGCGGGGCCCCCACAGGCGGCCCGCCGCGCGGTGGTCCGGGTGGCTTCGGGCCGGGCAGTTTTCAGGGTTGGCGCTACTTTGCCAACCTCACCCACACGATCGAACTGCAAAACCAGATCCTGATCGCACCAGGTGTCGCACCGCTTGATCAGCTTGATGGCGCTGCCACCGGCCGCTTCGGCTTCCCGCGCAACACCAGCCGGCTGGAAGTCGGCGTATTCGGCAAGGGTGTCGGCGTGCGCGCTTCGGGCCGCTACACTGGGCCCACGCGGCTGGATGGTTCAGGCCTGCCCGGCGCTTCCGATCTGTTCTTCGATGATCTTGTGACAATCGACTTGCGGCTGTTCCTCAATATGGATCAATTGCTTGGGCAGAAAGAAGGGTTCGCCAAGAACCTGCGCCTCACCTTGCGCGCGGAGAACCTGTTTGATCAGCAATTGCAGGTGCGCGATCAGCTCGGGAACACACCGCTTGCCTATCAGCCGCTCCTGATCGACCCGCTTGGCCTCAATTTCCGGTTTGAGGTCCGCAAGCTGTTTTGATTTTTGGCCTAAGGGGGTGAGAGAGTCACTCCCGCCTCAAGCAGCGTCAGCGGTAGGCGAACCAAGCCCGCCTCAAGCAGCGTCAGCGGTAGGCGAACCTATAACACTTCCGCAAGCGTGGCCGCTGGCCCAGGCCCATTGGAAATTGTAACCGCCAAGCCAGCCCGTCACATCCACCGCCTCGCCAATGGCATAAAGGCCGGGCACGCGCTTTGCTTCCATCGTCTGCGAGGATAGCTCGGCCGTGGAAATGCCGCCGCTGGTGACTTCGGCCTTGGCGAGGCCTTCGGTTCCGTTGGGGGTAAAGCGCCAGTCGGCCAGCTGGGCTTGCGCTGCACGCAGGGCGTTGTCGGGCAGATTGCCAAGTTCGCGTTCCAGCGCCAGCTTGTCGGCCAGTGCATCGGCGAGGCGCGCGGGCAGAGCCTCGCGCAGCAGTGTGCGCAAGGATGCGCGTGGGCGGTCGCGCTTGGCCGCGATCAGCCAGTCGGTGCCCGCATCGGGCAGAAAAGTGATCCCGATTTCCTCGCCATGCCGCCAATAGGACGAGATTTGCAGGATGGCTGGGCCGGATAGTCCCTTGTGGGTGAACAGCGCCGCCTCGGCAAATTCTGCCCTTTGTTTGCCCGCACCGGCCCGCGCCCGCACCGGCGCTGCCACACCGGAAAGCTCGCGGAACAGCACATCCTCACCCCCCAGTGTCAGTGGGACAAGGGCGGGGCGCGGCTCCACCACCTTCAATCCAAATTGCCGCGCCAGATCATAGGCAAAGCCGGTTGCCCCCATCTTGGGGATCGAAGGCCCGCCGGTGGCAATCACCAGCGCGGGCGCGGTGTAATCCTTGCCGCTGGCGGTGACTTGAAACGCCCCGTCGTCGCCCCGCGCCACGGCGCTGACATCGGCGTTGCAGATCACGTCCACTGTGTCCGCCGGACATTCCGCCAGCAGCATTGCGACAATCTGCCGCGCTGAACCATCGCAGAATAGCTGGCCCAGCGTCTTTTCGTGCCATGCGATGCCGTGCCTTTCGACTAGCGCGATAAAATCGGTAGGCGTGTATCGGGCGAGCGCAGACTTGGCGAAATGCGGATTGGCCGAGAGGTAATTGGCAGGGCCTGCTCCCAGATTGGTGAAATTGCAGCGCCCGCCGCCCGAAATAAGGATTTTCTTGCCCGGTGCCTCGGCGCGTTCCAGCACCGCAACGCGCAGGCCCCGCTGCCCCGCAACGCCTGCACACATCAGCCCGGCAGCGCCCGCGCCCAGAATTATCACATCATAATTGCTCACGTCGCTGGCGATAGGCGCGCAAGGCCCGCTTGCCAACGGCCCCCGGCGATCCCTATTTGCAGCCCATGGCCAAGACCCCGGCAGGAACCCCGCACAATCCGCAAGGCAGCGACCGCTTCAACGAGGCGCGCGCTGCCTCGACAGTCGCGCGCGCTCAGCCCGATCTGGAGGCCGGGGTGGCTGCGATCCGCGAAACTGTGCGGCTGCTCAAACCCGTGCCCGGTGTTTACCGGATGTGCGACGCGCGCGGCGATGTCCTTTACGTTGGTAAGGCGCGTTCCTTGAAGGCGCGGGTGGCGAATTACACGCAAGTTGCCCAGCTGACCAACCGGCTCCAGCGCATGGTCAGCCAGACGCGCAGCATGGAGATCATCACCACCAATTCCGAAGCCGAGGCGCTGCTTTTGGAAGCGCAGCTGATCAAGCGGTTTCGCCCGCCCTTCAATGTGCTGCTGCGTGATGACAAGAGCTTTCCTTTCATCCTGCTGCGTTCGGATCACGCCTTCCCGCGCATCCACAAGCATCGCGGCGCGCGCCGGGCCAAGGGCAATTATTATGGGCCATTCGCCAGCGCGGGCAGCGTCAACACCACGCTGAACGCTTTGCAAAAGCTGTTCCTGCTGAGGTCTTGCACCGACAGCTTCTATGATCGGCGCGACCGGCCTTGTCTGCTCTATCAGATCAAGCGTTGCTCGGCGCCCTGCGTGGGCCGCATCAGCGAAGCGGATTACAGCGCGCTGGTGGGGCAGGCGAAGGATTTTCTCGCTGGAAAATCGGGCAAGGTGCAGGCGGACCTTGAAAAGCAGATGGCTGAAGCTGCGGAAAACCTCGATTTCGAGCGTGCCGCCATGCTGCGGGATCGGCTGCGCGCAGCGACCTTTATTCAGGGCTCACAGGCGATCAACGCACAGGGCCTTGGCGATGCCGATATCTTCGCGCTTGCGGCCAAGGGCGGAATCATGGGGGTGCAGGCGTTTTTCATTCGCGGTGGGCAGAACTGGGGCCACCGCGCGTTTTTCCCGCGCCACACCGCTGACGTGGACGAAGCCCAAGTGCTGGCGCAGGTGATGCTGCAATTCTACGAGGAAGTGCCGCCCCCGCCGACCATTCTGGTTGACCGCACCTTGCCCGAAGCCGAATTGATCGAGGCAGCCCTTAGCGAAGTCGCAGGGCGCAAGGTGCGGCTTTCCGTGCCCGAACGCGGTGATCGGCGGCGGTTGATGGCGCAGGCGACACGCAACGCTGTCGAAGCGCTCGAACGGCGTTTGGCCGAGACGGGGACCAAGGCGAAATTGAACCGCGAACTGGCCGAGTTTCTGGAGCTGGACGCACCGCCCGCTCGCATTGAAATCTATGACAACAGCCACATTCAGGGCGCCAAGGCCGTGGGCGCGATGGTGGTGGCGGGGCCCGATGGCTTTGAAAAATCCCAATATCGCAAGTTCAACATCCGTGAGGCGCAGTCCAATGATGACTTTGCGATGATGCGCGAGGTGATGGCGCGGCGGTTTCGCAGCTTTGGCGAGGAAGGGGAGGACGCGCAGGCCAAGCCCGGCGGCCACGAAACCATTCTGCCCGATCTGGTGCTGATCGATGGCGGCAAAGGGCAGCTGTCGAGCGTGATGCGCGTGCTCGAAGAGATCGGCATTGCTGATGAGATCGCGGTGATCGGCATTGCCAAGGGGCCGCATCACGGGCGCGAAGGGCGCGAAGTGTTCCATTTTCCCGACGGGCGCGAAAAAATGCTGCCGGTGAATTCGCCGCTCTTGTTCCACCTCCAGAACCTGCGCGATGAAGTGCACCGCTATGTCATCGGCGCACACCGGGCCAAGCGTTCCAAGGCAATCACCGCCTCACCGCTCGATGAAATCCCCGGTATCGGCCCGGCGCGCAAACGCGCGCTGCTGCTGCATTTCGGCACGGCCAGCAAAGTGCGCGCCGCCGCCCTCGAAGACCTGCAACGCGCCCCCGGCGTCAGCGCCGCTGTCGCGCGCAAGGTCTATGATTTCTACCACGCGGGCGGGTGAAATGCCGCCGCGCGGCAGCCGGGGGGGCTTACTGCCCGTCGAGCGCCTTGCTCACCAGCACATTGACCGACACGCGGCGGTTCTGCGCACGGCCCGCAGGGGTGCTGTTGTCGGCAGCCGGATCGCTCATCGCCATGCCGGTCGGCGTCAGCATCCGGTAGGGCTTCCAGCGGCAGACCTGTTGCAGATGGTTTACCACGGCTGCCGCGCGCCGCTCGCTCAAACGCTGGTTGGCTTCCTCACTGCCGGTGGAATCAGTGTATCCCAGCACCAGCATCAGCGAATTTTCATTCATTTCGGCCGCGCGCGAGGCTTCGCACAATTCGGCCTTGGCGCGCGGGGTCAGTGCGGCCTTGCCGGTGTCGAAATAGACATTGGTGGTGGCTTTGAGATTATACTTGTCGATATCGCCCAGCCGTCCGCGCAGGGCCTCGGTGGCAGCCGCGTTGGCCTCGATGGCAGCGCCTTGTTCGGCAAATTGGGCCGCCGTTCCGCCGCGGATCATGGCTGCGATCTGGCGATCATCCTTGGTAAAGCGCACTTCGCTCGCCACCAGCCCGCCGCCATATTGCATCGTGCGCACTGCCACCGGCAGGCCAGCGATCAGCGCGCTCTGATCAAAATTCCTGTTGCCGATGCCAAGAAACCCGCCGCGCGTGCGGATGGTGGTTTCAGGGTGGAGCGTGATCGACGTGGTCGTGCCGTCTTCAGCAACAATCTGCATGGCCTGACCGCGCCGCGCCGAGATAATCCCTTCCACCCGCGGTCCGGCTTCCATTTCCGCCATCGTGGGCAGATTGCCCGTCACAGTGGTGAGCACATCGCTGCCTTGTGCCGGCATGGCGGGCTGGGCTGCTACAGGGGCCGCACTGGTGGCAGCGACCAGCAGGCCGGTGAGGGCGAGCAAAGATGACTGACGGGATTGGGTGATCATGGCGGCAGGGCTCCTTGCAGCAGGCGTTCTGGTGAATTGTCGACAACGGGTGCTGGCTGCAACCTTGCGCTTGGATGAACAGGCCCTGCCCGGCCATCCAAGCTGCAGGCAACCGGGTCAGGAGATACGACGAGCCGAGGCCCCAGCCATGCGATCAGCGCGCGGCCTGCGCGGCGATCCAGCGGTCGATCTTGTCCTCAAGCACTGCGAGCGGTAGGCCGCCGGTGTTGAGGATCTGCTCGTGGAACGCCTTGATGTCAAATTTCGCGCCCAGCTTGTCCTGTGAACGCTGGCGCAATTCCTGAATTTTGAGCGCGCCGATCTTGTAGCCAAGCGCTTGGCTCGGCATCGCGATGTAGCGTTCCACCTCGGCCACCACTTCGGTGCGGGTCATGCCGGAATTTTCGAGCATGAAGTCGATGGCTTGGTCGCGGCTCCAGCCCTTGGCGTGAAGGCCGGTGTCCACCACCAGCCGCATCGCGCGCAATTGTTCGTCCTGCAGCGTGCCATAACGGTTCCACGGGTCTTCGTAAAAGCCCATTTCATAGCCCAGAGTCTCGGCATAAAGCGCCCAGCCTTCGACAAAAGAGGTCGTCCCGCCAAAGCGCATGAAGGCAGGCAGGCTTTCATCTTCCTGCGCAAGGTTGATCTGGAAGTGATGCCCCGGCGCGCCTTCGTGCAAGTACAGCGTCACATTGCCCGTCGTCAGCCGGCTCGGCAGATCATAGGCGTTGAAATAGAACACCCCTGCGCGCGAACCATCGGGTGTGCCGGGCATATAGGAGCCGCCCGCCTCAAACTGTTCGGTCGAAGGGTCATAGGGCCGGATTTCCAGCGGCGATTTCGGCACCAGCGAGAAATAATCCGCGATCTTAGCGTCAACCTCGCGGCCGATCTGGTAATAGCTTTGCGTCAGCGCTTCGCGGCTTTCAGGCTGGAACTTGGGATCGGTGCGCACATAGTCGAAAAATTCATTGAGCGTGCCTTGAAACTCCACCTCGGCCTTGATCGCTTCAAGATCGCTTTTGATCCGGGCGACTTCTTTAAGGCCCAACTGGTGGATGGTTTCCGCATCCAATGGCAGCGTGGTGGTCTGCTCGACCAGCAGCGCATAAAGTTCAGCGCCGCCTTTCATCTGGCTGAGGCCGAAGCTGTCACGCGCAGCGTCCAGATATTCATCGCGCAGGAAATCGCGAAGCGCCGTGTGGGCGGCGTAAATCTCGCGGGTCTTGGCTTCATATGCGGCGGTTAACCGCGCGCGGTCAGCCTCGGTAATGCCTTCGGGGAAATCGCGCACCGGGCCCATGAATTGCGATTCCGCCACCGGGATGGCGAGCTGCGTGTTCAATTGTTCGATCACATTGTTGATGGTAAGCTTGGTTTCCACCACGCCGCTTGCCATGCCTTCTCGGCTGCGGGCAATCGCGCGCAGGGTGATGGCGATGTAATCGTCGTGGCGCGCAAGGTTATCCTCGTAATTGGCGAGCGTCTTGAAGGGCGCAGCGCCCGTCCCGCTGGCAAAGGTGGGATAGAAGGTGTGAAAGCCGGTGAAGTGATTGACGGGGCGCACTTCGGTAAGGGCTCGCATTTCATCGCTGCTGAGGCGCAGGGCCTGTTCCTGATTGTAGCGGAACACATCATAGGCAAGCTGGTCATTGGGAGCGAGCTTGCTGCGATCAATCAGCGCGAGTTTCGCCAGATTGAGCTGGGTGTCGGTGCGGCCAGCGATGAAGAAGGCATCGGTCAGGTAATCGCCCAGCCGCCGCGCATTTTCATCATCGCCGCGAAACAGCCGCGACAAGGGATTGAGCGCCAATTCGCGCTCGTCAGCGTCTTCAAACAGGGCAAACAGCTTGGCGCGTTCCGCCTCGGCCTGCGCTGCGGCGACGGCGGGGCTGGGCGTGCGCTGCTTTTGGGCAAGCGCGGGGGTGACGGCAAGCGTAAGCGCGCTGGTGGCGATCAATGCAGCGCGGACAATCGAGCGGGAAATCATTTCGCAAAAGGCCCTTAAGGTGCAAATTAAGCAATAATGCACCGACTAGGGCCGCTCGCGCGGGCCGACAAGCCCCGACGGACCAGCGCGCAAGCCCGGTCGACGAGGGCCTAGCAGGCCACCGCCTGTGCGCGCGCCGACTGAGCAATGGCAGCATCGCGGCGCAGTTGATCGTGTTCGACCCACACCGAATGCGTGCCCGAACAGATCTTGTGCGGCAGAGCAAGGCGGCAGATCGGCCCTTTGGCGATGTCGCTTGCATCAAGAATTGCGCATTCCGACGTGCCGGAGTTCTCGTCGATCAGGAAGGTGATGAGGTAGCCAGAGTCTTCGCGCCCTATCGCTTCGCTGCTTGAGGGCGTTTCTTGTTCGCCTACCGCTGCGCTGCTTGAGGGCGTTACTTGTCCGCCTACCGCTGCGCTGCTTGAGGCGGATTTGCGAGGGATCATCGGGCTTTCGCTGGCATAGACGCCCTCGGGCAAGCGGAATACCTGTTCCTCGCCCGTTTCGGTATCATGGCGCACATAGCCGTTGAACAAAAACCAGCCGGGCCGCGTGGTGGTGGACCAGACATAGCGGCTTTTCTTCATCGCGAATTTGGGATTGATCATCCCGAATTCCACGATCTTCTCGCTGAGGCGTTCTTCGCGGGTTTCGCCCGTTTTGAGGTTAAACCGCCAGCGATGCAGCCGCGATTGGAACGAGTGTTCATCCACATAGGCCATCATGTGGCTGTAACGGCCCATTTCAGGCAGCGGATCGGGCATCGGCTTTGACTGGTGATAGCCTTCGAGGATGACTTCGTCTCCCTCCTCCCACGCATTGGTCCAATGGAGCACATAGGTGGGGCTGGCCTCGAACCAGCGGATGTCCTGCGGGCTCCCATGGCGCGGGATCAGGGCAAAGCGGGTGGGAATGCCATCATGCAGGCGCGCGGCGTGAATATCGCGGGTCAGCAATTCTGTGTCCCAGAACAGCGGCATATCATTCAATATCGACCAGTTCTTGGTGATCGCCATATCATGCGGTAGGCGCGGCCCCGGTAGGGCTACGGGGATATAATGTACCAGCTTGCCCGTCCGATCGACCACCCCATAATGCATGAAAGGGGCGTGTTTCGAATAGTTGAAGAACATCATCTCGCCGGTTTCTTCATCCACTTTGGGATGGGCCGAGATGCCATCCAGCGGCCCCCACGGCGCCTTGCCCAGATTGGCAAGGGTGACAGGATCAAGCATCCATGCCTCACCGCATTGGTAAAGCGTGGCGTAAGCAATCCCGGCGTGGACGATGATGTCGGTCGATCCGGTGTCCTTGAGGCTGCCGTGCGCGCCAAAGCCGGGGCGCTGTGACGTGCCTGCCGGGTCCATCAATCCGCCCCACAGGCTTCGCCCGGCGATCTGTTCGGCCTCAAAACAATGCGTGCGCACAAAGCGATTGCGATAGCTCGCCTTGCCGCCGCTGATATTCACCTGATGGATCATGGAATCGCCATCGAAGGGGTGATGGCGGCCAAGCGGCTGATGCACCTGATTTTCGGTGTTGCGCAGGTAAATCCCGTCAATATCGGCGGGGATTTCCCCTTCGATCACCGGCAATTCGGCCACGTCCACTTCTTCGTGAAGCGGGGTCCATGGGCCCGTCAGATAGGGGTGGTTGCTGGGCTCCAGCGAGGTTTTGACAGGTGGATGGCGCGTGATCTGCATGATACTCTCCCGTCCGCACAGACTACCGCAAGTCAGGCAGCTTGCAAGCGGACGCGATTTGGACGAATCAGATGCGTGAGCAATTTTGATCCCGATCAAGGTAGCGCCCTTTGTTGCGGCCTATTGCCGGGGATATTATTCGGGAGAACACACGCCATGAAGTCGATCTTGCTGCACATCGCCAATGACCGCGCCATGACCGCGCGCCTGCAGGTTGCGCTTGATCTGGCGCGCGCCAGCAATGGTCACATCACTTGCTTGCAAGCGATTTCCTACGAGGTGTTTGCGCCGGGTGATTTTTACGGCTCAGCTATGGCGGCGGCCATGCCGGTGATCAAGGAAGCGGCCGAAAAGCTGCGCGCCGAAATCGAGGGCACACTCAAGAATGAGGATGTCTCTTGGGATTGGCGCTTTGTTTATGGCGCGGCTGAACATCGCTTGCTGGAACAGGCGGCGCTGGCGGATATTGTGCTGGTGGGTCCGCATGACGCGGGCGAAGATTCGCGTGGGCCATCGAGCATGGTGGGCAGCCTTGCGCTCAAAGCGCCTGTGCCGGTGCTGGTGGTTCCTGCCGATACCAAACGGCTCGACGTGAATGCACCGATGCTGGTGGGCTGGAATGGTTCTGCCGAGGCCTGTGTCGCGCTGCGCCATGCGGTGCCTTTGCTCAAGACGGCAAGCAAGGTGTACCTTGCCACTGTCGAGGAAAAGCGCGGAGAGGGGCGGTTTGATTTCCCTCCCTTGGAAGGCGCGCAATATCTGAGCCGCCATGGTATCGAGGCCGAGATTGTCGAAATCCCGCGCGGGGAAGCGCGCGTGTCCGACACGCTCTTTTCCGCAGCACAGATGCGCGGTTGTTCGATGCTGATTATGGGCGCCTATGGCCAATCGCGCTTCGCCGAAATGCTGTTTGGCGGAGTGACGCGCCATTCGCTGACCGATCCGCAAATGCCGATGTTCCTGGCGCATTGATGTTTTTCGCACCCGCCTCCGCGGGTGCGGTCTCCTCGCTCACACGGAGTCCTTAGCTGCCTAACGCTGCTCTGCTTGAGGGCGTTCTTGTTGCCCTACCGCTGCTCTGCTTGAGGGCTGTTCGGCCTTGCGGTGGGCAAGTGCCACCGAAACTGGTCTGGTCGACACCAAAGGTGTCGCAAGGGCGACTGCCCGCCCGCAGCGATGCGACCTTCAGGTCGCGTGAGCGAGGATTTCGCATCGCGGATGCGATGCGGAACTCAACGACGTTTCCGCATCATGCCTTCCTGCGCGACGCTGGCGACGAG
This sequence comes from Erythrobacter sp. SCN 62-14, assembly GCA_001724215.1. GTDB lineage: Bacteria > Pseudomonadota > Alphaproteobacteria > Sphingomonadales > Sphingomonadaceae > Erythrobacter. The sequence goes on along the minus strand of MEDW01000018.1, from coordinate 13,115 downwards.
CTCGCCAGCGCGGTTGAAAATCCGCCCGCGATTGAAACCACGCCCGCCGCCTGACCAGGGCGCATCGGTCGCATAGAGCAGCCATTCATCCGCGCGTGCATCTTTGTGGAACCACAGTGCGTGATCGAGGCTTGCTCCGACAATTTCGTTGCGCATCCACGAAAGGCCATGCGGCAGCGCGCTGGTGCCGAGCAGGGTGTAGTCGCTGGCATAGGTGATGATCGCCCGATGCAATTCCGGCGTGTCATCATTGCCGGTGATTGGCGCTGCCACCCGAAACCAGGTGTGAGCGCGTGGTTCGCGCGGCTTTGAACTCATCCAGTGCAGACGATCAATCGTACGCATTTCAATGGGACGTGGCCGCAGCATCTGCTCCAATTGCGCTTGGGAAAGCTTAGCGCTCCAGCTTGCCGCAATTTCGCGGCGCAACTCGATGTCCGAGCGCAGCTCTTCGGGACCAACCACATCGGGCATGGGCGAATCAACGTGCTCAAGGCCGTCTTCAGGCAGCTGGAAGCTCGCTGTCAGGTTGAGGATCGGCACCGCGCGGCCATCCTCGCCTTCCTGACTGGCGACTACCCGGCGATTGGCAAAGCTGCGACCGTCGAAATCGCGCTCGATGCGATATTCGATCGGAGCGCCTTCGCGCCCACCGCGCAGGAAATAGGCGTGGAGCGAATGGGCGATCTTGCCATCGGCAATACTGGCCTGCGCGGCCTGCAGGGCCTGCGCCAGCACCTGCCCGCCAAACACGCGGCCAATCCCATCCTTTTGCGGCGGGCCTGCATAGATATCGGCGGCGCGCTTTTCCACCGTCAGAAGGCGGATCAGTCCTGCAACCAGTTGCTCATTTGTAGGTGTATCGCTCATGGCCGTGGGCCATGCGCCAGGCTTTACGTGCCCGTCAAGCAAGGTTTGAACTGACCTAGCCGGTCAGGCCCAGTTTTCGCAGCAAACGAAACGCATAGGCGCGGGCATAATTCTGCTGCGGCCAGCGGCCCGGAGCGCGCGGCGCAAAGCCCCTCTCGCGCAGGATCGCGTTCATGATGCGCGCATCGCTTTCGCGGTAACTCCATTCGCTGCGCCATGTGATCGAAAGCGACACTGACGGCTCCGGCCCGTTTTTGACGAAATGCGGCGCCATCACCGGGACAAACAACGCATCACCCGGCCCAAGCGCAAATTCGCGGCCATGGGGCAGCATCGCATCATCCCAGCTGAGCTCGCGCGGGCCGCCCGAATGATAGGCCTCATGGGCTTCATCCGGCACGAACCGCGTATCGCCTGCGGGAAACTGCGTCATCACCTTGCGCCCCCTGATCTGGAGCAGGATGTTGTGTTCGGGATCAAAGTGATAGGGCGTAACCGCATGGGGGCTTGAGATGAAGATAAAACCCTGCGGGGTCAGCATCGCGCCGGTTGCCGCCTCGATTTCAGGGCGGATTTCATCAAGCAAGCCGTGCAGCAGATCGGCATAGGCCGGGGCTTGTTCGATATTCTTCAGCACCGCCCACGAATTGGCCTCAGCCACGCGGCGGATGGTTTCGCTGATGCTGAGGCCGGTTGGTCCCGGTTTGCCTTCCACCCCGATCGGCAAATCGCCGCGGTTGTATTCGACGCTTGCCAAGGGGATCTGTTCGGCAAGGCTCGCCAATGCTTCGAGTTCAAGCAGCGGGTGATGGGTCAGGCTGTGCGCGAGGATGTGGGGCTTTTCCGGATAGGCCGTGGCAAATTGCGCGCGCGCAGGCGCTGCGAACACTTGTGAAGAGGCCAGAGCAGCCGCCTCGGTGAAATGGGTGACAGCGTTCATGCACGGCTCCTTGAGCGGGTTTCATAGGCCATCAGCAGACGAAACAGGGCCCGGCGCAGCGGGCCGCCAATGGCGATATTGCGGCTCACCATGCGGCGGCGTTCGCGCCAAAGGCGTTCGATCATCGGGTGGCCTTCAGCCGCGCAGCTATCGGCCCAGTCGATGTCCGGGCGTTCCAGCAGGCTGAGGTTTTCCAGCTGCAAGAGCATTCCGGGCGAAAATCGCGCGTAATCCTCATCAAAAGCGGTTTTGAAGCTGTAGGCGCCCGGCGGAGTGATAAAATTGACCAGCATGGCAATTGCCCGGCCATCGAGCCTGAGGGCGAGGCGTTCAAGCTTGCCTGCGGCGGCGGCGCCGATCAACGTTGCGGTGAAGAAATCGCGGGTCTGGGCCGCGCTGGCAAGAGCAGAGCCCGCCTCACCCTTCCACCCGGCAGCCTCCAGCGCGAGGAACTCTGCCGTCCATGCCGCAAGGTCGCAGGCATCGCCGGGCCGTTCAAATGTCACAACACCCTCCTCGGCGAGGCGCGCGCGCTGACGGCGCAATTCCTTGCGCTTTTTCTGGGACATGGCGCTTGCCAGATAGGCCTCGGGAGAAAACTCGCTGGCAAGCAGCGCGCGGTGTTGTTCCCCGGCGATGTAGTGACTGCGGCCGTCTTCTCCCAGCACCCGTTCCAACGCCTGCGCCACCGGCCCATCGGCGGCAAGCTGAGGCAGGTGCACAAACAGCGCCCGCCGCTGGCTGCGATCAAAATGCGCAAGCAGTGTGCGCCAGAATGCGTCCTCGTACCCGCGCATCACCAGCGGCACACCGCAAAAGGCGTTGGCGTGCAGCCAGCCGGTCGCATGGGTCACGAGGTGGCCGTAATATTCGGCGCTGCGCAAGGTCGGCAGCAGGCCGCACAACTGGCCATCGACAAACCATGTCTTGATCACCACCTGCTGAGCGCGGCCCCATTGTTCGAGCGCCGGCAGCAACAGCCACGGCTCGAAAAAGGGATTGGGTTCAGCGGCCTGAGCCACCAGATCATCCCATTGCCGGATCAGTTCTGGCGCTGTGATTTCAGGGGCGGTCAGCAGCCGCAATTCACCATGCGGCAGCGGCGCGCGCGCGCGGCGCCTCGGGTTCAGAGGCCTGCCAGTAAAGGTGCGAAAACTTCTCGCACTCGCCATGTCCATTGCGGCTTATCCCCTCGGCGCGCAGTATCCGCGAGCCTGTTGCAGGCTTGGTCATGACACATTGCGATTAAGAAAGCCTCAGCGCCGATTGGCCCTGTCCGGTAGCGGGACAGCGCAGCGTGGACCGGTAAAGGCACCGATCGCTGCGCGCGCCATTCAGCCGTGATTATAGCCGAGATTTTGGGGATTGGTGAGCGGAGTCTGACCCAAGATCAGCGGTGTATCCGCACGGGCGTTCACCACTCCGATGGCATGGGCCGCAACCGGCAAGTCAGCATCGGCAGGCGCGGTGAAGAGCAATTCATAATCGTCACCCCAACGCAGGCAATCGTCGAGCCGGGCAGCATCGGCCACCGGGATCGCAGCAGGATCGAGACTGATCGTGACCCCGCCTGCTTCGGCCAGACGCCAGCAATCAAGCAGCAACCCGTCGGAAATATCCATCATCGCGGTGACGTGCGGCGCCAGCGCGCGGCCTTCGTCGAGGCGTGCCCTTGGCCGGTTGAAAGCGTCAAGGTGCTCTGCTGCGCCCTCGAACCCCAGCATCGCTCGCCCCAGCACACCGGTGACATAAACCACATCATTCACCTTTGCCCCTTTGCGTGAGGGAACCGGATGATGGGTTGCCCGGCCAATTGCCGTCATGCTCAAGGTGGTTGCACCCGTTGCGGCAATCGTGTCGCCGCCCAGCAGCCGCACACCAAAGGCAGTGAGCGCCTCGTTCAGCCCTTCCAGAAAGCGTGCATCATCCCGGCCGAGCGAATGGCCAAGCAGCAGCCCGATCGGGGCCGCTCCCTTCGATGCCAGATCCGACAGATTCATCGTCACCAGCTTCCATGCCACGTCAGCCATGTCGGCATCAGGCATGAAATGCGTGTCCTCGGCCATCATGTCGGTGGTGATGATGAGGCTCTGGGTTCCCACTTTGATGACCGCACAATCATCCATCAGGCCGCGCGCACCGGGATGGAGCGGCAGCGCTTTGAGGGCTGAGATAAATTGCGATTCGTTCACGAGGTCCCAGTCTGAGCGATGGTCCAGAGCCACACCCTGTGCACAGGCGGCCGCTTCATGTCACCCTGATTGTGCTTTTCAGGCGGTGCGGGCATCCTTTGCAACCGCATCGAGCACGCCGTTGACAAACCGCGCTTCGGTGTCGTCGAAAAACGCCTTGGCGACCTCGACATATTCGTTGATCGCCACCGCCACAGGGATATCGGCGCGCGCCAGCAATTCGTAAGTCCCTGCGCGCAGCACTTGCAGCATGGTCTTATCAAGCCGGGCGGTGGTCCATCCGGCGGCGAGTTTCGAGGCGATCAGCGCGTCGATTTCCTCGACCCGCGCCGCCACTCCGCGCACCACATCATCGAAAAAGGCAACCTCGGCTTCGGCGTAGACGGGCTCATCCTCGCCTTCGTCATCGACTGCGCGGCCCAAGCGGTGTTGGTGGAATTCATCGAGAAGCTTGGCCAGCGCGGTCTTTTCCATCTGCATCTGGTAAAGCGCCTGAACAGCGGCGAGACGCGCGGCAGAGCGGGCCAAAGACCGCTGGCTTGATTTTGGGGCGTGGTTCATTTCAATCTCAATTCGACCGATTTGGCGTGCGCGGGCAGGCCTTCGGCATGGGCAAGGCGCGCGGCCGCCGGACCAATCGCGCCAAAGGAAGCCTCATCAAGGCCAAGGAAACTGGTGCGCTTCATGAAGTCGAGCACCGAAAGCCCGCTGGAAAAGCGCGCGCGGCGGCCGGTGGGCAGCACATGGTTGGGACCGGCGACATAATCGCCCACGGCCTCGGGCGTCATGCGGCCAAGAAAAACGCTGCCGGCATGGCGGATGGCGTGCAGCAGGGGCTCAGGATCATCGACGGCAAGTTCAACGTGTTCTGCCGCCAGCCGATCGGCCAGTGCGGGCGCTTGGGCGGCCAAGTCTTCCACCACGATCACCACCCCGTGCGCATCCCACGATGCGCGCGCGGTCTTGCCGGTGGCAAGCTGGGCGATCTGCACATCCACGCGGTCTTCGACCTGGGCGGCAAAGCCTGCGTCATCGGTGATGAGAATGGATTGCGAGGTCGGATCATGCTCGGCCTGAGACAGCAAGTCCGCCGCAATCCAGTCGGGATCGTTCTTGCTGTCTGCAATCACAAGGATTTCCGATGGGCCTGCCACCATGTCGATACCGACAACGCCGAACAATTGCCTTTTGGCCTCGGCCACCCAGGCATTGCCGGGGCCGGTGATGACATCGACAGGCCGGATGCGCTCCGTCCCATAGGCGAGCGCGGCCACGGCTTGCGCACCGCCAATGCGCCAGATTTCATCAACGCCTGCGATGTGCGCGGCGGCCAGCACCAGCGGATTGGCTGCGCCCTTGGGCGTGGGCGTGGTGACAACAAGGCGCTTAACGCCTGCAACCCGTGCCGGAATGGCATTCATAAGCAGGCTCGACGGGTAGGCTGCGCGCCCGCCCGGAACATAAAGCCCGGCTGCATCCACCGCCCGCCAGATCGCTCCCAATCGCACGCCGCTTGCGTCGACATAGTCGCGGTTTTCAGGCAGCTGTGCTTCGTGATAGGCGCGGATGCGGGCCGCGGCGAGATCCAAGGCCTCGCGCAAGTCCTCCGGCAATTCGGCATAGGCGCGCGCGCAGTCATCGAGCGGTATCTGCCAGTCGGCATCGCTGGCCAAACCATAGCCATCAAACCGCTGGGTAAACTCCACCAGTGCCGCATCGCCGCGCGTTTTGACCGAGTGGAGGATCGAAGTGACCTGCCCTGTCACATTGCTGTCCGTCTCGCGGCGAGCCTCGACAAGACGCGCGAACTTGGCCTCGAAATCGGGCTGGTTGGCGTAAAGGATCGGGATCATGCGGCGGCTTTCGTACGGGCTTCGGCATCGCGGCGGAACGCCGCGACCAGATCGGCAACGCGCGGATCGGTTTTGAGTGCCGCACGATTGACGATCAGCCGCGCGGAAATGTCGAGCATGCGGTCGGTTTCGACCAGCCCATTTTCCTTGAGCGTCTTGCCGGTTGAAACGAGATCAACAATCAACCGCGCAAGGCCAAGCGACGGCGCCAGTTCCATCGCGCCGTTCAATTTCACACATTCGGCCTGCACGCCGCGCGCTTCGAAATGGCGGCGGGTGAGGTGAGGGTATTTGGTGGCGACGCGCAGGTGGCTTTGCAGCGCATCTGCGCCCGGATCACTCGCCAGCCGCGCCACTGACAAGCGGCAATGACCAATGCCGAGATCCACCGGAGCGTAGAGGTCGGAATAGTCAAATTCCTCGATCACGTCCGATCCGACAATGCCGATCTGCGCTGCGCCATGGGCGACGAATGTCGCCACATCAAAGGCGCGCACGCGGATCAGGCGCATATCCGCGCGGTTCGTGCCGAAGGTGAGCGCGCGGCTTTTGGGGTCGTGGAACTCTGCGTCGGGCTCAATCCCGGCGCGCGCCATCACGGGCAGCGCTTCATCGAGAATGCGCCCCTTGGGAATGGCAAAGGTCAATTGGTCGGTCATAGGCCAGCGCCACTTAGGGGCTGGGGGGAAAGTCCGCAACTCTTGTGTAGCGCTCAGACCACCCCGCACACCGCTTTGCCATTGCCCTGACCCGGCCCCCAATCATCCGATGATGCTATGGCGGCCGGGCGGGTCAGAAAACGCAGCAGTCAGGCGGGTGGTCCGAACACTCTAACGCCCCAGAAAAGCGTCCATCGCAGCGTTCACCTTGTCCGGCGCTTCCCACGGGACGAAGTGGCCGCAATCGGGCACGCGCTCGATTGTCAGCGGGTCGATGATGTGTTCCAGCCCTTCGATATTTTCCGGCGGCAGGGCAAGATCATCCATGGCCCAGATCACCAGCGTGGGGATCGTCAGCTTGGGGAGAGCTGGCGGCGTCCAGCCTTGCGGGATTTCAAAGGGCGCATCCATGGTGGGCACATCAATCGGGCTGGCGCGGTAGTAATTGAGCATTCCGAAAGCTGCATCGCGGTTTTGCCAATCGAGGAGCAGCGCGTCGCGTTCCTCGGGCTCCATCGCAGACGGGCGATCCCAGTTGACCTCTTTCAGCAGCAAGGCGGTCAGCCCCTGATCTTTCACCAGCGCATCATTGGCTGTGTCGCGAAAGCCGCGGATATACTGGCTTGCCTCGCGCTGGACCGGATTGGTGTAGAGCAGGCGCTGGAACACCGCCGGGTGCGGCGCATTGGCGATCACCGCACGCGACACGCGCGCGTGCTGCCCGGCCAGCGCCACGCCCCAGGCAATCGCGCCGCCCCAGTCGTGCCCGACAATCGTGAAGTTTGGGATGGCGAGCGCATCGGCCAGCAGGAACACATCGCCGATCAGCTTGTCAGGCGTGTAGGCCTCGACCGCTTGCGGTTTCGACGAGCCACGATAGCCCCGCTGATCGGGCGCGATGCAGCGGTAGCGATCCCGGAAATGCGCGATCTGGTGGCGCCAAGTGCGGTGGCTTTCGGGAAAACCGTGGAGGAAAATCAGCGCCGGCGCATCAGTGGGACCTTCGTCGACCACATCCAGATGAATCCCATTGGCCAGCGCCACGCGCTTTTGTTCAAACCGGCTCATTCGGCGGCCTCCAGCTTTTCCATGTAACCTTTGGCAACCATGCCTGCGACCTGATCAAATAGCGCATCGGGCGTGCGCCGCGCCTCGCCCATGGCAAGTTCGCCGCCTTCGGCCACGATGATCTCGCGTGTGCCCTTGGCAATGGCATCAAGCATCGCCTTGGCAGCCACATCGGCGGGAATGCCGTTGTCGATCGCGGGATCGGACTTGCCGCGCCGCGTGCCATCGGCGGTGAGCGCGTTTCTGGAAACGCCGGTGGCGACTGAGCCCGGATAGATAGTGTGGACGGCAACTCCGCTTTGGGACAGTTCCGCGCGCAGCGCATCGGCATAGCCTGCAAGGCCGAACTTGGCGGCTGAGTAGGCGGTGCGCATCGGCACCCCGACCTTGCCCGCAATCGAGGAAATAAAGCCAAGCGCGCCGGAACCGCGTGCCGCCATGTGGCCGATCAGCCCTTGCGAGAACGCAATCTGGGCAGTGAGATCAATGTCGATAATATCGCGATAGACTTGCATATCGGTTTTGAGCGCGCGGCTGCGCTGCGAGACGCCGGCATTGGCAAAGGCGATGTCGACACCGCCTTTCCACGCAATCGCCTTGGCGCTTGCCTCAGCCAGCGCGGCATCATCGCGCACATCGAAAGGCAGGATCAAAGCCTCGCCGCAGTCGGCGGCAACTTCGGCCAGCCGCGCTTCGTCGCGGCCCGACAGCACCACATGGCTCCCGCGCGCGGCCAATTCCCGCGCCAGCGCCGCGCCAATCCCCGATGAGGCGCCGGTGATCCACGCCACCTTGCCTGCATAGTCCATAACTCTCTCCCTTTTGGCTGCCTAGTCAGCCTTGGGGGGATGGCTGGCCTGATTTGCCCTGTCAGGCAAGGGGATAAATTCGTGGGTGTCGCCCGGCACAATCGGGAAACGGCCTGCCGCCCAATCTTCTTTGGCCTGCTCGATGCGTTCCTTGCGCGAGCTGACAAAGTTCCAATAGACATGGCGCGGGCTGGTGAAAGCCTCGCCGCCCAACAGCATCACCCGCGCGCCGTTCTGGCTGGCCAGCATCATCGCCTTGCCGGGAGCCAGCACGGCGAGTTCATATTGGGTGAGCGGCGCGCCATCCACGCTGGCATCGCCATTGACCAGCATAACGGCGCGTTCATCGGCGCTCACATCAAGCGGGATCGTGCCGCCTGCATCCAGCAGGATTTCGGCATAAATGGTGTGGGCATAGGTGGTGGTGGCGGCTTTCGCGCCCCACAATTCGCCCATGATCACCCATGCCTTGGCTCCGCTCGCCTCGATCAAGGGGAGATCGGTGACGGCTTCGAATGCGGGCGCGATTTCCTCCTGACCATCAGGAAGGGCCAGCCATGTCTGCATCCCGAACATGCCGGGATTGGTGGCGAGTTCTTGCCTAGGGCTGCGTTCGGAATGGACGATGCCGCTGCCCGCCGTCATCAGATTGACCTGTCCCGGGCGGATCGTGGCATAGCTGCCCAGACTGTCGCGGTGGTCAATCGCCCCGTCGAACAGCCATGTCACCGTGGCAAGGTTGATATGCGGGTGCGGGCGCACGCCCATGCCATCGCCGGTCAGGCTGGCAGGGCCGAACTGGTCGACGAAGATGAACGGGCCCACCATGGTGCGCGCCTTGGACGGCAGCACGCGGCGCACCTGAAACGCGCCCAGATCATGGGTGACAGGGGTGATGGTCTCGGTCATCATCGGCGGCCTGCTTCCTCGATCATCTGGATGATGTTGGCAGGAAACACCGCTTCGGGCCACTTGGCAAGCTCTGCGCGGGTGAACCAGCGGTGCTGCGTCATGAGCTGTTGTTCGAGCGCGGTGTGCCGTGATGTGTCGACGCGCGCCTCGGCCACGCGCACGAGGTAGAAGCGTTCATCGGCCTGAACCGGCTCGCCTTCGACTGTGATGAATTCGGGCGTCAGCCGGGCGATCTGGTGGCCGGGGTCTGCGATGATGCCGGTTTCTTCGAGCAATTCGCGCCGGGCGGCATCATCGAAAGTCTCGCCCTCTTCGCACTCGCCGCCCGCCGTCACCCAGAACGGCGCGCGTCCCGGCACATCGTAACGGAACATCAGCACGCGGCCTTGCGGATCGAGCACGATGATGCGCGCCGCGCGGCGCAGGCGCAGATTGGGGTTAAGGCTCATTCGGCAGGCGTGCTTGCCTTGATCGCGACAGCATGGACGCGCTGGCCGACAATATCGCCGAGCGCTGCGATCACCGCGCGCTGGCGGGCGAGGCGGTTCATCGGCGCAAAGGCGGCGGCCTCGATCTCAATGGTGAAATGCGATTCGCCCGAACCATCATCGCCCATGTGGCCCGAGTGCTTGGCGCTGTCGTTGATGATATTGAGGCGGGTCGGGGCAAAGGCTGCGGTGAGCAGATCATGCATGTGTTCGGCCATGGTGGCGGGCATCGCGTCGGGTTTCCTTCAAAGCAACCGGGGTTTCGTTTTTCGCCCTTGGAATTTGGGGAGCAGGTCGCCATTCTCAAGCGCTTTATGACAAAGCCCCGCTTTCATGGCCGTTATGAAACGGCAGACCGCCTGTGCGAGGCGCCCGGCTGCACGCGGCCCGGTGAATTTCGTGCGCCGGGCAGGCGGCCCCACGGCTTTGACGGGCCGGGCGAATGGCGTTGGTTCTGCCTTGAACATGTGCGCGAATTCAACGCAGGCTATGATTGGTTTGAAGGGATGAGCGCTGAGGAAATTATCGCTGCGCAGTCGCCCATTGCCGGCTGGCAGAGCGAAACGCGCGCGTTCCGGCCTAATGCAGGCGTTGATGGCGTGCCGCGCTGGGCCGATTTTGCCGATCCCTTGGATGCGATTGCGGCGCGGGCCCGCGGGATCAAGGCGCGCGCGGCAGGCCATGCACGCGCAAGCGCTGCTGCGGCGCGCTTTTCCCCTGACGAAGCGCGCGCGCTGGAGGTGATGGGGCTGGGGAGCGACACCGACCGCGCGCGGCTGCGGCGGCGCTATTCCGAACTGGTGCGGCGCTATCACCCCGATCGCAATGGCGGGGACCGCCGGCACGAGGCGCAGCTTGGCGAAGTGGTCGAAGCCTACCAGCTTTTGCGCAACAGCGCCGCGCTTAGTTGATGAGCTTTCCAGCCAAGCTGGCGCGGCCAGAAAAGCAAAGCCTAAGCCCGCGCAGGTCTAAGCTTTGCCGGCTTTGTTCGCCTTGATAATCGCGGCATCAATCGCATTGGCTTCGCGGTAGGCAGGCCGATCAGTGACCCGCGCGGCATAGGCCTTGAACGCCGGGCTTTCGGGGATTGTCCCGAACCTGAGGCCCCACACGAATTGGCTGCCGACATAGGTATCGGCCATGGTAAAGCGCGCCCCTGCGATAAAGTCATTTTGCGAAAGCCAGCCCTCCAGCGCGGCCAGCGTCAATTCGAGACTGCCAAAGCCTGCGGTCGATCCCTTGCCCTCGGGCAATTCCCACCCGAGCATCTGTGCCATCACCGCCTGTTCCAATGGCCCTGCGGCAAAAAACAGCCAGCGGAAATAGGCGGCTTTTTCGTGAGGCTCAGGCAGCAGGCCTTTGTCCGGGTGGGTTTCGGCAAGGTAGTGATTGATCGCCGCGCATTCGGTGATGATGTGATCGCCTGCGGGTGTGTGGTGGACGAGGGCGGGCACCTTGTTCATCGGGTTGATGGATTGGAAACTGGCGGGGCGGCTGTCCCAATCCATCATCACATGATCGTAATCTGCGCCCGCTTCATGCAAGGCCCAGCGCGAAATCTGTCCGCGGCTCATCGCGACAGTGTAAAAAGTGAATTCGGCCATGGTCTGTCCTTCGCGACAAGTGATTGGCGCGCAATTAACGCTGATTAGCAGCCATTAAGCGTCTTTAGCGCTGGCCCGCGCCTCACCATTTTGGCGGCCACCATCTTGCCGGAACGCCCAGCGCAAGGTGCGCCCCATGCCCCATGTTGCCGCCCGCGCCGGCATGGCAACAAGGCCGGGGTGCGCAAGCCCCAGCATCGCGCGGGCAAAAGGCGGCAACATGGCAACAGCATCCGCACCCAGCATCGTCTGCAAGCCCGGCGGCGTGCCTTTAGGGCGTTGATTTAAAACAAGTTGTGCCACCTCGCGCGCGGCGGGAGACGCTTTCAAATCGGCGCGCAATTCGCGGAAAATCGCCTCGGCCTCGCGGCGGGTTTCGGGCACCGGGTCTGCTCCCAAAGCGCGCGCGATGATGGCAAACTGGCGGTAATATTCATCCTGTTCGTGGCCCGGCATATCGGGGCGGACATGGCGCAGATATCCGGCCAGAAAGCTTTGCGCTTCAGTAACATGAACCCAAGCCAGCGTGCGCGGATTGGTCGCGGAATAGGCGCTGCCATCGGGCAAAGTCCCGCCGACGCGGGCATGAATTCGGTTGACCCTGTCGATCGCCTTCATCGCTTCGTCGCGGTGGGCAAAGGTGGTGGTGGCGATAAAGCGCGCGGTGCGCCGCAAGCGCCCGTGCATATCCTCACGGAAATTGGAATGATCAAGCACGCCTTGCAGCGCGTGGGGGTGGAGCATCTGGAGCAGCAGCGCCCTGATCCCGCCGCTCATCATGCCCACCAGATCGGCGTGCACCAGGCGGATCGGCGAATCGCGCTCGAACAAAGCCTCATCCGAAGGCGGAACCGGGGCCTGACCGCTTGCGGTGTCGTTGAACACGCCGCGCACCCTGTTAACCAGCCGCAATCGCAGGGATTCAATCGGGTCCGCCATGGGGCGCATTATAGGGCAATCGCGGTGCACCGAAAGCGCCCTCATAATAATGCGAGCACTTTTCCGTAACGGCACACCTTGCGAGGATCGTTCATGCCCTCTAACCGTTCCAGCGCAATGAACTCACCAATCCGCAAAGAATTCGCCGGCGACAAGGCCATGCCAGCTGCGCCTGACACCACCATCGATGTGCGCGAGACCTTCGGCATTGATGTCGATTGGCAAGTGCCCGCTTTTTCGCAAGCGAGCGAACACGTGCCGGAACTCGATTCCAGCTATGTGTTCGATCACGACACCACTCTGGCGATCCTGGCTGGCTTTGCCCATAATCGCCGGGTGATGGTGCAGGGCTATCACGGCACTGGCAAATCGACGCATATCGAACAGGTCGCAGCGCGCCTCAACTGGCCCTCGATCCGCGTCAATCTGGATGCGCATATCAGCCGCATCGATCTGGTCGGGCGCGATGCGATTGTGCTGAAGGATGGCTTGCAAGTCACTGAATTCAAGGAAGGTATCTTGCCCTGGGCGCTGCAACATCCGGTGGCGCTGACCTTTGACGAATATGACGCAGGGCGGCCTGATGTGATGTTCGTGATCCAGCGCGTGCTGGAATTTGACGGGCGCTTGACGCTGCTCGATCAGAACCGCGTTATCACGCCAAGCCCGTGGTTCCGCCTGTTTGCGACCAGCAACACCGTGGGCCTTGGCGACACATCGGGGCTCTATCACGGCACACAGGCGATCAATCAGGCGCAGATGGACCGCTGGAACGTGGTGG
>MEDW01000017.1 GCA_001724215.1 Erythrobacter sp. SCN 62-14 | reverse complement strand
CACCGCCGTCATGCGAAAGCTTGTCGTCACCGCAAACGCCCTGCTCAAAGCAGATCGGTGCTGGAAGCAATCTCTCACTTGACCATCACGGATACTCTAAACCCCGTAATATTCCCGATACCACGCAACAAATTGTCGCACACCCTCGCGCATCGGAGTTTGCGGGGCATAGTCGGTGAGGCTCTGCAAGAGACTCGCATCAGCCCAGGTCGCAGGCACATCGCCCGGCTGAATCGGCATGAAATTCTTGACCGCCTCGCGCCCGCACTCCTCTTCGATGGCGGTGACAAAATCCATCAACCGCACCTTGTCGTTGTTGCCGATATTGACGACCCGGAACGGCGCGGCAGGAGACAGGCTGTCGCCGCTTGCAATCGCGGCGGGGCTGGCGGGCCGCTCGGGCGGCTGTCCAATCAGCAGCGCCACTGCGCGCACGAGATCACTGACATAGGTGAAATCGCGGTACATCTCGCCATGGTTGTAGATGTCGATTGGCGTGCCTTCGAGGATGCCGCGGGTGAACTTGAACAGCGCCATGTCCGGCCGTCCCCACGGGCCATAGACTGTGAAAAACCGGAACATCGTGGTCGGCAGGTTCCACAAGTGCGCATAGGAGTGCGCCATCGCCTCGTTCGCCTTTTTGGTGGCGGCGTAAAGCGTCAGCGGCGTGTCGGTTTTCTGCCCCTCGTGGAACGGCATCTCGGTGTTGGCGCCATAGACCGACGAGGTGGACGCCAACAGCAGATGATCAACGCCAAGCTCGCGCGCGCACTCCATCACGTTAAAAGTGCCCACCAGATTGGCGTTCACATAGGCGCGCGGATTGACGAGGGAGTAACGCACGCCCGCTTGCGCTGCGAGGTGGATGATCACATCGGGCTTTTCCGCCATGGCGAGCGTGTGGAGGCGATCAAAATCCTCCAGCATCCCTTCATGGGCGATGAAATTCGGGCTGTCCGACAGCATTTCATGCCGCCGCTGCTTGAGGCGGACATCATAGTAATCGGTCATCCCGTCATAGCCGATGACCCGCCAGCCATCCTCCAGCAGCAGGTGCGCCAGATGATAGCCGATAAACCCGGCCGAGCCGGTTATGAGAACTGTTTTCATTATGGAAATTCTTGTCTCAGGACAGCGCGATGTCGGGCGCGTCTTCCTGCTTCATGCCGATGATGTGATAGCCGCCATCGACGTGGTGGGTTTCGCCGGTCACGCCCGAGGCAAGATCGGAGAGGAAATAAAGCGCAGAACCACCCACATCCTCGATGGTGACATTGCGGCGGAGCGGCGAGTTGAGTTCATTCCACTTGAGGATGTAGCGGAAATCACCAATCCCGCTGGCCGCGAGCGTCTTGATCGGCCCGGCGCTGATCGCGTTGACCCGGATGTTTTGCGGCCCCAGATCATTGGCGAGATATTTGACGCTGGTTTCCAGCGCGGCCTTGGCCACGCCCATCACATTGTAATGCGGCACAACCTTTTCCGCGCCATAATAGCTCAGCGTCAGGATTGATCCGCCATTGGGCATCATGGCAGCCGCGCGTTTCGTCACCGCCACCAGCGAATAGGCGGAGATGTTCATCGTCATCAGGAAGTTTTCGAGACTGGTGTCGACATATTTCCCGCGCAGCTCGTTCTTGTCGGAAAAGCCGATCGCGTGGACCACGAAATCAATGCTGTCCCAGCGCGCCTTGAGCGTTTCGAAAGCGGCATCAAGCGAAGCCATGTCCGACACATCGCATTCAAACGTAAAATCGCTGCCCAATTGTTCGGCGAGCGGGATCACCCGTTTGGCGAGCGCTTCGCCCTGATAGGAAAAGGCCAGCTGCGCGCCTTGCTGTGCCAGCTGCTTCGCAATTCCCCAGGCGAGCGATTTGTCATTGGCAAGACCCATGATCAGGCCGCGCTTGCCAGCCATCAATCCGTTCATTGTGCCACCTCCTTGGCCGTGCCCTGCGCCGGTTCCCCCTCCTGCGCAAGCGCTGCATTCATTTCGGCGCCGATAACGACCCCAAGCCCGATGAGCCAGAAAAAGAACAGCGTCACCATGATTCCGGCCAAGGAACCATAGGTCAGATCAAAGCTCAGGAAATAGCGCAAGATCACCGGCAAGGCGGTTGCCACCGCGATCCACCATAATGTGGTGGCCAGCGCTCCCGGCCATTTCGGGCAGTCGCCATAGCGATAGGGCTGGGGGGTGAGGCTGTAGAACAGCGCCCACAGCGAAGCCGCCAGCAGCACCGCCGGCACCAGCCGGGTGAGCCGCAAAACCGCAATGGCCTCGCCCAGTTGCGGAAAGGTCGACAAGATCACCTGCTGCGCAGCCCCAATCGCCACCTGCGCAAACAGCGACAGCATCATCGCCACCACGCTGGCGAGAATAAGCCCAATCGAGCCCAGCCGGTATTTCCAGAACGCCGTGCCATTGGTGCCCGTATCATAGGCCCGGCGCAGAATATCGCGGATGGTTTCAATCAGGCTGGAAACAGTCCACAGGGCAATCCCTGCGCCCAGCCACAAGACCCAGCCCTTGCGCGCGTGCACTGCGGCAATTGCCGCCGGGCGGATTTCCTCCGCGACAGCGGGCGGCAGGCCAGCGACCACTGTCATCACGATCACTTCGGCATTGGCGCGCCCGCCGATCAGTTCAAACAGCGCCGCGCCCAGAATGAAGAAAGGAAACAGCGCCAGCATCGAGAGATAGGCAAGGTTGCCGGAATGGATGAAGCCATCCTCGAACGTCCGGCTCACTGTCCGGCGTATGACTGCAAAGGCACGGCTCCCGGGAGCGAGCAGGCTTTGCAAGGCCCGGTTCACAGCCGATCACTCATAGGCCGAATTTCTGGCGCACCCGCGCTGGATCGACCCAGCCTTCGAGCCGTTCCTCGAGCTTGGCGAGATCCGTGGGCAGGTGGATTTCAAGGGTGACGAGCTGATCGCCGCGCGCCGGGCTGCCATCAGGCTTGGTCTCGCCTTTCTTGGTCCATCCCTTGCCCGCCAGCCGCAGCACTGTCCCGCCGTTGGTGCCGGGCTTGATCGTCAGCATGACAGGCCCGTCGGGTGTCGGGCATTTCACCTTGGCACCGCGCACCGCTTCATCCAGCGTGATTGGCAGGTCCATGCGGATATTGTCGCCGTCGCGCCGGAAAAAGGGGTGCTGGCTGATCTCGATCATGACAATGCCATCACCATTGCCGCCGGGGCCGGGGTGGCCCTTGCCCTTGAGGCGCATCAGCGTGCCGTCCTCAACCCCTGCGGGCAATTTCAAGTTGATGGTTTTGCCATCGGCCAGCGTGATGCGCTGATCGCGGCCCGAAGCGGCATCGGCAAAGGGCACGGCGAGGCGATAATTGATATCCGCGCCTTTCCTCGGCGGCGGTGGCGGGCGCTGACCAAACCCGAATCGCGACCCCGGCGGAGGTTCGGCCCGCTGGCGCGCGCCGCCGCCAAACAGGCCTTCGAACAGATCGGAAAGGTCGACATCATCAGGGGTGAAGCCGCCCGAAGCCCCCGGCCGTTGTCCACCCCCGGGCCCACCGCGCGGGCCATACCCGCCGCCTCGCCCCATCCCGGCAAAGGGATGAGCCGGGTTGCCATCGGCATCAATCTCGCCGCGATCAAACTGCGCGCGCTTGTTCTTGTCGGACAAAAGATCATAGGCGCGCGTGGCTTCAGAGAATTTCTCTGCCGCCTGGGGGTTATCCTTGTTGCGATCGGGGTGAAGCTCCTTGGCAAGCTTGCGATAGGCGCTCTTGATCTCGGCTTCGGTCGCCGTGCGGGCTACGCCCAGAGTGCTGTAAGGGTCACGCATCCTCGTTAGCTAGGTGAGCCATTCGCAGCGCGCAAGGTGCAAGGGTGCAATGATTGCAACATGGTGGGCCTTTCCCAATGGCAAGCCGCAGCCTATTTCATCGCTTGCAGCGGAGCTTCTGGCCCGGCGGCGCGTTATCGGTTTTAAGATCAATCGGGGCAGGGCTTTTTGCCCTTTAGACTGCGTCTCACGTGTCTCAATTTTCAGTTTGGCAGGCGATTTGATGAACAATTCTACGCAATCCGCGCTTGATGATGCGCAACTGGCCGACAGTGTGATTCCCCAAGGCGCTGAACCCTTCGCGCTGTTCGAGGAATGGTTTGCCGCTGCCCATGCAAGCGAGCCCAATGATCCCAACGCGATGGCGCTTGCCACCGCGACGCCGGATGGCGCGCCTTCGGTGCGCATGGTGCTGTTGAAAGGGCATGGGGCAGGGGAAATCGCAGGCGGCGGCTTCACCTTCTTCACCAATGCCGACAGCCGCAAAGGTGCGCAGATCCGCGCCAATATGCAGGCGGCCCTGCTGTTCCATTGGAAAAGCCTGCGCCGCCAAATCCGCATTGAAGGCCCGCTGGTGGAGGTAACGCCGACGCGCGCCGATGCCTATTTCCATTCGCGCCCCTATAAAAGCCAGGTCGGCAGCGCCGCGAGCGACCAGTCGCGCCGCTTGCCGACCCGCCAGATCTATCTCGACCGGGTGCAGGAATTATGGGCCGAGCATGAAGCGGCAGGCCAAGTGCCGCGCCCGGCGCACTGGACAGGCTTTACCCTGTCACCGCGCCGGATCGAATTCTGGATCGACCGCGACAACCGGCTGCATGATCGCCGCGAATTTATCCGCGATGCAGCCGATGCGCCGTGGTCTGACACCCTCCTTTACCCATGAAACAGGCGATCCCCTATTGGCACGTTGATGCCTTTGCTGCGCGCACCTTTGGCGGCAATCAGGCCGCTGTCATGGTGCTGGAGGAATGGCTGCCCGATGAGGTGCTGGTCGCCATCGCGGCGGAGAACCTCTTTGCCGAGACCGCCTTCGTGGTGCGTGATAAGACTGGCGCGGCGGATTGGGAGCTCAGGTGGTGCACGCCGACCTATGAAATCGCGCTGTGCGGCCATGCGACGCTGGCGAGCGGTCATGTGTTGATGAACAGAGACGGCGGGGAACGTGTGACCTTCCGCACGCGGCAATCGGGCCTTCTCGAAGTGGTGCGCCAAGGCGATGCCTACCAACTGGCGCTTCCCGCGATTGCGACCGCGCCCGACAGCGCTGCCAATCAGGCTGAGGCTATCGGATTGCTTGGGGCCGCGCCGCTCGAAATCGCCCGGTCCGAACTGGGCTACAATATCTATCTCTACGAAAACGAAGCCGCCGTGCGCGCGCTCGCGCCTGATATTCGCGGGCTGGAGAAGCTGGGCACAGACCAGTTTATCGTCACCGCTTGCGGTGATGCGACCGACATCGTCAGCCGCGTCTTTGTGCCCGGCGGCGGGGTGGATGAGGACAGCGTGACCGGATCAGCCCACGCAGTGCTCGCCCCGTTCTGGGCGGCGCGGCTGGGCCGGGGCGAATTCACGGCCCATCAAGCCAGTGCGCGCGGCGGTGATCTCGCCTTGCGGCTGGAGGGAGCGCGCGCATGGCTTGGTGGGCCTTGCGTCACTGTGGTCGAAGGGGTGTTTTATCTCACCGGATAAAGCGCGAGCACATCAGCCGCCTGCTGCAACATCGGCGGGCGCTCCTTGCTGTCGGAATGGCCAAGGCGCACCATCGTCACGCGTTGTTCGGGTGAGACAAGCACATATTGCCCCATGTGCCCGATCAGGCTGAACAGGCTGGATGGTGCGCGATCGGGGAACAGCGGGTGCTTGGCATCGCTGCCCGGAATCGGCCGGTTGAGCCAGATCTGGAAGCCATATTGCGGGCTTGCCGGGCTGGGAGTGAGCATGGCTTCGACCCAGCGGCTCGGGAGCAGCTGTGTTCCGTCCGGGCTGCGGCCCTTGCGGCGCAGGAATTCGCCAAGCTTGGCCCAATCGCGCGCGGTGGCGTGCATCAGGCTGCCACCGATCATCGTGCCCGAAGCATCGAATTCGGGCACCATCGAGGACATAGCGAGCGGATCGAACAGGCGTTCTTTCAGATAAGAGCGCATCACCCGGGCTCGGGTTGCCGGGTCCTTGCTTGTCGTGAGCGCATTGGCGGCGATATCGGCAAGGATCACGCTGGTGTTGGAGGAATAGACGAATGTCGCCCCCGGTTCATGCTCCAACGGCTGTTCGCGCGCCCAGCGGGCCATATCATCGCGCCCGTCAAGGAACAGCATCCGCACTTCGGAAGATTCGTAAGGCGGATCGCCCGCTTCGACATGGCGCAGCCCGCTGCGCATTTGCAGCAGGTGGCGAAGCGTGATTTCGGCGCGCGGATCGCCGGGGCGCTGCCATTGTTCAACAGGCGCAGGCGCATCGAGGCTGAGGAGGCCATCTGCCACCAGCATCCCGATCAGCACGCCCGTCACTGTCTTGGCCATCGACCAGCTGATAAAACGGGTGTCCTGATCATAGCCCGGCGCATAGCGTTCTGCGGCGAGCTCGCCATCGGCCATCACCACCACCGCGCGGGTTTCGCCAAGGCCGGGCAGGGTGAAGAGATCATCAATCTCGCGCGCCAGCTGATCGCGCGGCGCGCCGGCCTGGTCGGTGACAGCAGCCAGCGCTTGATCTGAAAGCGGCGGCGGTGCGGCAGGGGCATTGCCGCATCCGGCAACGAGCAGGGCTGGCACTAGCGCGAGGGCAGGGTTAAGGAGGGAACGGCGCGACATCATCGCGTCCTCAATCCCTGATGGAACCCGGCTTGGCAATGACGAAAATGGCGGCGAAAGCAACCGCATCCTCACCCCGTCCGCGCAGGCGCAGATGGGCGCTCTGGATGCTGCTCGCGATTGGCCTTGGGCTGGTGGCGGTGTTCATCGCCTTTCGTGAGCCGATCAGGGGCTATTCAGGCGTCAGCACTGCCTATTCTGCGCGGGTGGCGTGTTCGTGCCGGTTTGTCGCGGGCCGCAGCCTTGCAGACTGCGCCAAGGACAAGCTTTCAGGCATGGAGCTGGTCACGCTGGTTGATGATCCGGCGGCGCGCAGCGTGACGGCGCGTTTCCCGCTGATGGCCTCGACCACCGCGACTTACCGCGAAGGCTATGGCTGCGTGCTGGAGAAGTGGGCGGGTTAACCCGCGACCTTCTCGGTGGTGTCGATCCACCCGCCGCCGATCACGCGTGTCCCTGCATAGATCACCGCCGCTTGTCCCGGCGCCACGCCAAATTCGGGAGCGGCAAAGCGGATCGTGGCGGGTGCGCCATCGCCCAATGCGCCTTCGAGCGTCACCGGCACGGGCTTGGCCAGAGAGCGCACCTTGGCCGTCAGCGGCGCGTCCGGCAAAGGCCCGATGCGGTTCGTCTCGATCAGATGCGCGGCCTCGACCGCCAGCATCCGTTTCGGCCCGACCCGCACCTCGCGCCGCGCCGCGTCAACGCCGATCACATAAAGCGGCTCAGGCTGGCCGCCGATTTCGAGGCCCTTCCTCTGGCCGACAGTGAAATGGATGATGCCCTTGTGCGTGCCGAGCCGCTCGCCGGTTGCAGCGTGAACAATATCGCCGCCCAAGGCGCCTTCGGGGCGCAGCTTGGTGACGATTTTCGCATAGTCGCCATCGGGGACAAAGCAAATGTCTTGGCTATCAGGCTTGGCCGCGTTGCGCAGGCCCGCCTTTTCCGCCAATTCGCGCACCTCAGTTTTGGGCAGGCCGCCAAGCGGGAAGCGCAGGTAATCCAATTGCGCATCGGTGGTGGCGTAAAGGAAATAGGACTGATCGCGCGTCGGATCGGCGGCGCGGTGCAATTGCGGGCCATCTGGCGTCATCACCCGGCGCACATAATGCCCGGTGGCCAGACAATCCGCCCCCAGCTCGCGCGCCATGCGGAACAGGTCGGTGAACTTGGGCCCCATGTTGCAGCGGATGCAGGGCACCGGCGTGCGCCCGGCGAGATATTCGTCGGCGAACTGTTCAACCACCTCCTCGCGAAAGGCGGTTTCGTGATCGAAGACGTAATGGGCAATGCCCAGCCGGTCGGCCACGGCGCGGGCATCGCGGATGTCATCGCCGGCACAGCACGCCCCCTTGCGCCCCGTGGCGGCGCCGTAATCATAAAGCTGGAGCGTGATGCCGATCACTTCGGCGCCGCTGGCGGCGGCAAGGGCGGCGACGACCGAGCTGTCCACCCCGCCGCTCATGGCGACAACGATCCGGCAGTCGCTTGCGGCGCGCGGCAAGTCGAACAGGCTGGCGGCATCAAGCCCGAAATCCGAGCTGGCTGTGGCAAGAGTCTTGGTATCCATGGGAGAGCCTTACTGCTCCTATAACGGCAAGGGTGCCTTTGCGCCAGTCTTGCCGCGGCGCGCCGGAATAATCCTAAGGTGAGGTAAATCCCGGCTTTACCCGATATTGACCAGTGCGCGCTAAGCCATGTGTCTATGTTCGAGGAATCACGACTTTTTCGAGGCTTGCCCTCTGCTGCGCCGCACGATGTGCCGGACCCCTTGCACGCGGCTGGCTTGCGGCGTGCGGAAACCGCGCTCAAGGCGATTGCCTGGAGTGATCTGACGGCCCGGCTCGAAGCCGCGCGCGATCTGCGTGTGGCGCTGCGTCAGGAAGCGCGCCGCAGCATTTCCGACACGGCTGCCAGCTTCAGCGATGCGGCAGCCAAATATTTCCGGGCTCTGGAAGATGGCGAACCACTCATTAACCTTGGCTCTTTAGAACAGCATAAAGGTTGCACCAATATCTTGCCGGAATGTGAAGATCGTGCCGGGGCCGCAGGGTCAGGCGCGGCTCAGGACCGGGAAGATGCGAGAGATAAGCAATGATTGAAAATCAGGACTTCCGCCCGGCACAGGTAATCGGTCCGCTCGGCGAACCGCTTACTCTGGAGGACTTGCCGTCGCCCGACACCAAGCGGTGGGTGGTGCGCCGCAAGGCCGAAGTGGTGGCGGCCGTCAGTGGCGGGCTGCTTACCATTGACGAGGTGTTGGAGCGCTACAATTTAACGCTTGAGGAATTCGCCTCGTGGCAGCGAGCGGTGGATCGCTCGGGCATGCAGGGGCTGCGCGTCACGCGGCTTCAGCACTACCGCGACCTTTATGAACGCCAGCATCGCTATTGATGTTGCAGCCAGGCAACGCTTGGCCTTTTACATCAGCGTGTGATCGTTTAACTCCGCCCTGTCAGCATCCTGCTGGCGGGGCGGAGGTGTTTATGGGCGATGTGCTGGGCTTTGTGTGGTTCCTGATCATGGGCGGGATTGTCGGCTGGCTCGCCAGTCTGGTGATGCGCCGCGATGCGGATATGGGCCTGATCGCCAACGTGATCGTGGGAGTCATCGGCTCCTTCATTGGCAATTCGGTGTTCTCCTTCATCTTCGGTAGCGGACGCATTGGCGGCTGGCCGCCTGATTTTTCGGGCATTCTGGCTGCTGTTGCAGGCGCATCGCTGCTGCTTGCCATCGTCAATCTGATCCAGCGCGGGCGGTTGCGCTGAAAACCGCAAGGCAGCGCGTCTTCGGGAACCTTTGCCGCTTGCCCTTCGTCTAGGATTGCAGGCCATCAGTCGATAAGACTATTGTTGCAATCACGCGCTTGGGCTTAGTGGGGAATTGCGCAAAGTGCCTTATCAAGATAACACACCAAGGCGCGGGGGCGCTTTTTCCCGATAGGCCTGTTCGCCCGCCTTTCGCGGCTTAAGGAATGGCAATGAACTACGAAACCACGATCACTGCCGAAGCGGCTGATGGCATTGCGGCCGAGCTTGGCGCTCCGGCCTCCGCGCGCGGGCCAGCGATCCCGCGCGGCGTGATCTGGGGCGGGCTGGGTCTGCTTGGCCTGCTGCTGGCGATTGCGGCTTATTTTGTTCTTTCGGGCGGCCGGCCGACCCCGGCGGGTGACGATAATGCCCAGGCCCCCGTGGTGACAGTGATCACGCCCGGTCAGACCACGGTGGCCGGTGAGATCGAAGCGCCCGGCACGCTTGCTGCGCGTCGTCCGATGCCGGTGGGCGTGGTGGGTGAGGGCGGCATGGTCATGCGCGTCACGGTGGATGCAGGCGATTGGGTCAATGCCGGGCAGGTGCTCGCGGTGATCGACCGCGCGGTGCAGGTCGAGCAGGCCGAGGCGCAGGCCGCCCAGATCGAAGTGGCGCGCGCGGATGCAACGCTTGCTCAGGCCAATCTTGATCGCGCGCTGCAACTGGTTGAACGCGGCTTTGTAACCAAGGCCAATGTCGATCAGCTCACCGCAACGCGCGATGCCGCCGTGGCCCGCGTCAGGGTGGCCGAAGCGCAGCTGCGCGAATTGCGTGCGCGCAATGATCGGCTGAATATCTATGCGCCCGCGGCCGGTTATGTGCTGCAGCGCAATGTCGAGCCCGGGCAGACTGTGGGCGCGGGCAGCGGCGCGCTGTTCACCATTGCCCGCGGCGGCGAAATGGAAATGCTCGCACAGCTCAGCGAAGAACAGCTTGCCCGCCTGCCCAAGGGAACAGTTGCGCGCGTGACGCCGACCGGTTCTGACAAGCAGTTTACGGGCGAAATCTGGCAGATCTCCCCGGTCATTGATCAGGCGACCCGACAGGGCACTGCGCGCATCGCGCTCAACTGGGCAAGCGAATTGCGCCCTGGCGGCTTTGCCACGGCGCGCATCAGCAGCGGCGCGGTGACCGCCACGATCCTGCCTGAAAGTGCCGTGCTGGCCGATGGTGCGGGCAGTTTTGTCTATGTGGTGGATGCCGATAACAAGGCGCAGCGACGCGCGATCAAGACCGGTGCTGTCACGCGGGCTGGTGTGGTGATTCTTGAAGGGCTGACCGGCCGGGAGAGTGTGGTGCTTCGGGCAGGCGGGTTCCTGACGCCGGGCGAAAGCGTCAAACCGCAGCCGATGAAGCCCTGAGCGCGTATAGAGATTTAACCGACCAACCAAGGCAGACCTTTCGCTTATGAGCCTTCGCAACATCTCGGCCTGGTCGATCCGCAATCCGGCAATCCCGCTGGTGTTCTTTGCCGCCTTGCTGCTTGCCGGGATGGTGAGCTTCATGCGCATGGATGTGACCAACAACCCGGATGTTGAATTCCCGATGGTGACGGTCAGCATCGCGCAGCCCGGCGCCTCGCCCACCGAAATCGAGAACCAAATCACCCAGCGCATCGAAAGCGCGGTGCGATCCATCAATGGTGTGGTTTCGATCCAGTCGACGGCGCGCGAGGGCAGTTCGATGACGATGGTCGAATTCGAGATCGGGATCGACATCACCGACGCGCTCAGCGAAGTGACCACAGCGGTTGGTTCGGTGCGCGGGGCTTTGCCCGACGGCATTCTCGAACCGCAGATCCGCAAGGTCAACGCAGTGGGCGAACCGATCGGCTATGTCGCGGTCGAAGCCAATGACATGACGCTCGAACAGTTGAGCTGGTTCATCGACGACACTGTGGCCAAGCGCTTGCTCAAGATCGAAGGCATGGCCGAAGTCGGCCGGTTTGGCGGGGTTGACCGCGAAATCGAAGTGATCCTTGATCCGGCCAAGATGCAGGCGCTGGGCGTCACCGCTTCGCAAATCAACGGCGTGCTCAGACAAGTCAATCTCGATGCCGCAGGCGGTTTGGCCGAGGTTGGCGGAACGCGCCAGTCGCTGCGCGTTCTGGGCAACAGCAAGAGCGCCTATGATCTTTCACAGACCCAGATCCAGTTGGGCGGCGGACGCACGGTGCGCCTTGCTGATGTGGCGCGGGTGCGCGATGGCAATTCGGAACGCACTTCGATCAGCGAGGTCAATGGCAAGGAAGTCGTCAACTTCTTCATGAGCCGTGCGCGCGGGGCTTCCGATCTCACCGTCTATGACGAGGCTATGAAAGAGCTCGACAAGATCGAGGCGGAAATTCCGGGCGTCAAATTTATCAAGCTGTCGACCACCACCAATTACACCCGCGCCCAATATGAATCCTCGATTCAGGCCTTGATCGAAGGCGCAGTGCTGGCTGTGGTGGTCGTGCTGTTCTTCCTGCGCGACTGGCGTGCAACCTTTATCAGCGCGGTGGCGATCCCGCTGTCGGCTATTCCCACCTTCTGGTTCATGGATTTGCTCGGCTTCAACCTCAACTTCCTGTCGCTGCTGGCGCTGGCGCTGGTGGCGGGCGTGCTGGTGGATGACGCCATCGTGGAGATCGAGAACATCGTGCGCCATATGCGCATGGGCAAGACGGCATACCGAGCCAGCATTGATGCGGCTGATGAAATCGGTTTGCCGGTGGTGGCAACCAGCGCCTGTATTGTTGCGGTGTTCCTGCCGGTTGGGCTGATGCCGGGAATTTCCGGGCAGTTCTTCCAGAATTTCGGCCTCACAGTGGTGGTGGCCGTTTTGATGAGCCTTGCGGTCGCGCGCATGGTGACCCCGCTGATGGCGGCCTATTTCCTTGAGGCCAAGGGCCATGCCGAACATGGCGGCGGCAAGTGGATGGAGCGTTATCTGCGCGTGCTCGCCTGGACGCTTGATCGCGGCAAGCTGGATGCCCTGCGCGCCGGCGTCACTCCGCCGCGCTCGCGCGGGGCCTATGTTGCGGCGCTGTTCATGACTGTGATGACGCTGCTTGTGGTGACAGGGACAGTGATGTTCGAATTGTTCCAGGGCTCGGTGAGCGCCGCCATCGCTGCCGGCTTTGGCGCGGCCCCGCCATGGCAGGGTGTCATGGGCCTTGGGATTCCCAAGCAGATCGCCAGTGCCTTTTCGAGCGATACCTATGGCGCGATCTACAAGATCATTTCCAAGACCTTTGAAGTGGCCTTGCTGCTGCTGGTCTCGGGGCTGTCGCTGGCGGCGGGCCTTGCGACCTTCAAGCTGTTCGAGATGCCGGTCGCCGGCCGCGGCCGGCTGGCTGATGGCGCGCGCTACCTGACCGCCCGCTTCTATGATCATCGAGTATGGATGCTCGGTGTGGGCTGGTTCTCCTTCCTCGTGACGATCCTTTTGTTCGGGCAATTGCCGCCGCAATTCCAGCCGAGTATCGACACTGAAAACAGCCGGGTCGAGATCGAGATGGTTCCGGGCACGACGCTGGCGGAGGCCAAGCGCATGGTCAACGGCGTCGCGGCGCGTCTGCGCGAGGAGCCTGAAGTCGAGCGCCTGCTCGAACGCATCCGGCTTGGCGAAAGCTCCACCATCTTCATCAAGCTGCGCGATGATCGCCAGCGCACCTCGATTGAATTCGAACGCGAGCTGGCACCGGAACTGGCGCGTATTCCCGATGCGCGGGTGCGCTTCCAGTCGCAGCGCGGAGGTTTTGGCTCGGGCCGCGACATCACGATTATGCTGGCCGGGTCTGATCCTGAATTGCTCGAACAAACCGCCACCACGCTGGTGGAACAGATGAAGGGGCTCAAAACCATTGTCGCCCCGCGCATCAGCGCCGACATCAACCGTCCCGAAATTATCATCACCCCGCGTGACAAGATCGCTGCCGAACTCGGTGTGACCACCGCAGCGCTGTCGCAGACCATCCGCATCGCAACCCTGGGCGAGATCGAACAGAATGCTGCGCGCTTCTCGCTGTCCGATCGCCAGATCCCGATCACGGTGCGCTTGTCGGATGCCGCGCGGACCGATTTCCGCACCATTGAGAACTTGCCGGTGCAGACGTTGAACGGCGGCTCGGTCCCGCTTGGCCGGGTGGCAGAAATCACCTTTGGTTCCGGCCCGACCGCGATCCAGCGTTACAACCAGAACCGCCGCGTGCTGATCGGCGCTGATCTTGCTGCGGGTGTTTTGAAGGGCACGGCGCAGGATGAAATCGACAAGCTGCCGATCCTGCAGAATCTGCCGGTTGGCGTGATCCGCGATGTGGTGGGTGAGGACAAGTGGCAGCAGGAGCTTGTTGTCAGCCTGATTATCGCCGTGGTTTCGGGCGTGCTCCTGGTGTTTGCCGTGCTGGTGCTGCTCTACAAGCGATTGATGAGCCCGCTGGTCAACATGACGTCGCTGGCGCTGGCGCCCTTGGGCGGCGTCCTGCTGATTTGGCTGCTGGGCCAGCCGCAGTCCATGCCGGTCTATATCGGCATTCTGCTGCTGCTTGGCATTGTCTCGAAGAACTCGATCCTGCTGATCGACTTCGCCATTGAGGAAATGAACAAGGGCGTCCCGCAGCTCGAAGCGATCATGGATGCCGGACACAAGCGTGCGCAGCCAATCGTGATGACGACAGTTGCGATGACCGCCGGGATGGTGCCGGTGGCGGTTTCGTTGACCGGTGACGGGGCGTGGCGTCAACCTATGGGGATTGTGGTGATCGGCGGACTGCTGCTCTCGACCCTGCTGACGCTGCTGATTGTGCCGGCCGGGTTCAGTCTTGCTGACAGCTTTGAAAAGCGCGCTGGCCCGTGGCTGTCCAAGCGCTTCCTGACCTACAAGCCGGGCGACGATGCCGAAGCCCCCGGGGACACTGCGCCCCAGCCAGCGGAATAAGCCGCGCTTGGGGCGTGACCTCGGGCGGGGAATCCGGCTAAGGCGCTGCTATGGCGAGCACTCCTACCCCCCGGCCGCTGACCTTTGGCGGTGAGCCTCTGACAGCCGATCGCGCGCGGCGGATGCGCTGGACCGCGACCGGCATGTTGGCCGCGATGGCGGTGATTTTCTTCACCACCCACGGCCTGGTGGGCGATCACTGGGCGTGGGGCTATGTCAATTCCTTCGCCGAGGCCGCGATGGTGGGCGGCCTTGCCGACTGGTTCGCCGTGACCGCGCTGTTCCGCCATCCCTTGAGCCTTCCCATCCCCCACACCGCGATCATTCCCAAGAACAAGGATCGCATTGCCGACACCATGGCGCAGTTCCTGCAGGAAAATTTCCTCACCCCTGCAGTGGTCGCGCGGCGCATGTCGAACATGAATGTGGCGCGCGCGCTGGGTGATTTCCTCACCATGGCGCCGGAACGCGGGGATAGCAGCGATCCGCGCTCGCGCATCACCTCAGGCGCGGCGGAGCTGCTCGCTGAAGTGCTCGAATCGCTCGACCCTGAACGGCTCGGCAATCAGGTGCGTTCAGGTCTTGCAGGGCAGATTGCCAAGCTGGAAATCGCGCCGCTTGCTGGACGAATGCTAGAATCCGCGATGGTCGATCGCCGCCATCAGCCCTTGATCGATGGCTTTGTGCGCTGGGCGGGCCTGACGATTGAGGATAATGAGGAGACCTTGCGCGAGATTATTCACAAGCGCGTGGCGGGCGTGCTGCGCTGGGCGGGGCTCGACAAAACGATCAGCTCCAACGTGCTTGATGGGCTGTATAAGCTGCTGGCCGAGGTGCTGGTCGATCCCGATCACCCCTTGCGCTTCAAGATCGAGGAAGGCTTGCAAAAGCTTGGGCAGGATTTGCAGCACGACCCCGAAACGCGCGCGCGGGTGGAAAGCCTCAAGATCGAACTCTTGGAAAACCCGGCCGTGGCCGAATGGTGGCTCGGCGTGTGGGAGCGCGCGCGGCTTTCGCTGATCCGCCGCGCCCGTGCGCCCGAAAGCGGGCTGGGGCAGGAAATGAGGAAGAGCCTGGCTGATCTCGGCCATGCGCTCCAGCAGGACGAGCGCCTGCAACACCAGATCAACCGCTTTGCCCGCCGCACGCTGGTGGGCATTGCGACGCGTTATGGCGGGCAGATTGTGAAGCTGGTGTCAGAAACGGTGAAGCGCTGGGACGCGACCACCATCACCGGCCGCATCGAAAGCGCAGTGGGCCGCGACCTCCAATTTATCCGCATCAACGGCACGATTGTCGGCGGGCTGGTGGGGATGACCCTGCATTTTATTACGACGGTGGTGATGTGAGCTGGTTTAGCTCGTCTGGAACTTGAGCGTCTGAATATAGAGCGCGCGAAACGGCTGGCCCGATGCGTCGATCGCCGGGGCGAACTGCGCTTTGCCAATGACTTCGCAAATCGCGGGCGCGAGATTGCCGCTGGTTGCGGTATCGATCAGCGCGCAGCTTTCCATTGTGCCGTTCTCGGAAATCGTTGCGCGCAACACGATGACCCCGCGCTCGCCCTGCTGAGCATTGCTGCGGTAGGCTTTGCGCAGCTTGCCCCACGTTTTCTTGGAGTTGAGCAAGGCCGGGGAGCGCAGCGCGCTGCGGAGCCGTACGGCATCAAGGCCCCACTTCTCCAGCAGGGCGTAGGTGCAGCCATTGAGCGACTGGAACACGCCCTCCATCGAGCCCGTGGCAATCCGCACTTCCGGTCGACCTCCCTGCTGGAACCCGACGAAAGCGATCTTCCGTCCCGTTTCGACGTCGAGTTCAACCGGTTGCTTGGTTGCAGGTGTCCCCGCCGCAGCCAGTTCGGCAAGTTCATCCCAGTTGGGCGTAACCGAGCCGTAAACGATGCCCTTGTCGAAGCCCGGCAGAACCGCCGTAAAGGGGTTGGACTTGTGCAACTTTTGCCCCTCGCGAAACCGCAATTCGGTGGGCTGGAGATTGATGAAAGGTCGGAAGGCAGGCCCGAACGCGCTCATGCTTACCGCACCCGATGGCCCGAATTGCTCAAGCTTGAAAAGGTGCGGCTCACCGTCCCCCTCGAACAGGCGCGCGGCTATGCAGCTTTCGTCCTCGATCAAGATTTCCCAATCGCCCTGCGGAGCAAGCACGACTGGAGGCTTTTCGGCAAGGGCGGGCGCAGCCAAAGCCACGGCGGCAGGAGCGAGACAGGCACGACGCATCAAAAAACCTCCGGCAAGGCGTCACCTTACCGGAGGTTCGTGTCAGTTGAAAGTCTACTGGAATGAACGCCTTACAGCGCGCCCGTAAGCTCCGGCACGGCGCTGTAGAGATCAGCCACAAGGCCGATATCCGCGACTTGGAAGATCGGGGCGTCCTCGTCCTTGTTGATGGCGATGATGACCTTGGAGTCCTTCATCCCAGCCAAGTGCTGGATCGCACCCGAAATGCCGACCGCGATGTAAACTTCTGGCGCGACGATCTTGCCGGTCTGGCCGACCTGATAATCATTGGGGACATAGCCTGCATCCACGGCCGCGCGGCTTGCGCCGATCGCAGCGCCCAGCTTGTCCGCCAGCGGCGTGATGACGCTTTCGAAGGTTTCGGCATCCTTCAAAGCGCGGCCGCCCGAGACGATCACCTTGGCGCTGGTGAGCTCGGGGCGCTCGCTCTTGGCGATTTCCGAGGAAACGAAGCTGGAAATCCCGGCATCGCCAGCACCGCTGACCGCTTCGATGGCGGCTGAACCACCTTCGGTTGCAGCCTTTTCAAAGGCCGTGCCGCGCACGGTGATGACGAGCTTGGCATCGCTCGATTCGACCGTGGCAATCGCGTTGCCGGCATAGATCGGGCGGGTGAAGGTTTTGGGGCCTTCGACCGACAGGATTTCGCTCACTTGCATCACGTCCAAGTGCGCAGCGACGCGCGGGGCGACGTTCTTGCCCTGCGTGGTGGCAGCGGCGAGGAAAGCATCGTGATCCGCCATCAGCTGCGCCGCCAGCGGGGCGACGTTTTCAGCGAGGCCATTGGCATAGGCCGCATCATCGGCGACGTGCACCTTGGCAACGCCAGCGATCTTGGCAGCCGCTTCGCCAACGCTGGCGCAATTATGGCCAGCAACCAGCAGGTGCACTTCGCCCAGCTTGGCCGCGGCGGTGACGACGGCGAGCGTCGCATCGTTCACCGTGTTGTTGTCATGTTCGACGAGAACCAGAGTTTTCATGGGAATGTCCTCTCCAATAGGGCTCAGGCGATGCCGAGCGCCTTGACCTTTTCGACCAGCGCAGCGACGTCAGCGACCTTCTCGCCAGCCTGACGCACGGGCGGTTCTGCGACCTTGAGCGTCTTCAACCGCGGCGCAATGTCCACACCGTAATCGGCAGCGGTCTTGGTGGCGAGCGGCTTTTGCTTGGCCTTCATGATGTTGGGGAGCGAGGCATAGCGCGGCTCGTTGAGGCGAAGGTCGGTGGTGACGATGGCGGGCAGAGCGAGCTTCACAGTCTGAAGGCCGCCGTCGACTTCGCGCTTCACAATCACGCTATCGCCATCCACCTCAACGGTGTTGGCAAAAGTGCCTTGCGGGCGGCCCATCAGAGCGGCCAGCATCTGGCCGGTCTGGTTGGAATCATCCGAGATCGACTGCTTGCCAAGGATGACGAGGCCGGGGGCTTCTTCATCGGCAATCGCCTTCAAGATCTTGGCAACCGCGAGGGGTTCCACTTCCTCATCGCTTTCCACCAGGATCGCGCGGTCTGCACCCATGGCGAGCGCGGTGCGCAGCGTTTCCTGCGCCTTGGCCGGGCCGACGCTGACAGCGACGATTTCAGTGGCCGCGCCCTTTTCCTTGAGGCGGATGGCTTCCTCGACCGCGATCTCATCGAACGGGTTCATGCTCATCTTGACGTTGGCCAGATCAACGCCCGAACCATCCGCCTTGACGCGCGGCTTGACGTTGTAATCGATCACCCGCTTGACGGGGACGAGGATTTTCATGGGTGTTCCTTCCTCTCTCAGAATCACGGACAGCACTTCAATGGAAGCCGGCCTAGCTTGCGTTTACGTAAACGTCAAGCAGGGCAGGCCCCGGCATTTGTGTCGAGAAGGCGCTTGAATCAGGCGGCCTTCTTGACCTCGGCGACGATCTTCTTGGCGGCATCGCCGAGGTTGTCAGCAGCTACGATGGCCAAGCCCGATTGGTTGAGGATCGCCTTGCCTTCATCGACATTGGTGCCTTCGAGGCGCACCACCAGCGGAACCTGCAAGTTCACGTCCTTGGCCGCCTGCACGATGCCATTGGCGATCACATCACACTTCATGATGCCGCCGAAAATGTTGACGAGAATGCCTTCAACCGCCGGATCCTTGAGGATGATCTTGAAGGCCGCCGTCACCTTTTCCGTGGTCGCACCGCCGCCCACATCGAGGAAGTTGGCAGGAAAAGCGCCGTTCAGCTTAATGATGTCCATCGTCGCCATGGCAAGGCCAGCGCCGTTCACCATGCAGCCGATGTTCCCATCGAGCTTGATGTAGGCAAGATCATATTCGCTCGCTTCGACTTCAGCCGGGTCTTCTTCGGTGATGTCACGCAGCGCTTCGATCGCGGGGTGGCGATAGAGCGCGTTCGAATCAAAGCTCATCTTGGCGTCGAGCACCAGCAGCTTGCCGTCTTCGCTTTCCACCAGCGGATTGATTTCGAGCATTTCGCAATCGGTCGCAAGGAAGGCGTCATAAAGCTGCTTGGCGAGCTTTTGCGCCTGCTTGTTGAGATCGCCCTTCAATTTCAGCGCAAACGCCACTGCGCGGCCATGGTGCGGCTGGAAGCCCTGCGCGGGGTCAACGGTGAAGGTGGTGATCAATTCGGGCGTGTCGTGGGCAACGGTTTCGATGTCCATGCCGCCTTCGGTCGAGACGACGAAGGCGACGCGGCCGGTCGCGCGGTCAACCAGCAGCGAGAGGTAATATTCGCGCGCGATATCAACACCGTCCGTCACATAAAGCCGGTTCACTTCCTTGCCAGCATCGCCGGTCTGGATCGTCACCAGAGTGTTGCCGAGCATTTCGCGCGCGTGGGATTCGACTTCCTCAAGGCTTTTCGCCAGCCGCACGCCGCCCTTGGCGTCCGGCCCCAGTTCCTTGAACTTGCCCTTGCCGCGGCCGCCGGCGTGAATCTGCGCCTTCACCACATAAAGCGGCCCCGGCAGTTTCTTGGCTGCCTCAACGGCTTCCTCCACACTCAGTGCGGCGTGCCCTGCGGGAACGGCGATGCCGTATTCGCTCAGCAATTCCTTGGCCTGATATTCGTGGATGTTCATGGCGATGTGATCCCTTCCTTGATCGTCCTTGGGGAGGATGTGTCCGCGCGCGGCCTAAGCACGGATTGCCCTGCTTGAAAAGTGCTGTCGGTAGGGCCAAGGCTGCATCCAACGCATGACTTCGCAAAAATGATAGACATCCATGATAGACAGTGGCCGCCTCCTACAGATCGTCCGTGAAGCAGGCAGCATTGCCCATGCGCGCTGGCCGGGGGCGGGCCATGCCTTGGAAAGCTGGGACAAGAGCCCGAATAACCCGGTGAGCGAGGCCGATCTGGCGGTCGACCGGTTTCTCAAACGCGAGCTGAGCGCGCTGCTGCCGTCTGCCGGTTGGCTTTCCGAAGAAACCGCCGATGACAAGGTGCGCACGCAAAGCGGGCTTATCTGGCTGGTCGATCCGATTGATGGAACGCGCGATTTCGTAGCGGGCCGCAAGGGCTGGGCCGTGTCGGTGGCGCTGGTCAGCAGCGGGCGGCCCTTGATTGGCATTCTGGTGGCGCCTGCGCGCGAGGAAGAATGGGTCGCGGTGGCCGGCAAGGGCGCAACTTTGAACGATGCGCCGCTCAGCGCCAGCACCCGCGCGCAATTTGCAGGCTCACGCGTCCCGGTGCATGTCCTGCCCAAGGAAGACGGCGATCTGGTGGCCGTGGAACAGCCCAACTCGATTGCCCTGCGCATCGCCATGGTCGCTGACAACCGCGCTGATCTGGTGGCGACGGTGCGCTGGGGCTTTGAATGGGACATTGCCGCTGCCACTCTGATCGCGCGTGAGGCTGGCGCTGAGGTGAGCGATGCCTTTGGCAAGCCGCTGGCTTACAACAAACACGATCCGCGCGCCTTCGGGCTGCTGGTGTGTTCGCCCGCCATTCACGCCGCAGCGGTCGAGCGACTGGCAACACGCGCCGCAAGGCTTAGCCGGAACAAGGACTGACCTTGTCAAAAAAACAAACGGGCCGCCCGGCAGAGCGACCCGCTGTTTGCCTTGAAGCAGGAAGCCTTACCGCTGGCGTGCGGCGTTGACCTGATCCTGACTGATTGGGATAATCTTGATTTCCACACGGCGGTTGCGCGGTTCATCGACATTGTCGCCGGTGGGAATGCGCAGATATTCGCGCTGCTCACCAAACCCGCGGGTCTCGATGCGCGAACGCGCCACACCGCGGGCAATCAGATAATCGGCCACCGCCTGCGCGCGCTGTTCCGACAGGCGCTGGTTGGTCGCAGCCGAACCGGTGGTGTCGGTAAAGCCGAACACGTCGATCAGGCTGTTGGGATATTCCACCAGCGAAGCCGCCACCGCGTTGAGCGTGTCATAAAAGCCGGGATTGATCGAGGCCGATCCGCGCGCAAAGGTCACGCCATCGGGCAGGCGCACCAGAATGGCCTCGTTGTCGCCGACTTCCTCGACATCCACGCCGCTGCCTGCGGTCTGCTCCTTCAATTGCTTGATCTGGCGATCATATTGCTGGCCGATCACCGCGCCTGCCGAACCGCCGATGCCAGCGCCGATAATGCGCCCGGTGTTGCCGCCGATCGCACCGCCCAGCAGATAGCCGAGCGTGCCGCCAAGGCCCGTGCCGATTGCGGTGCGCGACACCTTGCGCTCGCCCGTGTTGGGGTCTGTCACGCAGGCGCTGGTGGTGAGCAGGGCGAGAGCTGCCGTGCTTGATACAAGAATTCGTGAAAGCTTCATGGTCCCGTCCTTGCTGCTTGATTTACTCTAACAAGATGACACGAGCGCACGGCCACGGCAAGCCGCCCAGCGCGCCTTGTCGCGGCTGTGCGGCGTTCAACCTTACCCGCGCTTGAACAGGCAGAGAAGCGATCGCCATCAGCGGCGGCTGGCAGCGGGCGGGTTTTGTGCTAACGCCCCCCTTGTGACGCCTTTCCCATGGACCGATCTGGTCATTATCCTCGCGTTGGTTGTTCTCAACGGCGTGTTCGCCATGTCCGAACTGGCGATTGTCTCGGCCAAGACTTCGGCGCTCGAAGCGCGGGCAGAGGGCGGGTCAGCAAGCGCGAGCATCGCTCTTGCGCTGGCAGCAGACCCCGGCAAGTTTCTTTCTACTGTGCAGATCGGCATCACGCTGATCGGGATTATTGCAGGCGCCTATTCCGGGGCGAGCCTTGGAGGGCCGGTGGGCGAGCGGCTGGCCATGCTGGGCGTGCCGGAGAGCTTTGCCGATCAGGCCGGCTTTGCCATGGTGATTGCGCTTACCACTTACCTGAGCCTGATCATTGGCGAGTTGGTGCCCAAGCAGCTGGCGCTGCGCAATGCGGTGACAGTCGCGATGGTGATGGCCCGCCCGATGGCGCTGCTGGCACGGGCGGCGGCGCCGCTGGTGTGGGTGCTCGACAAATCCTCGGCGCTGGTGATCGGCCTGTTTGGCCTGCGCAACAGCGACCAGGAAACCTTCACTGCCGAGGAATTGCAGGTAATCTTTGCCGAGGCGACGCGTTCGGGTGTGATTGAGGCCGAACAGCACCAGATCCTCACCGGCGTGGTGCGTCTGGCTGAGCGGCCCGTGCGCGAGATGATGACCCCGCGGACCGAAGTCGACTGGATTGATGCCGATGCGGATGAAGCCGCGATCCGCGAGAGGATCGCCGCCAGTTCCCATTCGCGCTTACTGGTTGCCGAAGGCTCGCCCGATAATGTGCTCGGCGCGGTGAAGGTGCGCGAGGTGCTGGGCGTGCTGGTGGCGGGCGGGGCGGTCTCGATCCGCGATCTCATGCGCAAGGTTGAAGTGGTGCCCGATCAACTTGATGCGATGGATGCGCTGCGGGTCTTGCAAGGCGCCGAGGTCCCGCTCGCGCTGGTGCATGATGAATATGGCCATTTCGAAGGGATCGTCACACCGATTGATCTGCTCACCGCAATCTTCGGCAGTTTTGCCAGCGATTCCGATGATGGTGACATTCCGCAGATCGTGAGTCGCGAGGATGGCTCGCTGTTGGTGTCGGGCGCGTTGTCTGCCGATGTGCTGGCCGATCGGCTGGGCCTTGAATATGGCGAGGACCGCGAATTTGGCACAGCAGCAGGTTATGCGCTGTCGGTGCTCAAGAAACTGCCTGTCGAAGGCGAGGTGTTCCGCGATCAGGGCTGGCGTTTTGAAGTCGTCGACATGGATGGTCGGCGTATCGACAAGCTCCTGGTCAGCCGCGAGGATGAGGGCGGGGGCTGACCAAGCTTACCGCGCAGGCGCTGGTTGAGGCCGAGGTTCGCCCTTAAGCGCGGCTATCATTCAGCAAAGCGCTTGGGCGCCTCAAGCAGCGCAGCGATAGGGTGACAAAAAACCGACCGGCCGCCCGCAGCTGCTCGCACGTCAGCGCGATAGGCCTGCGAGGATTAAATCAAGCATCGGTCGCAAGGCGACCGCAAGCGCGACTGCGCGCCCGCAGCGGCTCGCGCGTCAGCGCGACAGGCCTGCGAGGATTAAATCAAGAAGGTATCACCACCTGAGCGCTCGCCCCGTCGCCTTCGGGCGCAGCGATGATATCGCGCGTGATACGGCCTTTGGCGACGGTGTTGGTTTCACTATCCCCAACGACGCTGCGGATGCTTGGGGCAGCAGAGCCGGCCCGATCCAGCAGGCTTGCCTCGATCCGGCTGCGAGGAGCAGGGCCGCCAAACAATGCATCGAGCGCTTGTTCCGAAGCGGTGCCTTCAACCGGGCGCGGTGCGCCGGGTGCGGGCGGGGTGAGCGAGAAATCGGGCGGCACCACCAACGGGGCCTGCCGCTGCACTGCGAATTCATCGGGCCGGTCGCGGTTGAACAGCCCGCCGCCCCCACAAGCCGCCAGCAGCATCGCGCCGGTGCCAAGGACAAGGACAGTCTTCACGTTACGCATGGTTATTTCTCCGAGACAGCATCAGCCGCGCGGGGCTCGCCGTTTGCATCGTCCTTGTCGCTCACGAACAGGCTGCGAGCAAGGATTATGACAACACCAATGGTGATCGCTGCATCGGCTACGTTGAAAATGAGGAAGGGGCGAAAGCCGCCAATATGGAAATCGGCAAAGTCCACCACATAGCCCAGGGTATAGCGATCATAAATATTGCCGATCGCCCCGCCCAAGATCAGCGCAAGGCCGAGAATATCACCCAGCTTCTTCTCGCGCAGCAGCCACACCAGCACGATCACGGCGATCGCGGCTGTCATCGCCACCAGAAACCAGCGCATCTCCATGTTGCTCGCCTGCAGCATGCCCAATGAGATGCCGCGGTTCTCGGTGTAGGTGAGATCGAAGAAGGGCAAGAGATCAATATGCCCCACACGCCGCAGATCAAGCGGGCCGGTGACATACCATTTGGAGAGCTGATCGGCCGCAGCGATGAATGCCGCCAGCGCCAGCCCGATCAAGCGGTTGCGAGTGAACAGATTGCTCATGCAGTCGCCGGTTCCAGGGCGCTTATCACCTCGTCACAGCGGGTGCACAGCGCGCCTTCGGGGAAAGCCACATCGGGCAGATGCCGCCAGCAGCGCGCGCATTTGTGGTGGGTGGTTTTGGTGACGATCACCGCGCCTGCTTGCCCGCGCGTGACTGTCGCGGTGATGAACACTTCAGCGAGAGCCTCATCGCTGACGCCTTCGGGCACGGCGCTGGCGGGCACTGCCACCTCGGCTTCAAGGCTTGAACGGATCGTCTTGTCGCGGCGCAGCGGCTCAATCGCTTCGGTGACGCGCGCGCGCAGCGCCCGCAGCGCGTCCCACTTGGCACGATCAATCGCGGCGGCAGGCACTTGGGGCCATTCGAGCAGGTGCACGCTTTGCCCATCGGGATAGCGGCTCATCCACACTTCTTCCGCCGTGAACACCAACACGGGCGCGGCATAGCGAACCAATGCGTGGAACAGCGTGTCGAGCACCGAGCGATAGGCGCGGCGCGTGGGATCGCCCGGCGCATCGCAATAGAGGCAATCCTTGCGGATATCGAAGAAGAAGGCCGAGAGATCCTCGTTGCAGAAATCGACCAGCAGGCGGGTGTAGCTGTTGAAATCGTAACTTTCCGCCGCCGCGCGCATCTTGCCGTCGAGTTCGCCAAGCAGCGCGAGGATATAGCGTTCCAGCTCGGGCATTTCCTCCGGCGCAAGCCGCTCTTCCTCGGTGAAACCATCGAGCGCGCCAAGCAGGTAGCGGAAAGTGTTCCTCAGCTTGCGATATTGATCGCCCACGCCTTTGAGGATTTCATCGCCGATGCGGTGATCCTCGGTGAAATCCACCGAAAGCGCCCACAGGCGGATGATGTCGGCGCCATATTCCTCCATCACCTTTAGCGGGCTGATGGTGTTGCCGAGGCTTTTCGACATCTTCTTGCCCTTGGCATCCATGGTGAAGCCGTGGGTGAGGATCTGATCGTAAGGCGCGCGGCCGCGGGTGGCGGTGGATTGCAGCAAGCTCGACTGGAACCAGCCGCGATGCTGGTCAGACCCTTCGAGGTAAAGGTTGGCGGGCCATTGCAGGTCCGGCCAGCGGCCCGAATCCAGCACAAAGGCATGGGTGCAGCCCGAATCGAACCACACATCGAGAATGTCGGTGACCATCTCGAAATCGTCGGGGTTATAGGCACCCCCAAGGAATTCCGCCTTGCGCGCCTCGTCCCAGGCATCGACGCCTTCCTGTTCGACAGCGGCGATGATGCGCGCGTTTACTTCTGCGTCAGCGAGGTAAGAACCATCGGGCCGCACAAACAAAGTGATCGGCACACCCCATGCGCGCTGGCGGGAGAGCACCCAGTCGGGCCGCCCTTTGACCATTGCGCCGATGCGGTTGCGGCCCTTGTCGGGGGTGAACTGAACGCGGGCGATTTCCTCCATCGCGCGTTCCCGCAAGGTGGGCCAGGCGCAGAGCGTTTCGTCCGCCGGATCAATCGCGCCGCCTTCGCCTTCCCATGCCTTTTCCGCCGGGGTCTTGGCGGGCAGGTGGGTGAGCGGGCGATCCATCGGCACGAACCATTGGGGGGTGCAGCGGAAGATCACCTTGGCCTTGGAACGCCACGAGTGCGGGTAGGAATGCGCGTAATCGGCGCTTGCCGAAAGCAGCGCGCCCGCTTCGCGCAAGTCGGAGCAGATCGGGCCATCGGGCGCGTTGAAGCCGGGGTTGATAACCGCGCGGCGGCGTTCCTTGCCGTCCGCATCGACATCGCCAGCGCCGAGCCAGCCCCAATCGTCGCGATATCGCCCATCATCCATCACCGCGAAGACGGGATTGATGCCGTGCGCCTTACACAGATCGAAGTCGTCCTCGCCATGATCGGGCGCCATGTGGACGAGGCCGGTGCCGCTGTCGGTGGTGACGAAGTCGCCGGGCAGCAGCGGGCGCGGGGTGGCGTAGAACCCGCCGAGGTGGTGCATCGGGTGGCGGGCGAGGGTGCCGGCAAGGTCTGCGCCTTTGATGACATGCATCGGGATCACCCGGAACCCGACCCGACCTGCGAATTGCTCCACCAAACCTGCGGCGACAAGCACAGCACCTTCCGGCGCAGTGCGTTCGTGGTCACCCATGCGATCACCAAAGCGACAAACGGCGTATTCGACATCAGGCGCAAAGGCCAAAGCCTGATTGACCGGGATCGTCCAAGGCGTCGTCGTCCAGATTACCGCGTGGGCGCCGACCAGCTCGGGGATCGGGCTCTCGACGATCTCGAACGCCACATCGATCTGGGTCGAGGTGATGTCCTCGTATTCGACTTCCGCTTCGGCGAGCGCGGTCTTTTCCACCGGCGACCACATCACAGGCTTGGCCCCGCGATACAAATTGCCGCCTTCCGCAAACTTCAGCAATTCGGCAACAATTGTCGCCTCGGCCTGAAAATCCATGGTGAGATAGGGATTGTCCCAATCGCCCATGATGCCGAGCCGCTTGAACTGCGCGGACTGCACCTTGACCCATTCGGCCGCATAGGCGCGGCATTCGGCGCGGAATTCCTTGGCGGGAACCTCGTCCTTGTTCAGCTTTTTCTTGCGGTATTGCTCCTCGATCTTCCATTCGATCGGCAGCCCGTGGCAATCCCAGCCCGGCACATAGGGCGCATCCTTGCCCAGCAGGTTCTGGCTGCGCACCACCATGTCTTTCAACACCTTGTTGAGCGCATGGCCAATATGGATGTCGCCATTGGCGTAAGGCGGGCCATCATGGAGGATGAATTTCTCGCGGCCTTTGCGCGCCTCGCGCAGCTTGCGATAAAGCCCGATGTCCTCCCAGCGCGCGGCAATCCCCGGCTCCTTGGCGGGAAGGCCTGCCTTCATGGGGAAATCAGTCTTCGGCAGGAAGACGGTGTCTTTAAGGTCGCGGGGCTCGGTCATGGCGATCAGGCGCTTAGAAGGCGGCGGGCCTCGGCGCAATCCTTGTCCATCTGCGCCATCAAAGCTTCGAGACTGTCAAACTTCGCTTCCCCGCGCAGGTAATGGTGGAAGGCAACCTCGATTTCCTGCCCATACAAATCGCCGGAGAAATCGAAGAAGTAGGGTTCAAGCAATTCCTTGGGCGGTTCAAACTGCGGGCGGATGCCGATATTGGCGGCGCCTTGCAGCACTTGGCCCGTGGCGAGAATGCGTCCCGTCACGGCATAAATTCCGTATTTGGGGCGCAGATAATTTTCGATGGCCAAGTTGGCCGTGGGATAGCCGATGGTGCGCCCGCGCTTGTCGCCGTGCTCCACAATCCCGCGAATCGCGAAAGGTCGGGTGAGCAAGCGCGCGGCCAATTGCGGATCGCCTTCGCGCAAAGCGGTGCGGATGCGGCTGGATGAGACGACTTCTGCGCCCTCGGCCACCGCCTCGACCACCCGCGATTGGAGGCCAAGCTCAGCCCCATGCGTGCGCAGCAATGCGACATTGCCTTTGGCGCCCTTGCCAAAGGTGAAATCGCCGCCCGTCACCACGCCATGCGCGCCGAAGCGTTCGATCAGAATGCGCTGGATGAAATCCTCTGCGCTCGTGCCCGCCAGTTCGGCGTCGAAATGGAACACCAGCATCGCGGTTGCGCCTGCGGCGAGATACAATTCCTGCCTTTGTTCCAGTGTGGTGAGGCGGAAAGGGGCCACATCAGGCTTGAAAAAGCGCACCGGGTGCGGATCGAAAGTTGCGATAATCGAAGGTCGGCCCTCGGCATGGGCCCAAGCGATTGCCTCACCCGCCACCGCCTGATGGCCGCGGTGAAAGCCATCGAAATTGCCGAGCGCAATCACCGCGCCGCGCAAGGTTGCAGGGATGGCCTCACGATGATCGAGCCAGCGCATCAGGCCGCCTCGCTCTTGCGGTAGGTCTGAAAGGTGAAGGCGGGGAATGCGCCTTCGGCTGCGCGGGCATCCTCGGCCACCAGCGCCCAATCGGGGCCGGGCGCCTTCATGAAGGTATCGCCTGCGTAATCCTCGTGAATCTGGGTCAACTCAATCCGGGTGGCAATCGGCCAGAACAGATCATAGATCGCCGCCCCGCCGATCACGGCAATTTCGCCTGTCTGATTGTTTTGGGTGGCGAGCGCGATGGCCTGATCGCGGGAGGTCGCCATTTCCGCGCCTTCGGGCCGCCAGTCATCGCGCTGCGAGAGCACGATGTGGCGGCGGCCGGGCAAGAGGCCGGGCAGGCTTTCAAAGGTCTTGCGTCCCATCACCATGGGTTTGCCGATAGTCAGCGCCTTGAAGCGTTTAAGATCGGCAGGCAGGCGCCAAGGCAGATCGCCCTCATTGCCAATCGCGCCATTGGCGGCGCGCGCATAGATCAGAACGATTTCGGGGCTCACGACAGCGGACGCCCCACGCGGGTGACATGGCCCATCTTGCGCCCCTCGCGCGCCTCGCGCTTGCCGTAAAGGTGGAGGTGCGGTTCGCCCTGTTCGGCCAGAATCTGATGCGCGGTAAGGGCCTCGGGCCCCACGATGTTGCGCATTTCGATGGTTTCAAAGCGCGTCTTGGTGCTGCCCAAAGGGAGCCCCGCAATCGCGCGGATGTGGTTTTCAAACTGGCTGGTGGCCGCGCCTTCGATGGTCCAGTGGCCCGAGTTATGAACGCGCGGGGCCATTTCGTTGAACACCGGGCCTTCGCGCGTGGCGAAGAATTCCACTGTCAGCACGCCGACATAACCAAGCGCCTCGGCGATTTTGGCAGCAAGCGCGCGCGCTTCGGGCACTTGGGCTTCGATCAAGGCGCCAGCGGGCAGGGTGGATTGGGCGAGCATGCCGCCCTCGTGGTGGTTGGCGGTCGAATTCCAGAAACGCACTTCGCCATCCCGCGAACGCACGAGGATCACCGAGAATTCCGCCTCAAAGGCGACCATGCCTTCATAGACACAAGGCTGGCCGGGAAAGCGTACCCCGCTTGCTTCATGCGCCGAAGCGATCCGCCACTGGCCCTTGCCGTCATAGCCTTCGCGCGCGGTCTTGAGGATGCCGGGCGCACCGATGCGCTCAAGGGCGCGGGCGAAATCCTCATCGCTTTCAACGCGGGCAAAAGGCGCAGCGCGTCCGCCGAGATTTTCGGCAAATTGCTTTTCCGAAAGGCGATCCTGCGCCACTTCGAGCGCGCGCGCCGGGCAGGCGAGCAGCGCGGGCGGGATTGCTGCGATGGTGGCGAGCGGCACGTTTTCAAATTCCCACGTCACCACGTCGCACGCAGCCGCGAATTCAGCCAGCGCGTTCCTGTCAGCCCAGCCCGCTTCCCAGAAATAGGCGCTTACCTCCACCGCGACATTCTCACCCGCAGGCGCATAGCCTGCCACGCGGTAGCCCAGTTGCACCGCGGCCATGGCCATCATCCGGCCAAGCTGGCCGCCGCCCAGAATGCCAATGGTGGAGCCGGGAGCGAGCATCAGCCTTCCGGAACCTCGGCAACGCCTGCACTTTTCGCCGCGCGCCAATCCTGTAGCCGTTCTGACAAATCCTTGTCCGACAGGGCAAGGATGGCAGCAGCCATAAGCCCTGCATTCTTCGCGCCCGCCTCACCAATCGCCAGCGTGCCGACCGGGATTCCGGCTGGCATCTGCACGATGGAAAGCAAGCTATCCATGCCCGACAGCGCGCGCGATTGCACCGGCACGCCCAGCACCGGCAAGTGCGTCATGCTGGCGATCATGCCGGGCAGGTGCGCCGCGCCGCCTGCGCCTGCTATGATCACACCAAAACCTTCGCCTTCTGCTCCCTTGGCAAAGGCGGCCATGCGATCCGGCGTGCGGTGGGCCGAGACGATGCGCGCCTCATACTCGACTTCGAGTTCATCTAGCACTTCGGCCGCAAGCTTCATGGTTGGCCAGTCGGACTGGCTGCCCATGACAATCGCAACGCGTTGCCCTTCGCTGGCGGCGTTGGCTGTGTTCATCAGGCGTCCTTCAGATAATAGCGTTCGCCCGGCTGCATCGCGTCATCAAAATCATAGATGATCGGCTGGCCGGTGGGGATCTCAAGGCCCGTGATGTCGTCATCGGAAATGCCCGACAAGTGCTTCACCAGCGCGCGCAAGGAATTGCCATGGGCGGAGATAATCACCGTCTCGCCGCGCGCCAGAACCGGGAGGATATCGCTTTCCCAATAGGGCAGCACGCGCTCGATCGTCAGCTTGAGGCTTTCGGTGGTGGGCACCGGAATGCCCGCATAGCGCGGATCGGAAGCAAGATCGAACTCGCTGCCCGCCTCCAGCGGCGGCGGCGGCACGTCAAAGCTGCGCCGCCAGATCAGCACTTGTTCATCGCCGTGGCGTTCGCGGGTTTCCTGCTTATCAAGGCCGGTCAGCCCGCCATAATGGCGTTCATTGAGCCGCCAGTCCTTGGTCACCGGGATCCACAAGCGGCCCGCCTCTTCCAATGCCAGATTAAGCGTCTTGATCGCGCGGGTCTGGAGCGAAGTGAAGCCGATCGTCGGCAACACGCCTTTTTCCTTCATCAGCGCGCCGGCTGCTTTGGCTTCGGCAACGCCCTGCTCGGTCACATCGACATCCCACCAGCCGGTGAAGCGGTTTTCAAGGTTCCACTGGCTCTGGCCGTGGCGGATCAGGATAAGCTTGGGCATTGTCTTACAAGGTCTCCGAAAAACCAGCCGCCGCGTTAGCTGTCGCCCGCAGGCTTGGAAAGCCTTTGTGCAGCCGATTCGCTGCCTGTGTCGTTCATCGCGCGCGCTTGCGCCTTGCGGCGACGCAGATTCGCGCGCAATTGCTCTGCGAGGCGCTCTTCACGCGAAACTTTGTTGCGAGGCTGTCCATTCATGGGAAACGCCTTGCAACTAAGAGGCCCGCCATTCAAGCCCCGCTTGACATTACGCCCCGGCGCGACAATAGCGCGCGCCTGTCGAGACGCGCCCCTTTTGGTGCGCCCACCGGCGCTGCTGTAGCTCAGTGGTAGAGCGCACCCTTGGTAAGGGTGAGGTCGGGAGTTCAATCCTCCCCAGCAGCACCATCTTCCATTATAATTCTGCTGCAGCACTCAAGTCTGCGCGAATTTGGCCTGATTGCAAGGCGATCCCCCTCAGGCTTGGGAGCCTTTGTGCGAA
Source organism: Erythrobacter sp. SCN 62-14 (assembly GCA_001724215.1). Lineage (GTDB taxonomy): Bacteria > Pseudomonadota > Alphaproteobacteria > Sphingomonadales > Sphingomonadaceae > Erythrobacter. Next base: position 1,510 of record MEDW01000017.1, on the reverse strand, counting down.
AAGTCGGGGCCAGGGGGCTTGGCTCCAAACGCCGCACATCTCTGGCTGATTGAGGTCAACTTCCTGAAAGTGAAACCACTTATTGACCCAATCGGGCATCACGATGCGGTCGATATCCTCTACAAGCGTTTGCGCGGTTTTGAGCCCCAGATAGGGCATGGAGCAATTGAGAAAAAACAGCGCGCCCACAATCACGCCGATCACAGGCAGTGGGCTTTTGGAGCGATCAACCGCCGCGCCATAGCGCAAGATCGCCCAGCAAAACGGCAGCACCAGCGGCAAGGCTGCCAGAGTGACCAGAACATACTGCCCGCCAAATGCGCAGGCCGCGATCCTCGACCACCATCCCGCCATCCAGATTGAAACCGGCCGCCAGCAGGTCTTCGCGCCAGGCATCATTCTGGCGCAGATCGATCAGTTGCACGTCGTCGCTGCGTTGCAGGCGCATCATCTGGACCTAGCGGGAGCAAAAAGGGGCACTCGCCGTCGTAAAATACACGGATCACACCTGCGGCTCCGCACCCTGCTGGCATTAATGCTCAACCGAACAGGCTGCCGCATTAACCATAGTGTGTTTATATTTCCTCACCAGCACCGCGCCGCGCGGTGAGCAGAGCGCCGAGTTTCCCGATCTGCTTGCTGCCACCCCACAAAATTGACGAGTGCGCCTTGGGGGTTGGCTCGGCTATCCCCTGTGCGATAACCAACGGCAAGGGAGAGGCGCGTCATGGATCTGGGACTTAAGGGCAAGAAAGTCATCATGAACGGCGGGGCGCACGGCCTTGGCCTGCACTCCTTGAAACTGTTTGCAGCCGAAGGCGCAGACGTCGCCTTTTTCAGCCGCAAGGAAGACAAGATCGAGGCTGCCAAGGCCGAGATTGACGCCGCTGGCCCCGGCAAGGTCTTTGCCGAAGTCTTCGACATGGCAAGCGGCACGGACGCCTATCAGGCATGGCTTGAAAAGGCGGCCGGCGAATTGGGCGGCTGCGATATTTTCGTCCACACCGCCAGCGCTTCGGGCACGGGCGGGGCGGGCGATTGGCAGGCCTGCCTCGATATGGATCTGAAAGGCGCGGCCTTCGCGGTTGAGACGCTGACGCCTTATCTTGAGGCTTCGGACACCGGCTCGATCGTCATGCTATCGAGCACGGCAGCGCTGGAAACCTTCATCGCGCCTAATCCCTTCAACGCGATCAAGGCCGCGCTCATCACCTATGCCTCGCAGCTTTCCCAGGCGCTCGCGCCCAAGGGCATTCGTGTGAACACTGTCTCGCCCGGTGCGGTCTATTACAAGGGCGGCAACTGGGAAGTGATCGAAGAGCACATGAAGCCGCTCTATGATTCCACGCTCGCCAAGATGCCAATGGGCCGCTTTGGTGAGCCGGTGGAAGTCGCCAAGGCCATCGTCTTTGTCGCCAGCCCGGCGGTGCCTTACATGACCGGCGCGAACATCGTCGTTGACGGCGGGTTCACGCAACGGGTTCAATTCTAGGGCGCGTGCAGTCCTAAT
>MEDW01000016.1 GCA_001724215.1 Erythrobacter sp. SCN 62-14 | reverse complement strand
AAGCGCGCCTGCCACAATCCCCAGCACAATCACCGGCAGTGCCACCCAGTTCGCCCAACCCAGAAACGGGATTTGCGCAGGGATGACGATGATGAGGCTGGCGATGCCAAACAGGAAGCTGAGCAGATTGAGCATGTGTCTTATATGGCTAGGACACTTGGGCCTGACAAGCCTCTGGGGCATCGCCAGCCGGCCTCAAAGCTCGCAATTGACCCATCGGCGTGCGTGCCGCACACAGGGGCAAAGTGAACCAGCCGGAGATTCCCTGAAATGGCCTTTCGTGACTTTGAGACCGCTTCCTTGAGCCCGCAATTGTCGCGCCGGGCGCTGTTTCGCGGCGCCGTGCTGGCAGGGGCCGGGATCAGCCTGGCGGGCCTGCCATTCGGGCGCCAAGTGTTGGCAGCGCATGACGTGGCTGAAAGCTGGCCCAATGTTGCCAAGCTCGCAGACAGCTATGTATCCAGCCGCAAGGTCGCCAATCTGTTCCTGACCTTTGGCTGGGGGCGCGAAGATCACGCGCACACGGTTGGCGGCGGCACCTTGTCGCTGGCAAGGCCTGCTCCGGTGGATGAAAACTCGCTCTACCGGATCTATTCGATGTCAAAGCCCATCACCGGCATGGCGACGATGATACTCATCGATGAAGGCAAGCTTGGCCTCGATCAGCCGCTGCATGAAATCATCCCGGCCTTCCGCGATATGCAGGTGCTCACCGATCCCAAAGGGCCGCTTGATCAGACTGTCCCAGCCGAGCGTCCCATCACCATTCGCCAATTGCTCACGCACACCGCAGGCCTTGGGTATCAGATCATCAGCGAAGGTCCGTTGCGCGATGCCTATAACGAGCTTGGCCTGGTTGGCGGGCGAGTCAGTCGGATGCCCTTGCCGGGGTTTCCGCCCGTCACGCCCGCACCGGGGCTTGAGGCCTTTGCCGAGCGCCTCGCGACCCTGCCGCTGATGTATCAGCCAGCGACCAAATGGAGCTATTCGTGCAGCATCGATCTGCTGGGCCGCGTGATCGAAGTGGCAAGCGGTATGGAGTTTGAAGCTTTCCTGAAAGAGCGCATCTTTGAGCCTTGCGGCATGACAAGCACTTTCATGCAGGTGCCGCAAAGTGAGGCTGCGCGGCTGACGGATAATTACGGTATTGTCGGCGGGATGCCGTTCCCGATTGATCCGGGGGTGAATTCGGTGTTTCTCGATCCGCCCGAAGTGCCCGCAGGTGGCGGTGGGTTGGTGTCCAGCCCCAAGGATTACGATCGTTTCTTGCGTATGCTGCTTGAATACGGGATGATTGATGGCAGGCGGGTGATAAGTGAGGAAGCTGTGCGCGTTGGCGTCTCCGACCTTCTGCCAGCCACTGTCGACACCAAGGGCACCTGGCTTGAAGGTGAGGGCCACGGCGCGGGCGGCCGTTCCAAGAATGGCACTTTCGGCTGGGGCGGGGCTGCAGGCACTCTGGCGCTGGTGGATTACAACCTTGGTTTGCGTTCGTGCCTGTTTACGCAATATATGCCGTCTGAGGCCTATCCAATCCGGGAAGAATTCCAGAGCGCGATGGAGCAGGATCTCACAGTAATGCGCGCCAACGGCACAAAGGCAGCGTGATGCATCATCCTGCGCATTCTGTCCTGCCTTCAGCGGCGCCGATGGCTTTTGCCGGATCGCCGATGGACCGTGCTGATCATATCCGGGTGGATGAGGCAGCGCTTGCATCCCATATGAACTGGCGCGCGCGCGTGCTGCTGATGGACGGGTTGTTGCCGGTGCTCGATGATCGCGGGGGGCTCAGCTGGGGCACGCTGGCCGATGTGGCGCCTGATGCGGAACTTGTGTTTCTGGGGATGATGGAGGGCAAGGCCCATTTCGCACCCGTCCCGCCGATGGGCGCTGATGGCCCGGCCTATGCCATGCCGGCGGCCTGGCAGGTCATGCAGGTGCTGTCCCCACCTGATCTTGCGATCTATGGCGGCGCACGCTCGCTGGTCGATTGGCACGCCCGGCATCGCTTCTGTGCGCGGTGCGGGGCTCCAACCAAGCCCACAAAAGGCGGCTGGCAGCGCCACTGCGACAATTGCGGCGCGGATCATTTTCCGCGCACCGATCCGGTGACGATCATGCTGGTCGAGCATGAGGACAAGCTTTTGCTGGGCCGCCAACCGCGTTTTCCGCCGCGGATGTATTCGGCGCTCGCAGGCTTTGTGGAGCCGGGCGAGACGATCTCCGAAGCGGTTGCGCGCGAGGTGTGGGAGGAGGCAGGGCTCAAGGTTCGAGATGTCCGCTACATTGCGAGCCAACCCTGGCCGTTCCCGAGCCAGCTGATGATCGGCTGCACTTCGGTGACCGATGATCCCACGCTCAATATCGACACCACCGAACTGGAAGACGCGCGCTGGTTCACCCGCAAGGAATTGCTCGCCGCGCGTGCAGCGGGCGAGGCGGGCACAGACCTGCTCTATTTCCCGCGCCCCTTTGCGATTGCGCATCATCTGGTGTGCTGGTGGCTCGACCGATGAGCGCTACGCCCCGCACCCTCACCATCGATATCTATTCCGATGTGATGTGCCCGTGGTGTCTGATTGGCTTTGGCCAACTGACCAAGGCGCTGGGCGAATTGGAGGGTGAGATTACAGCGACGATCCGCTGGCGGCCGTTTGAACTGAACCCGCAGATGCCGCCAGAAGGCGAGGAAGCCGAAGCGCATCTGGCGCGCAAATATGGCCGCAGCGCCGAGCAGGGCACATCGCTGCGCGGGCAGATGAAGGCGATTGCCGAAAGCGCGGGCGTCTCGCTTTCCTATGAGGGAGAGGGTGAGGCTCCGCTCGCGATGATGTGGAACACCCGCGCTTGTCACAAGCTGCTGACCTTCGCGCTCGAAGAGGCTGGCCCTCAGGTGCAGACCGCGCTGAAACTTGCGCTGTTCCGGGCCCATTTCAACGAGCGTCGGCCTTTGGGTGACCGAGCGGTGCTGCTTGATATTGCCGCAAGTGTCGGTCTTCACCGCGAAGCCGCCAAGGCCGCGCTCGATGATCCGGCGCTTGAAGCCCGCGTGATTGCGGAAGAACAACAGGCGTGGGATTTCAACATTTCCGGCGTTCCGGCAATGATTGTGGAGGGCAAGTTTCTGATCCCCGGTGCGCAGGCGCCCGAAGTTTATGTCAACGCGCTCAGGCGCGTGGCCGAGAAGGTCGGCAGCACGGCCAGCCATACGAACGCGTGATCCCGAGGGGCTTGCGCCCTGCGGCTATGCCTCCCACATTTCTGTAATATCCTATGCTTATGCCTCGCGCGCGGAGAATGCCATGACCGATTCCACATCCTCAACCCACCGCCTTGCACCTCAAGGAGAGCGTGGCTGGTTTGTGGCGCTGGGCATTCTGCTGGTGCTGACCGGAGCGGGCGCCTTGCTGTTTCCGATGATAGTCAGCCTGTCGATCAATTTGCTGGTGGGTGTGACTTTGCTGGCTGGTGGCGGGTTTACCGCGGTTCATGCCTTTCGTGCCAATGGATGGAATGGCTTTGCCTTCGAACTGCTGCTGGCCTTGGTGTATATTGCAGGCGGTCTGTTTTTCCTGTTTGTCCCGGTGGCCGGCCTGTTTGCCCTGACTGTGACTTTGGGTGCGTTTTTTGCTGCTGATGGAGTGGGGCGCATTATCCTTGGCCTTACGATCAGGCCGGAACGGGCGTGGAGCGCATTTCTTGCCTCGGGCCTGTTGTCACTCGCGCTGGGGCTGGTGGTGCTGATTGGCTTGCCCGGCGGCGCGTCGTTCTCGGTGCTGGGTATTCTGGTGGGCGTGAACATGGTGCTGGCAGGCATGTCTTTCCTGCTGTGCGATGGTTCGCGCCGCCGCTTTTGAGCCGCAGATCTAGACCAGCCCAAGCCGTTCGAGTTTCATCGCCAGTTTGCCGGGGAGCGCATCGCCGATCTCCTCGCCTTCTGCCACATCGCGCGGTGCTTTATCTGCGGTGAGGTAGCGCCAGCCTTGATGCGCGCGTTTGGGTTGGGTGTGGACACGGATCAGTTGCGGCTCGAGGCAAATGTCCCAGCGTCCGTCATCGGTCTTCACAAAGCCGATAATGGGCGAGCGTGCCACAATGGCGTGGTTGATGATCCAGTAGAGCGAGCCGCCCACGACCTCTTCGTGCCGGGTGGGCCGATTACGGGTGGTAAGGCGGACTTCGCTGCGACCGCGAAACCAACCTGCAAGTTGATCATAGCTCTTTGCGCCAAAGGCGATCTTGGTGAGATGGAGAGGCATAGAGGCTCTGTCCCCTGCCACCTGCCCCAAGTCAACGGCTGAGATATTCATCCAGCGTCAGATGCAACCGCCGGATGCGGGCTTCCTGATAATTGCCGAGCGTCTGCGCGCCTTTGCGCGATGCCTTGGCCCCGTCGCGCTGCAGGGCGAGGTTGTCAGTGTCCTGATCAAGGATTTCAGCAAGCGCGAAGCCGGGCACTGTGGTGTAGCTGTCCGCCACGCCCAGCCGGATCGGGGTGGCAGGCGCAGGGCGCTCGCCCGAAGCGGGCAGGGGCTGGAGGATGAGAATTTCGTGCAAACATTCATCCGGCCCCAATGGGCGAAACCGGTAGCACAGGCGAATGCCGATGCCGGGAAAGAAAAAGGCGTTGGGGAACAGGAAATATTCGATCGAATCGACCATTTCGGTGGTCGAAACCTCCGAAAGATCGGCGCCGAAAGCGGCCCCCAATTCCTCGCGCAAGAGCCGGGCATGTTCCGCGCGGGCCGATGCGCCAGCGGGCAAAGATGCCGGATCGCGCCCCAGTTTTGCGAACAGCCCCTCCTCACTGATCTCCTGGCGCAGGTGCGGGCTGGGCACGCCAACCGCGTGGATGAAGCGCGAGACGTGCCGCCCGAAAATGTCATATTGCGCGTTGGCGTCGGCGGCGGTGTAAACCGCCTGCGAATGGGTTTCGAGAACATGGAAGGCTTCAAGAAACGCCTCCATCGCCATTTTCCAATTCGCGGGCAGCACCTTTTCGGTGTGCATTGCGACATAGCGATCATCCATTGGCCATAGCTCGAAGTGTTTGGGGATCACCTCCAGCTGATCGGCCAAGGGCGGCGGGTTTTCGCCCATGTGGATGAAAACGAAACCGCCCCATGTGTCGCACGCGACTTCGTCCAGAGCGAAATTCGCATCCTCGATATGCGGAAAATCCCAGCGGCATGGAACTTCGCGTAAACTGCCATCGAGGTTCCAGCTCATCCCGTGGAACGGGCAGCGGATGTTGCTGCGGCGCACCCCGCGTGAGCCTTCGGAGGCGAATTTCATCCCCCGATGCGGGCAGGAATTGATGAAGGCGCGGATGCGGCTATCGGCCCCGCGCACCACCAGAACGGAATGATGTCCGACATCATAGACATAGCGATCACCGGCTTGCGGAATATGCTCCTCGCGGCAGGCCCATTGCCACACATTGGGCCACAGCTGCTCCATTTCCAGTTCGTGAAAGGCCGGGTCGGTGTAGCGAGCAAAGGGCAGGTCTTCATCGCCAAGGAAGGTGTAGGCTTCCTCGCGCATGGCAGCAGGGGGATTGTCGCCGTCTGCGTCAAGGATGTCCTGCATCGATGGGCCGGGGCAACGCGCCTCGCCGGGCGCAAGCGCAGGATCAGCAGGCGCAGTGAGATCGGGCTTCATGGCATGGCTCCCATGGCTTGGCGATTGTAGAGCGGATCGTCGGGCTTGCGTGCACCGGTTATGAAAGGCGCAGCGGCCAGCATTGCATCTGAGGCCGGATCATCGCGCAGCCAGTCGACCAGTTCGCTGCGATAGGCGATCTTCCAGACTCCGTGTCGCCGCTCGTAGCGGTCGACATAGCGCCCGGCGATCACCAGATCGCGCTTGGCGCCGCTCTCATCGGTGGTGCGGTGATAGGCTTGATAATAGACTTCGCCAAAAGCTTCGCCGGGCGCGGTGAAATCAATCAGATGCTGGCCAAGCATATGCTGGTTGGCGTCATGATCTTTCAGCGCCGCCATGCAGAACGCCGCAAAATCGGCTGCTCCGCCTGCAAAAATGCCATATTCCAGCCGCGCATCCGGCCAGAACTGGTCCGCCAGCAAAGTTTCATCCAGCCGATCCAGAGCGCGCATATAGAGCGCGGCGAGATCGATGATCGCAAAGCGGTCTTCTGCGCTGCCCATCTCAGGCAATGCTCAATCCGCCATCAACGATGAAAGGCGCGCCAGTGGCAAACTTGCTTTCATCGCTGGCGAGATAGACCACGAGATGTGCGATATCATCGACCTCTCCCATGCGGCCGATCGGCTGGGCGACGGAGAATGCCGCGCGGGTCGCTTCGGGGTCAGGCGTGCCCTGAATGACGCTTTCGACATTGGGGGTGAGGATGGTGCCGGGCTGCACCGAATTCACCCGGATACCATTGCCCTCGCGCGCGCACCAAAGGGCGATGGACTTCGTGAGCATCGCGACCGCCGCCTTGGCGCTGTTATAGGCGGCCAGATCGGGCGAGGGTTTATTCCCGGCAGCGGATGAAAAGTTCACAATCGACCCGCCGCCCGATTTCGCCATCAAGGGAATGGCGGCCTTGCACCCCATAAAAATCGAATCGACATCGACAGTGTAGCAGCGGCGGAAATCTTCGGGGCTGATGTCCATGACCGAACCGAACACGGTGATCGCGGCGTTGTTCACCAGCACATCAAGGCGGCCATGCGCGGCCTCGATCTCGGCAATGATCGCTTGCCAGCGCTCCCAGTCGGTGACGTCTTGGGCAAGAAATTCGCAGCCAATTTCATCAGCGGTGACCGCGCCTGCCTCGGCGTTGACATCAGTGATAATGACCCGGGCGCCTTCAGCCAGCAGCGCCTTGGCCGCCGCGCGCCCCAAACCCATCGCGCCGCCTGTCAGCAGCACCACCTTGTCCGCTACCCGTCCTGCCATTTTGCTCTCTCCCTTGTGGTTTGAGAGCAAGGGCTATCAGGGCACCAATCCGCTTGCCACTGCCAAACCTAGGAAGACCAGAAAGCCCATGGAGTCGGTTGTCATGGTGACAAAGATCGACGAGGCAATCGCAGGGTCGGCCTTCATCTTCTGCAAGGTAAGCGGCACGAACACGCCTGCAAAACCTGCAATCAGGATGTTGCAAAGCATCGCCATGCCAATCACCAGACCAAGCTGCGCGTTGGAGAAAATCACCGTCACCGCAATCGCGATCACCAGCGCAACAGTCGCACCGTTCAGCGCCGCAATCGACATCTCGCGCCGCACCGCGCGCCAGGTGTTGGTGGCGGTGAGCTGATTGGTGGCAAGGGCGCGCACTGTCACCGCCAGCGTTTGCGTGCCTGCATTGCCGCCAATCCCGGCGACGATCGGCATCAGCACGGCCAGCGCCACCATGGCTGCGATGGTGTCTTCAAACTGCGCAATCACTGAGGAAGCAACCGAGGCGGTGATGAGGTTTGCCAGCAGCCAGCGCACCCGCGCATTGTAGCTTTCGCGGATCGGCTCGTTGATGTCGCCATCGCCTGCACCCGACAAAAGCAGCGCGTCCTCGCCTGCTTCTTCGGAGATAATGTGGACGATATCATCCACCGTCATCTGGCCGACGAGCCGCCCGGCTTCATCCACCACCGCTGCCGAAATCAGCGCGTATTTCTGGAACATCAGCGCGACTTCTTCCTGATCCATGGTGACAGGGATCAGCGTCTGGTCGCGCTTCATCACATCGGTGAGGCGGATGTTGCGCGGGCTGGTGAGCACCCAGTTCAATGCACAGGTGCCAACCGGGCGGTGGAACTCGTCGATCACGAAAACTTCGTAGAATTCGTGTTCGAGATCGCCTTCCTCGCGCAGGTAATCAATCAGGTCGCCGACAGTCAGATGTTCGGGCACGGCGACGAAATGCCGGCTCATCAAGCGGCCAGCGGTCTCTTCCGGGTAAGCGAGCGCCGAGGATACCGCCTCGCGGGTTTCGGGCTCCAGTTCGGCAATAACCGCGCGCTGATCGGCCTCGTCGAGGTCTTCGATCAGCTGAACCGCATCATCGGTGTCGAGCTGTTCGGCGATGGTAGCGACTGCCTGTGCGGGCAGGGCTTCCATCAGATCCTCGCGCACGAAATCATTGAGTTCGGCGATCACATCGCCGGTCATCAGATCGGTGATTGCCGCGATCAGCGCCTTGCGGTCAGGCCGATCAAGCAGTTCGATAAGGTCGGCAATATCTGCCGGGTGGAGCGGTTCGACGAGATCATAGGCCGCACCCTTGTCGCCTGCATCAAGCGCCTCGCGGATGGCGCTGACGTAATCGGGTTTTAGCCGGTTTTCACTGTCGAGGCGTTCATCATCCACCCGGTCATCCGGGCGCACCTCTGCTTCACCGGCTTCGGTGGCAAGGGGCGGATCTTCGAGGCGGACAGGATCACTCATGCGTCGGCGGGTTTAGGCGCTAACGCTTCAAAAGCAACCGCGTTTCCCGCGCGCGGTGAAGCTTGGGGAGGTGACAGCGCGCATGAAGCCTTTATAGGGCAAAAGCCAAGCGCCCCAGACGCGTGCAAACACCCTTTTTTGGAGACGACAGATGGCCGAGACTTTGACCTTCACCCTCGACACCGGCGCCAATGACGATGGGGGCGAGCCCAAGGACGTGGTGATCAAGCTGCGGCCTGATCTTGCCCCCGGCCATGTGGAACGCATCACTACGCTGGCTGCCCAAGGCTTCTACGACGGCGTGATCTTTCACCGCGTGATTGCAGGCTTCATGGCGCAGGGCGGCGATCCGACTGGCACCGGCATGGGCGGCAGCGACCTGCCTGATCTGGCCGCGGAATTCAACGATGCCCCCCATGTCGAGGGCACCTGTTCGATGGCCCGCGCACAGAACCCCAACAGCGCCAATTCGCAATTCTTCATCTGCATCGACGACGCGCGCTTCCTCGACAAGCAATACACCGTGTGGGGCCAAGTGATCAGCGGGATGGAACACGTCCACGCGCTCCCCAAGGGCGAACCGCCGCGCAGCCCCGGCAAGATCGTGAAGGCGACTGTCGCCTGATCGCTTGACGTTCGAGCACTGGTTCAAAGGGAAGGGGTGGCTGCGGCCGCCCCTTTTCGTTGAACCTGCGCCCCATCGGCGCTAAAGGCGCGCAGCAATGAAACCCTCCGCGCCTCCCAAAACCTACCGCGTCAAAAGCTTCGGCTGCCAGATGAACGTCTATGATGGCGAGCGCATGGCCGAGCTTCTGGGCGAACAGGGCATTGCGCCTGCGCCGGAAGGCGAGGAGGCGGACCTCGTCATCCTCAACACCTGCCACATCCGCGAGAAGGCCGCCGAGAAGGTCTATTCCGACATTGGCCGCTTGGTGAAATCGGGCGAGGCGGCGGGCAAGAAGCCGCTGATCGCGGTGGCGGGATGCGTTGCGCAGGCCGAGGGCGAGGAAATCATGGCGCGCGCACCTGCGGTGAGCATCGTGGTCGGCCCGCAGGCCTATCACCGCCTGCCTGTAATGCTGGACAAAGCCGTGCAGGGCGGCCGCGCGACTGACACCGATATGCCCGCCATCGCCAAGTTCGATGCGCTGCCCACACGCAAAAAACGCGCGCCTGCCGCCTTCCTCACGGTGCAGGAGGGCTGCGACAAGTTCTGCACCTATTGCGTGGTGCCCTATACACGCGGGGCTGAAATCTCGCGTCCTTTCAGTCACCTGATTGTCGAAGCGGAGAAATTGGTTGAAGCCGGTGCGCGTGAGATTACGCTCTTGGGGCAGAATGTAAACGCGTGGAGCGGCGAGGATGACAAGGGCCGCAGCATCGGGCTTGACGGGTTGATCCGCGCGCTTGCCAAGATCGCTGATCTCAAGCGCATCCGCTACACCACCAGCCACCCCAATGATTTTACGCCGGGGCTGATTGCCGCCCATGGCGAGGTCGACAAGCTCATGCCCTATCTTCACCTCCCGGTGCAGAGCGGCAACAACCGCATCCTCAAAGCCATGAACCGCCAGCACACGGCGGACGATTACTTGGCGATCCTTGAGCAAGTGCGCGCCGCTCGGCCCGATATTGCTCTGTCAGGCGATTTCATCGTTGGCTTTCCGGGCGAGAGCGAGGCCGAGTTCGCAGACACTTTGAAGATCGTCGATGAAGTGCGTTACGCCGCCTGCTTCAGCTTCAAATATTCCCCGCGCCCGGGCACGCCAGCTGCCACGATGGACGGCCAGATCGCGCCGGAAGTGATGGACGAACGCCTCCAGCGCCTCCAGAGCCGTATTGGCCACCACCAATTTGCCTTCAATCAGGCAAGCGTCGGCAAGACCTGCACCATCCTTATCGAGCGCAAAGGGCGGCACGAAGGTCAGTGGATCGGCAAATCGCCGTGGCTGCAATCGGTGTGGGTCGAGGCTTCGGCTGAAATCGGTGACATGATCGAGGTGGAACTCGCCGAGGCCGGTCCCAACTCGCTCAAGGGTGTGGTGAAGCCGCGGCTTGTGACCGCTGCCTAGCTCCCATCATCGCTCGCTGCGGCCTTTGTCATCAAGCGTGCGGTTTCGGGGAAGATCATGCCGCTTGGTCCGTTGACCCGAATGGAATAGGCGCTTGCAAGATACGCCTTGTCGAAGGCCGTCAGGCCGCCCGGCGCGCGGGAGTCGCCGGAGATGAACAAGGTCATGATCGAGCTGGGCGTGGTTTCGTCAATGGTTTTGATCTCCACTGTCGGAGCCAGCAGCCGCATGGTGGCGTAATCCGCAAGCTGTTCAGCAGTCTTCCCGCGCGCTTGTGCCCGTTCAATCACCACAACCGCAGAAGTGGTGTCGATGCGGATCGGAGGGTTGAGCCGGCCGACTTCATAAGTCCGGTTGGTCGGAAAGCCTTGCAGGCCATCAGCCATCATGTCGCGCTCGAAAGAGCGGCCAAACAGATCAACCACCTCCTTCACGCGCCAGGCAAAGGCTGCGTCGCGTGAACTGATCATCTCCTTGAACTCGTGGCGCGTCATTTCGCCGAACAGGGCCGGGTTCTGGCGGCGCAGCGCGGTGATCTGTTTGCGAGTGTCTTCGGCAAAGATCACCATCGCGTTGGGCAAGCAGCGCTGCCCTGCGATTGGCACGCCGGCCTCGCGAGCATTTTCGGTGATGCGCGCCGCGAAGGCTTCGGCATGCTCGTCGCGCACTCCGGCGACGCCGACGCACAGGGGGCTGTTAAAGCGCGGGATGGGGCGCAAGAGATCAAGGTCGCTTCCGATCTTGCGGGCGAATTGGCGAATCTCCTTCGGGCTCGGCAGCCGTTGTCCTTCCACCACAATATCGGAGCCATCGTTTGCCTGCGCCATGACGGGCGCGCCCAGCACTGATGTCAGGGCGGCAGCCAGCGTACCGAACAAGCGTTTCATCGAGGGCCTCTTCCCAATTGCGACCACCCCTTGGTGGCAAGCAGTAATTCATTCATATGAATGGCGATTTAACCGATCTTGTCGATAAAAATCGCAAGCTGTCTGGCGGGCGATGCGAATTGCGATATACCTTGCAGCCATGGTGTCCGCACGGGCCATGATGGCCTTGATGCGGCAAGCATGAAAGGAGCGCATGGGCCGTCGACCCTCCCGAGCTGCTAATCCGGCTCTTTCGCCCGATCCCCGCGGCATTCCCACGGCGCGCCGTGCTCGCGTTGATCTCACCTTTGAAAATCAGGCCTTGCTGGGGCCGCTGTTTGGCCAGTTTGATGCCAATCTGGTGCAGGTGGAAAACCGGCTGGGCGTTTATATTCATGCACGCGGCGCTCAGGTGGTGATCGAAGGGCCGGAAGATGATGTCGCCCGCGCGCGGGAGACTTTGAAGACGATGTATGATCGCCTCGCGCGCGGGGAGGAGCTGGACGCCGGCGCAATCGAATCGCTGATTGCGATGTCGAACGAACCAACGCTCGAAGGCATTATTTCGGGCGAGCGTGATGCGCCCCCGATCATGATTCGCACCCGCAAGAAAACCATCGTGCCGCGTTCGGCGACGCAGATCGACTATATGCGCAGCCTTGCGCGGGACGATATCATCTTCGCGCTGGGGCCAGCAGGCACGGGAAAAACCTATATCGCGGTCGCGCAAGCCGTCAGCCAGCTTATCAGCGGCAGCGTGCAGCGCCTGATTCTGTCGCGCCCGGCCGTCGAGGCGGGCGAGAAGCTCGGCTTTCTGCCCGGTGACATGAAGGACAAGGTCGATCCCTATTTGCGCCCGCTTTATGATGCGCTCAATGATTGCATGCCGCCCGAACAGGTCGAAAGACGGATTGCATCAGGCGAGATCGAAATCGCGCCGATTGCTTTCATGCGTGGACGGACGCTGGCTGATGCCTTTGTTATCCTTGATGAAGCGCAAAATACCACGCGCGAACAGATGAAGATGTTCCTCACCCGCTTTGGCCAGAACAGCCGCATGGTGATCTGCGGCGATCCGCGGCAGGTCGATATTCCGGGGGGACCTGGTATGAGCGGCCTGAATGATGCGGTCAGCCGTTTGGAGGGCATTGAGGGCTTTGGCACAATCCGTTTCACCGCTGCTGACGTGGTGCGCCATCCGATTGTCGGCCGTATTGTCCAGGCCTATGAAGGACCGGAGGCATAGGTGCGTACCGCCTTAGAGTGATCCAGCAGGCCAGCGCACTGGAACGGAAAGTGTGCTTAACGGGATGCTTGTGATAAGTGTAACCGTCCTCTTAATGTACAAGGCCCAGATCCGTTCTTGATTCCTGAGACCAGCAATGGTGTGTCATTGCAAAGGCTTTGGACTCCCTCAGGGTAAGGGCTGATAACATGCTGCACGCATTATGGCCTAAAGAGCTTGCTGCTTTAGCCGAGGCTGTGATGGTGTCGGCAGGGCTGGTTCCTGTTGCTTTGCTTGACGAGTCGACGCGGTGGCGGCTTTTTGCCACCATTCCAGTGTCTTGTTCCGTTGTCGAGGTGATCCGCGATCCTGAAGTTGCGGATAATCTTACCGTGCGGACAAGTTGTAATGCGCGGTCTTATTCGCTTGTGGTTCGAGCCGGTGATGCGCTGGCCGAAGTGCGCGCGGCGCACACCACCGATGGGCAAGCATTGCTGCGCAGCGGCGGGGTGGAGATCATCAGCGCACAGCCCGGCGCTTCATTGATAAGCCTGCAACTGGCGGCGCCTGTTGACCTGACAAAATTGTCCGTGACGCTGCATCCGCTTCAATAGGCGGTGTAGATCAACATCAGAACATCGCGGTAGTTGCCAGCAAAGCGATCGGTTCCGGGCGCAACTTCCAGCACCATTTCCTCGCGCCGCGCTGCCAGACCGCGAAACGGCCGATTGATCTGCACAGGATTGGCCAGATTGACTGGAATTCCGTCATAATTGAGCGTGTAAGGAATGACGCGCCCAGGCACTTGTGAACTGTGCGTCAGATAGCCGCGATTTTGCGACTGGATGGTGATGTTGGCGGCCGCATTGCTCTGATAATAAACCGCCGTGCGGATAACCGATCCTGCGGTCACTTCACCAAAGCTCAGGTCGCGGGTCATCGCGCCTTGTTCTGCCAGAAACTTGATCGCTGGACGCACAGTGATCGCAAACAGCACGGCCTGGGGCAGGTCATTGCCGATTTGCACCAGCACAGTGCCGCGATATTCGCCTGCAGCGGGAAATTGTCCGGCACTGATTTCAAACAGGTCGATTGTCACCGCTTCGCCGCGAACAAGGCGGTTGCGCGACAGGCCGCTCAATTCAAAGCGTGTGACATTGGCTTGCGAAACAGCGCTCGAATTAAGTTGGATAAAGCCCAATTGGTAGCTGCCGTTGACAAAGGTGAAGGCGGTTCCCGATTGCGGCGTGATGGTGACAGGTGCGCTCGTGCATCCGGGCGCGATCCCGTTGCTGGCTGCTTGCAGAGTGATCTGCAACACGGTGCGATTGGCCTGATTGGGATCATAGCTCTGGCCGCTCGATTGGCGGCCTGTCACGCTGTAACCCCCGGGACAAGCGCCGCCGCCCTGACCCTGCGCGATTGCCGCACCATGCCCGAGCAAAGCCAGCCACCCCAAAGCTGCTGCTATCAGGGCAAGAACCCGCCAAGTCCTGTTCATGGCGTTACCTCCACGGTTTGCGTGCCCATGCGGATGATCGCTGGCGCAGCCTTGTCGACGGCGAATTCAAAGATCATATCACCGCCCATCAATTCAACCCGGTAATTGCCTTGCGCCAATTGTGAAAGCACCGCGCGCCCGGCTGAATTTGTGAAGACGCCGCTGGTCTCGCCCGTCGCCAGATTGCGCACGATACCCTCAGCGAGTTTGACGGGTGTCCCATCAGGCATGACGAAAGTCACCAGCGCCGAACGATAGGCGTCGCTGCCGATCTTCACCCGCACTCCGCTCAAGGCGCCTGGATCGCTGATATATTCACCTGCCCCGATATCATAGCCAGCAGGACCGCCCAAAAGGCTGATGCGGATATTGTCGGGGCGATAGGGCGATAATTGTCCGATAACCGCCGGGCCAAAGGCATTGCTTTGCCCGGCCCGCCGCCCGACGCCGCTGTTCTCGACATCCACGCGCGCCCCCGTGAGCGAGGGATGCTTGTCCACCATTACAAAGCCGCGCCCGGGATTGCGGCCAAGCCCGAACACGCCATCGGCCATGGCGAAGCCCGACTGAAGACGGAAATTGACGACATTCTGATCGCGACCGCCAAGCCGTGCATCAGGCTGGGTGGCGATCAGTTCCACGTCGAGATTAAAGCGCGAATTGGCAAATCGCGCTTGCCCTGTCAGTCGATCCATCATCGGGCCGCGCTCGGCGATCATCCCGTAATCGAATTCGGGCACCGAGATATCGCGCACCCGGCGTGCTTCCAACCGGGCTTGGCCGGTCGCGCTGTCGTAACTGGCGGTGGAAAAATGGCTTTTTCCCAGCGGCACTGTCACGGTTGCCAGAACGCCTTTGTCTGTGCGCTCGCCAAAGCGGGCGTAGCGCGCCGTCGCTGACGCCAGCACTCGCCCGAGTGCAATCTGTGCGCCGGCAAAGGCGGCTCTTGTGGTCTCGCCTGCGCCATGGCTTTCCAGATAGGTTCCGCCAAAAGAAATGGCCAAATGGCTGGTCAGATTGATCCGGTAATCCAGAGCCATATCGATCTTGATCGCTTCGGGCGCGAGCACTTGTGACAGCGCGCGGTAGCCGGCCGAGCGATGATCGATGCGGAAATTGAGCTGGCTGTCGAGTTCCGACAATCGCAAGGGGTCGCCTCGATAGGCAAGGCTGAGTGCGTAACCTGTCTCGCTGCTTTGTTGGTCATGGCTGGCACTGGCGCCTGCGAACACGGCGCCGCCGGGCGCAAGGCTGGCGAAGGTCGCGCCGATATTCTGATAATCGGCCATCAGCGCGAAATGTCCGCCTGCTGTTATGATGTTGTTGATACCTCGGGCATATTGCCCGCTCACTATGGGCGTTCCTGAATAGGCAAAGCCGCCACCAAGGGTTGGTTTGCGCATCAGGCCCGCCGAAAAACTGAACTCGCTGATCCCGCCGGCGAGCAATTCGATATCGTTGGCAAGGGTAAAGCTGTCGATCTCGCGGCGTCCGGTCGCATCTTCGATGATGATCGAAATGTTGCTCGAAAGGGATAGGGCCGGGATCTGATTGAGATCAACCGGTCCGGCATTGACTTCCAAGGCCTGCACCAACGCGCCATTGGCGTAGATCTCGATACGCGAAGGGCGTTCCACGACAAATTGACGCCGTCCGGTGGGGCGGATGTTGCGCAGGGGCTGCAAGGCATCATATCGCCGTTCCAGCGATACCCCGACAATATCCGCCTCGCCCGCAATCAGGGGTAGACCCACGGCCAGATCGCCTGCTGCCACGCGCAGCACCGATTTCTCGAAGTCCTTGAATGCAATCAGGCGGTCGCGCTCGAACAGGCGGCGGCCAATGCCAGCCAGATTAACCGTTCCACCATAAGACAGGTAAATGCCATCGCGCCCGCCGAAATTGGCAAAGCCTGCAAAATTGTAGAGCAATTGCTGACTGGCGGCCCCTGCAGAAAGATCGCGCGAGCCGACGAGGTTGCCAGTGACCCCAAGGGCAAATCCTGCCGGTCGGACGCGTTCAGCCGCGCCGAAATTGAATTCGCTGTCAAAGGTAAAGCTTTGCGTACCAATTGCTTCGCCCGCCAATGATAGGGTAATGGTGAGATTGGCAGGATCATAGGCTGCGATGATGCCCATATCGCGCAGCTGCTCGATCGACAAAAACGTTCCTGCCTCGCTGCGCAATCGAGCGCGCAAGGCGGCAGCAAGGCGCTCGCCAAGCGCCGTTTCAAGCGACCGCGCCTCAATGCCGCGCAATTCGGTGAGCGTCAGTTCAGCCGTTACCAGCGGCAGCTTGTTGCCGTCGAAGATCGGCTGCAGGGTGATGCGGCTGACACGTTGGTTGCGCGGCTTGGGCGCGCTCGCTTCGGCAGCGGGCGGGGTGTCCGGCAAGCGTGGGGCAGGGGGCAGCGCAAGTTCGGAAGGCGGATCGCCCGCGGTGCCTGCGGCCAACGCCGCAGTACCCGTGAACGACAACAGCGGCCCAAGCGTCAGCATGCCGAGCCGTGCCTTGCTGTGATCCGCGCCCCCCGCTGCCACCGGTTAAGCCATCATAGCCGCCCTGCCGCTTGCTTCAGCTTTCACCGCGCAGCAGCCGCACCTCGACTGGCCCCGCAACTGGCCCTGCTGCTCCTGCTGAAGCAAGCGGCAGGACAAAATCGCGGCTCGATTGCGGTGGCACGATCGGATTGCTGATAAGGGTTGCAAGCTCATCTGGAGTAAGGCTGACCCGGGCCGAGCCGAGGCGATATTCGAGCGCCTGACCAGTCAGGAAGCCGAAATCATTACCGCTGTTGACGATCTTGAACTGCAATGTGCCATCTGCCACCCGAGCCTCTCGCACGGATAGTCGGGCGCGGGCGCGAGGGGGCTGGACATAGACTGCAACGCCGAAATTGTAGGTGAACTGGATTCCTGTGCCCTCAAGCCGGTTGACGGGAACTTCTGTCACTTGCACCACAAAGGCCTCGGCCACCGCGCCAAGATCCCCGACATATTGGATGCGGATCGCCTGCGATGCACCCGCGCCAATCTGGGCCTGCGGGGGGAACACGATGAAATCTTCATCGGCTGGTTCAAAGGTCTGTTCGCCATCGGCGGCAACAGTGCGGCGAAACACCTCGATTTCTATGGGCAGGGCTTCTTCGCGGACATTGTTGATGGAGATGGTGGCGCTCGACTGGCCGCGATCGGGTTGAAGAAACAGCCGCATCGGGGTGACTTCATAAGCCTGTGCCGGCAAAGCCCACACCATCAGCAGCGCTGCGATCACCAAAGCCACAAGCGCTGTCCATGCACGCTGCTGGCTTGCCGCCTGCTGGATGGCCGTTGCCGTCCGCCCCATCGCCTTTCCCCTGTCATATAAAGCCGCCCGGACTGGGCTGGATTAGCTGCCTTCGCCTTATGGTAAAGGCGGCTCTGCCGACAACAGGCGCGCAAAAAAAGTGGTGGAACCACTTGGGCCCCACCACCTTTCTTACGATCCGGGAAAGTAGGATCGGGCGATCAGTTCGCCGTCACCGTGATGGTGACAGTATCGCTGTAATTGCCTGCATAGACAGTCGTACCGGGCGAACCATTGCCGCCGACATCGCCCTGCACGCCGAATGCCTGAAAGCTCACATTGCCGGTTTGACCAGCGAGAAAGGCAGTGCTGCCACCAAAACTGTTGCTCAGCGGCGAAGTCAGCTGCTGCGCGCTGAAGGCGAGACCCGAAGTGCCCGAATGCACCATATTGAAGCGGATACGGCGGGCAGATTCGGTGGTCGGCGTGCCGTCGAGCGTCAGATACCCATTGTTCTGCGAGGTAATCGTGCGGGTAAAGCCATCGGCGCTGTTGCAGCGGTAGGTCGCCTCGCCTGCGGCAACATCAACGGTGTTGCTGGGCGCAACTGTGGCGAGCTGGCCGAAATTCACCGGGATCGTTGCCCCTGCTGAATTGTAGACGCCGCACGACGGTGCGACCTGGGCGTTGAGGTTATAGGTCAGCGTTTGGGCCGAAACCGGAGCGGCGGCAAGAGCTGCAAAACCGGCGGCGATGAGAGCAATTTTTTTCATAGGTCTGGTCCTTTCTTGGTGCTTCAAAATGATTGTTGATCAAGCAGTGGCGAAATCAGTTCGCCATGATGGTGATGGTCACTGTGTCGCGGTATTCACCGGCGAACACCCGGGTGCCCGCAGGTGCACCGCCGGCTGCTGGTGCGCGCACGCCATAGGCGCGGAACCACACGCGGGCGTCTTCGCCGCGCAGATATCGCTGGTTTGTCGCGGTGTCCCGATGGGTGCTGACCCGCGGTGTTGTGAGCTGCTGGTAATTGAATCCGTCAGCGCCCCAATGCTGCATCGTGAACTGGATGCGTCGGGCCGGATCGCCGGTGGTATTCCCTCCGAGCGTCAGGTATCCGCCATTTTGCGAGCTCACCGTGCGGGTAAAGCCAGCCCGAACATTGCAGCGATAGGTGACATCACCGGCTGCGCGCCCAATGAACTGATCAGCCGGCGTGTTTGCCAAGGCGCCGAAATCAACTTCGATTGTTTGTCCCTCGGCGTTATAGACGCCGCACACTTGGCCAACTTCGGCGGTGAGATCATAGCTCAAGGTCTGGGCGAGCGCAGGCGCGCTCACAAACAGAGCGCTGGCAGCTGCGATCGGACCAATTCTGTATGCGATTTGGGTCATTTCGTGCACCTCAATTGGCAGTGATGGTGATCGTCACCGTGTCGCGATAGGTTCCAGCGAAAACGCTGGTGCTTGCCACGCCATTGGCGTCCGGAGCGGTGCGCACGCCGAAAGCCTGAAAGCTGACCGAGCCGGTCTGGCCGTTGAGCCAGCTGGTGCCTCCCGGGTAACTGCGGCTGACAGGTGTGTTCAATTGACGCGCTGCAAAGTTAAGGCCGCTGCCGCCACCATGGGCGATGGTGAAACGGATACGGCGACTGTCCTGTGTGGTCGCATCGCCGCCCAACGTCAGAAAGCCATTATTCTGCGAGGCGATGGTGCGGGTGAAGCCAGCTGGCGAATTGCACCGGTAAGTGGCGCTGCCTACGCCCACATTGACGCTTGCATCGGTAGCGACATGGGCAAGCGCGCCGAAGTCGACATTTATGGTTGTGCCGGTTGAATTATAAACACCGCAAATCGGCGCAACCTGAGCGGCAAGTTCAAAACTTGTCGTCTGTGCAGCCAGCGGCGCGCCGCTCAGCGCGGCCAGAAACGCAAGGGTAAATAATTGTTTATGCATGATCTTGTTCGTTCCGGACCGATCAGTTGGCCGTAACCGTGATTGTCACTGTGTCGCGATAGGTTCCGGCGAAAACGCTCGTGGTTGCCGGCGCACCGCCTTGTGCGGGAGTCTGCACGCCTGAAGCGCGAAACAGCACCATTCCATCGCTGCCGCGCAAGAAGTCGCCTGCGCCCCTCGCATCACGATGGCTTGTCACCAGCGGCGTGGTAAGTTGTTGCGGACGGAAGCCGTTGGGGCCGGTGTGCTGCATCGTGAAGGCAATCCGCCGCGCCTGATCTGTTGTGGCATCGCCGTTCAGCGTCATGAAGCCGCCGTTCTGCGACGCGATCATGCGGGTAAAGCCATTACGGTTGTTGCAGCGATAGGTGATGCTGCCTGCCCGTCGTTCAATCTGTGCATCGGCTCGTGTGTTGGCGAGCGCGCCAAAGTCAACATCAACGGCGCTGGCCTGTCCATTGAACGCGCCGCACGCTTGCGCCACGTCAGCTTCAAGCGAGTAATTGAGGGGTTGCCCCAATGCCGAAGTCGACGCGGCCAAAGTGCCCGCAATTATGGCCAGTTGAAAATGCTTCACCGAACAAACCTGTGTTTGGTGGCTCTGCTCGGAGAGATCTGCTGACAGTTCGATGCCAGCTTCCTCCCGAGATCGCAGCCCCCAGTTGTGCGTGGGCCGTTAGTTAACGGACAAAAGTAAATTAACAGTTTACCATCGGCCTATTAGGGAAAGGCTGCAGGCGTGGGCGTTGCGTGCGGTTTGCTGCGTTCTCGATGATTTCCTGAATCAGACCAAGCGCGCTATGGCTGCGCATGATGAGCATTGCGCAATGGCCCGATCTGTTTGGCGTGTCGGAAGGCGCGCGGCGGAGGAGATTTTTTTTGCTTCAAGGACAGTGCCTCAAGTGTCTCAAATGGGGCGTTCATGCAGATTGACATCGACATCGAGAATTGGCCCGCGCCGGGGACGCAATGGGGCGAGTGGGAGTCGCTGGTCGAGCAGGTTGCGACAGCCGCGCACCAAAGCGAGGCCTTGCTGGCGTGCGAACGTCTGGTGGTGAGCATTCTGTTCACCGGTGACGAGGAGGTTCACGCCCTCAACCGCGAATGGCGCAATCGCGACAAGCCGACCAATGTACTCTCTTTCCCCATGCTGGAACGCGCCGAACTGGCAGCGCTTGGCGAGGAAGGCCCGCCGGTGATGCTGGGCGACATTGCGCTTGCATACGAGACCTGTGCGCGCGAGGCCTTGGACAAGGGTGTTCCGCTCGAACATCATGCTGCACATCTCATCGTTCACGGCCTGCTGCATCTTGCCGGTCACGATCATGTCGAAAGCGACACACAAGCCGAAGCAATGGAAGCGCTCGAAATTGCGATACTTGCAAAACTGGCCATCCCTGACCCATATACGCAGTGAAACAGTGTGAAACCTCAGGGAGCTTACCATCCGGCCATGGCCGATTCTCCATCATCCGCGGGAGACGCGGACAGTAGCGGCGGGTTGTGGCCGGCCATTCGTAAAGCGCTTGGGCTGGGTGAGGGCGCGCGTTCCTTGCGTGAACAGCTGGAAGAGGCGATCGACGAACACGAGGACGAAAACGGCCTCGACATAGCGGCCTCTCCCAGTGGCAAGGACAAAGGCGATCTGACCGCTTTGGAGCGGCAGATGATGCGCAATCTGCTTCATTTTTCCGAACATGATGCCGATGATGTGGCGGTGCCGCGCGGCGCAATCATCGCGGTGGAAGCCTCGATTTCGTGGGCCGAACTGGTGGCAACCTTTTCCGAGCATGGCCATTCGCGCATGCCGGTCTATCGTGAGCGGCTTGATGATGTGATCGGCATGATCCACATCAAGGATGTCTTTCCATTCCTGGCCGAAGCAAAGCCGCCGCCTGCCGATTGGACGGTGTTGATGCGGCAGCCGCTTTATGTTCCGCAATCGCGCGGGGCACTTGATGTGCTGGCCGATATGCGCGCGCGGCGCGTCCATCTTGCCGTGGTGCTCGATGAATTTTCAGGCACAGATGGACTGATCACGATCGAGGATCTGGTCGAGGAAATCGTCGGCGAGATCGAGGACGAGCATGACGAAACGCCTGCCGAATTGATCGTGCCGATCGGCGAGGGAATGTGGGACTGCGACGCGCGGGCCGAACTTGAGGATGTGGCGAAACGGGTGGATCCGCGCCTCGCCGAAGTCGCGGAAGCGGTCGACACTTTGGGAGGCTTGGCCTTTGTGCTGGCCGAGGCTGTGCCGGCAGTCGGTGCGATACTGGAACATCCCAGCGGTTGGCGCATTGAAGTGACCGCTGGTGATGAGACCCATGTCACCCGTTTGCGGTTGCACGCGCCGCAAGTTGCGAGCGACTTGCAATAAAGGCAAGTTTCACCAGATTTTTTCATAATCAATTCGATTTTTTGCATCCTGTGGGCTTGTCGGGCGTATCTGCTTCGATCAAGGAGCCCCATCATGCCTGCACGTCGTCTGCCCCCCTTGCGCGCTCTTGAAGCTTTTATGCGCACCGTTCGTCTCGGCTCAGCTCGGGCTGCCGCCGAGGAGATTGGGCTCAGCCCTTCGGCCTTGTCACGGCGCATCACCAATCTTGAAGAGTTTGTCGGGAAAAAGCTGTTCACGCGGGCGCGCCAGTCGATGCAGCTCACCGATGAGGGGCAGGCCTTTTATGAGGCTGTGAACCCCCACATGGAGGCGCTTGCCCGGGCCGTGGAAAGCCAATCGGATAATATTGCCCTATTGCGTCTCAGGCTGGGGGTCCTCCCGATGTTTGGCAGCCAGCGTCTGTTCCCGCGGCTCGGTGAATTGCGCAAGCGTCACCCATTGCTGCACATCGATATCGACACCGCTCCTCACCTTGAAGACCGCGTGGGTGACACGCTCGACGCCGCGATTATCCTGTCGCGAGGGCCCGCCAGCGGGCTTCATGCAGTTCGTCTCGATCACAATCTGGTGCACGCGATCTGCAGCAAGGAACTGGCGCGCGGGATTGGCAATGTGGTGACGCCGGAGACCATGGCAAAGCAAACCTTTCTCATTCATAACGAATTGCCCGAAAGCTTTGTTGCGTGGAAAAAGGCCAACAGCCTTGAAGATATGGATCCGGTGGCGATTGACCATTACGATTCGGGCCAACTCATGCTTGAGGCCGCTGCTCAGGGGCTCGGCATTGCGATCATGCATGACGACCACCTGCGGCGGGCCGGTGACAATCGGCTGACCAATCTGCCGGGCGTTCCGGTGGAAAGCCCTTATTCCTATTGGTTTGTGTGCAAGCCGGTGGCCCTTGAAAGCCGCCCGGTCCGGCTGTTTCACGATTGGCTGGTGCGCGCGGGGCTGTAGAGCTTTGTGCGTTCAAGCTGACGCGAAGGGACAAGCAATCCTCAGGCCGCGCGGGCGCCTCCTACTTTGCCGGCTCGTTGGGTCGGAAGAATGCTGTTGAACACTTCTTGACCGATCTGGTTCACTCCGTCTGAGCTGATTGGGGCACAGGACGAGGCAGCGGCAGAGAGCCAGCTTGGTCGCAAAACTGCTCTGGCCCCCCGGGTTGGCTTCTAATGCCAGGGCGCTGAGATGCTGACGCATCACGCGCTGGAATTGCTGGGGCGCCGCACGGGCTTAACCAATGCGCGATGAATCAATCTCATCGAGCGTTGGTATAAGGCCAGGGGATAACGGTCTTCAGCAGTGCACCAGACTCAGTGCTGCGGCTCGTAGCGCACCGGTGGCACAGTGTGGGCAAAGGGGCGCAGCGGCTTGCCGAGAATCTCCTCAAGCGCTTCCTCTATCCGCGCGCGCGCTTGTTCCCCGATAGCTTTGCGGCCGCGCGTATATTCCGGGCTGAAAGGCTCCAGAAAATAGACCTTGAGCGGAAAACTCCCCTTGCGCGCCAGCACTCGCTTGGCGTTGTTGAGGCCGCTTTCCTCCCCGATCCATCCGATCCATTCGGCAATCTCGCCATAGTCGAGCACGACGGGCTGCACCAAAACGCCGGGCGGGGGCGGGTCGAGCACCGACATCATCGATGTTTTGAAGGGCAGCAACGATTGTCCATCGGTGGTGGTCCCTTCGGGAAAAACTGTGACGGACCAATTATCAACCAAGGCCTCTTTAAGGGCATTGATCTGCTCGGCGACGCCCAGCCGGTTTTCACGCTTCACAAAAACAGTGCGGTTAAGGCCGGCCAGCCAGCCAACCAAGGGCGCTTGGGCCAATTCTGCCTTTGCGACAAAGGCGGTTCCGCTTGCCCCTGCCAGCGCGAGAATATCCACCCATGATATGTGGTTGGCGATGTAGAATACATCGCGCTTCAGATGAGTGCCGATCACTTCCACCCGCGCACCGCAAATCCACGCAGAATAGCGCAGGAAAAGCATCGGGAATGGCGAGCCATAGGCCAAGGTGCGGAAGGCATAGTGGAGCGGTACGAAAATGATGAGGAGCGCCAGCAACGCAAGGCTGCGAACGATAATCCGCAGCCAGCCGCCAAGCGATACCGGCGTTGCTTCGCCGCGCGCGGCGGCCTCGCGCAGTTCCGCCTCAGCTGCGCTCTTCACGCGAAAGCCTCACCCCGTATAGTTCCATCCGGTGATCGACCAGGCGGTATCCCAGACGTTCGGCAATCTGACGCTGAAGGGCTTCGACTTCGGGATCGACAAATTCTACCACTTTGCCGGTTTCCACGTCGATCAGGTGATCATGGTGCGCTTCGGGCACGGGCTCATAGCGTGAGCGACCATCCCCGAAGTCGTGGCGATCCAGAATGCCTGCCTCTTCAAAGAGGCGGACGGTGCGATAGACTGTCGCAATCGAGATTTTGGAATCGATTGCCGAGGCGCGTTCGTGCAGCAATTCCACGTCGGGATGGTCGGTGCTGTCGGACAGCACTTTGGCTATCACACGACGCTGCTCGGTGATGCGAAGACCTTTTTCGGCGCAGAGTTGTTCAAGATCGATTTTCTGGCTCAAGAGACGCTCCCGTGCGGGGCCGGTGCGCGCCCGCCTGTTGCCTTGTTGCAATTCTTTTAACGGTCATCGCTGCCCGGCTCAAGCCAAGTGCAAAAAAGCGGTGGACGAGCAGGCCGTGCCAATCACACCGCTGGCGGCGGTGGCAATGCGGCTCTGCCGTCCATGACGCTTACTTTTTTGCTCGGCGCGTGCGAACTGTGGTTCCCGGCTTGCGGCCAAGACCGATCTTTTTTGCAAGATCACGGCGCGTCTCGGCGTAATTGGGGGCAACCATCGGATAATCGGCCGGAAGGCCCCAGCGCGCGCGATACTCTTCGGGCGTCATGTTGTAATTGGTGCGAAGATAGCGCTTGAGCATCTTCAATTTCTTGCCGTCTTCCAGGCACACAATGTAGTCAGGCTTCACCGAAGCGCGGATTGACACGGCCGGTTCAGGCTTGTCTTCCACTACAGGTGCCGTCTCACCCAAGCTGGCAAGAGCCGAGTAAACATTGGTGATCAGGCCCGGCAAGTCAGCCACGGCGACATCATTATTGCTGACATGCGCTGCGACGATATCGCTTGTCAGCGTGATTAGGGTTTCCTTCATTTCAAATTCCAAGTCTTGCATGAGTTCCTCGTGGCATGACTGCCTTATGTTTTCGAGAACATATAAATGGCGCAGCCGAGCAATTTTTGCAAGGGCGGCCTGTGAAATCGGTGCGTAACTTGATTCAGGGTCAAGTCGAAATGGTTAAGCCAAAAGTAATGGCATCAATACGTTCGCCGCTTGGGGTGCGATAATAGTCACGCCGCTCACCGATCGGAACAAAGCCGATTTTCCGGTAAAGTTCTATCGCGGGATTGCCGCGCCGCATTTCAAGAAAAATTTTGGCAACGCCCCGTTGGGCTGCAGCGGCCATGAGTTGCCTGATAAGCGCTTCGCCAAGACCCTTTCGCCGGTGATCAGGCGCAACGGCAATGAGCAGGAGTTCCTCTTCGTCTGCCGCCTTGCGAGTGAGCACAAAACCTGCCGCTTGCCGCGGGTTTGGCCCATCCGGAATGAGCAGGCCATCGCCCCCGATTACCAACGCATGAGTGCTGGGAAGGGTGAGGGCATCGCTCACCTGCCGGCGATTCCACGCCTCTCCATAGGCCGGATCAAACGCGGCCTCCATCACCGACATGATACGATCAAGCTGGCGCGGGCAGGGGCTCATTTCAGGCGTTCGGCAAGCGGGGTGGCATCGGGACCGCGGCCATAGATGGGCGCAAGATCGCTGGTCAGCAGTTCCAAGGGAACAGCCAGCGCCAGCGCCGCATCGGGGAGCAAGGCAAGCGCTTCGGTGTGATCTTGCTGTGCTGCCCATGCCTCGGCGCGGTTGCCTGCAACCAATCGGTGACCTTTATGCGCAAGCGCTGCGTTGGGCGTGAGCGAGACGGGTTCCGTCTCAGGCAGGCCTGCGCCGTCGAAATCGCAGACAAACCATTCGCCGTGCCCGCCATTCATGCAAATCGTCACCGGGGTGCGAGGATGGAAGCTGTGCGCGCGTGCTGCGACCAGTGCGAGCGTGGGATAGCCGAGCACCTGCGCCTTCCAAGCAAAGCCCAAGGCGCGCGCAGTGGCAAGACCGATGCGCACGCCGGTGAAGCTGCCCGGGCCAAGCGAGACGAGAATTCGAGGCGCGCGGCCCTTGTCTGGCAAAGCTGCGATCATGGGCACCAGCGCTTCGGCGTGGCCGCGTCCGATCACCTTGTGATTATGCGCAAGCATCGTTCCATCGGCGCCAAACAGCGCGACAGAACAGGCTTCGCTGGCAGTCTCTATAGCGAGGGTGCGCATGGTTAGCGCCGTTGCCCCAGCGCGCGCTGCGATGCAAGCGGGGTGTGCGCGTCAGGCGATCTGGTTGAAACGTTCGAAATCAGGCCGGGGGCTGCGATCAAAAATGCTGGCAGGGTCCCCATAGCCGATCGAGCAGATAAAATTGACACGATGGCGCGGTTGATCGGCAAAGAACGCCGCATTCACTGCTGTCGCATCGAAACCCGACATGGGCCCGCAATCAAGCCCCAATGCCCGCGCGGCCAGCATCAGATAGGCTCCTTGCAGCGAGGAATTGCGAAAAGCACCTTCCTCACGGCCCTTTTCATCCCCTTCAAACCAGCTTTTTGCATCGGTGTGAGGGAATAGCCAAGGCAGTTCCTCGTGAAAATCGATGTCATAGCCGATCACAGCCGTAACCGGCGCAGCCAGCACCTTGGCGCGGTTTCCATCCATCACGCAATCGGCAAGGCGTGCCTTGGCCTCGGGCGATTTGACCCATACGATCCGCGCTGGCTGCATATTGGCAGATGTCGGCGCCATCTTGAGAAGATCCCAGATCGCGCGCAATTGTTCATCGGACACGTCCTTGTCCAACCAGCCATTATAGCTGCGCGCTTGGGTGAAAAGTTGGGCGAGCGCCTGTTCGCCAAGGACCGAATCGTGAAATTGCATAGGTCAGGCCGCACGCACTTCGGCAACTTCGGGCACGTAATGCTTGAGCAAGCCTTCGATGCCGTGCTTGAGTGTTGCCGTGCTCGACGGGCAGCCCGAACAGGAGCCTTGCAGAGTGAGATAGACGACCCCATCGCGAAAACCACGATAGGCAATGTCGCCGCCATCGCCTGCCACCGCCGGCCGTACGCGGGTTTCGAGCAGTTCATTGATCGCCGCGATGATTTCAGCATCTTCCGGGCGTTCTTCAACCGCCATCAGATCTTCGGGCGGGACCGCAATTCCACCGGCGCTGCCACCTGCAAACAGCGGGGCCTCGGAGACAAAATGATCCAGCAAGATTGAGATCACTTGCGGCTTCAGTGCGCTCCAATCCGCACCAGGCGCGGCGGTGACTGTGACAAAGTCCCAGCCATAAAACACGTTGACCACCTCACCGGTGTCAAAGATCGCCTCGGCCAGCGGACTTGCTGCAGCGGCTTCGGGCGAGGAAAATTCGCGCGTGCCCACATCCATCACCACCTTGCCGGGCAGGAATTTGAGAGCATCTGGGTTGGGGGTGGTTTCGGTTTCGATGAACATGGCGGCCATTTAAGACCGATCTTGTCGGATTTCAAGCGCGCAAAGCATCCGCCATCGCAAAGCGGCGCATTCACTATCGCTTCACCTTTCCCCATCCTATAGGGAGAGTTATGATTAAGTTGTCCCGCGCCCTAAGCGCTTTGTTTTTCGTTGCCACCTCGGCCACTTTGGCGACGCCAATCGCGGCCCAGGCCACTCCTCCGGCCGTGAGCGAGACTGCGATACCAGCGCCGCGCGCGCTCCAGCCCAAGGGCGATGTCCCATGGCTTTACCGTGGCAGCGATGTGCCAGTGGATCAGGAATGGCTGTTCGGCGAGATGCCCAATGGCCTGCGCTATGCTGTGCGCCGCAATGCGGTTCCGCCGCAACAGGTGTCAATCCGCGTGCGGATTGATGCCGGATCACTGCACGAGGAAGATCACGAGCAAGGCTATGCTCACCTGCTTGAACATTTGTTGTTCCGGGAAAGCAAATATCTGGCCCCCGGTGCAGCGATTGCCGCTTGGCAGCGCTTGGGGGCAACCTTTGGCAGCGATGCCAATGCTGAAACCAGCCCGACCCACACCGCCTACAAGCTTGATATCCCGAACATTGATCGCGCCAAGCTGACCAAGAGTTTTCGCCTGTTGTCGGGCATGGTGCGGGCGCCGGTGCTCAGCGATGCCAATGTGCGCGCGGAACTCCCGATTGTGCTCGCTGAAAAACGCGAGCGCGGCGGGGCCGGGCAGCGGGTGGCCGAAGTCACCCGGCGCACTTTCTTTGCCGGCCAACGCCTCGCGACGCGCAGCCCGATCGGGACCGAAGAAACCCTGCGCGGCGCAACGGGGCGCAAGGTGCAGGCCTTTTATGATCGCTGGTATCGGCCGGAAAACACGGTGATCGTGGTGGCAGGCGATGCCGATCCCATGGAATTGGCTGGCCTTGTCGAGCAATGGTTTGGCGATTGGCAGGGCACGGGCAAGGCCGGTGTTGCGCCCGATTTCGGCGATCCGACAGCGCCTCCCGGTGCTGCTGATGAGCCGGTGATTGATGCTCCTCTGGGCGAACTGGCCGTTGCGGTGGAGCCTGATCTGCCGCGCAGCCTGACCTATGCGATCATGCGCCCGTGGCGGCAAAAGGACGACACGATTGTCTATAATCAGGGCTTGCTGCTCGATGCGATCGCGCAGGCCATCATCAACCGCCGTCTTGAAGCGCGCGCGCGCGCTGGCGGCTCGTTTCTCTATGCGCAGGCCCGGCAGGAGAACATCTCTCGCTCGGTCGATGGCACATTCATCACTTTCGCGCCGCTGACCGGCGATTGGCAGGCCGCGCTCAATGATGTGCGCGGCGTGCTGGCCGATGCTTTGGCCGAAGCGCCAACGCAGGAGGAAATCGACCGCGAAGTGGCCGAATTCGATGTCGTCTTCGCCAACCAGCTGGAACAGGAAGCGGTGCAATCCGCAGGCGATCTGGTGAACAGCATTGTCAATGCAGTCGACATTCGTGAGACTGTGGCGGCGCCCGCAGTGGTGCTCGATGTGTTTCGTTCCATGCGTGCACGCTTTACCCCCGATGAAGTGCTCGCCAGCACAAGGCGCCTGTTTGCCGGCGATGTGCTGCGGTCGGTCTATGTGACGCCGATTGCAGGTGAGGCGGATGCCGGCCTGCTGCGGCTGGCGCTGGCCCGCGAAGTGGTGGTTGATCCCACCGCGCGGCTCGCTGCCAAGACGGTGCGCTTTGAAGATTTGCCCCCCGTAGGCGAGCCGGGCGAAATCACCGCGCGCCGTCCGATCGGCTTGCTTGAGATTGAACAGATCGAATTTGCCAACGGAGTGCGCGCGCTGGTGTGGGCGAGCGATGCCGAGCCAGGCCGGGTCACTGTGAGGGTGCGCTTTGGCGCAGGTCAGCGCGCTTTTGATGCAGAAACGGCAATCTATGCCGGATTGGGCGAAACCGCGCTGGTTGGTTCCGGAGTAGGGGAGTTGGGCCAGAACGAGCTTGACCGGCTTGCCACGGGGCGCAAGCTTGGCTTTGACTTTGGTATTGATCACGCCGTGTTCACCTTCACCGGGCAGACAAGGCCGGATGATCTGGCGGGCCAGCTTTATCTGTTCGCTGCCAAGCTGGCGATGCCGCGCTGGGATGCAGACCCCGTGCTGCGCGCCAAGGCAGCGTCGGAACTTGCCTACAGCACTTATGCGACCAGCCCGGGCGGCGTGCTCAAACGTGATCTTGAATATGTCGCGACCGGTAAGGACGCGCGGTTTGCGACGCCTGCACCTGCTGACTTGCGCGGCGTGACACCTGAGAGCTTTCGCGCGGTGTGGGAGCCTCTGCTGGCAGAAGGGCCGGTTGAGGTGATGGTGTTTGGCGATTTCGACCAGCAACAGGTGGGCGAGCAATTGCGGGTCACTTTTGGTGCGCTGCCTGCGCGCCGTGAAATTGCACCTGAAGTGGCCGCGCGCGTGCCGGGATTTGCAACCGGGGGCGCGGCTCCCGACGTGCTGTTCCACCGCGGTGATGCCAATCAGGCGGCGGCTGCGGTGATCTGGCCGAGCGGCGGAGGCACGGAAAACATCCGCGAATCGCGCCAGCTCGAAATCCTCACCCAATTGTTCAACAACCGCCTGCTTGATGCCCTGCGCGAACAAGCCGGCGCCAGCTATTCGCCGCAAGTCTTTTCCAACTGGCCGAGCGATCTGCCGGTCGGCGGCCGGATCACGGCGGTGGCGCAATTGGAGCCTGCCTTTGTGCCAGTGTTCTTTGCCGAGGCCGACAAGATCGCGCGTGATCTTGCTGCCAATCCTCCTGCTGCCGATGAACTGGCACGGGTAACCGAGCCGCTCGGACAGATGATCCGCCGGGCAACGACGGGCTATCAATTCTGGCTCTACAATCTGGAAGGGGCGGCGTTTGAGCCCGGCCGCATCGCCCAGTTGCGTTCCTTGCTGGTTGACTACACCCAAACCACGCCGCAAGCGATGCAGGCGCTGGCCGCGCGCTATTTTGCGCCCGATAAAGCGGTGCGGCTGGCGGTTATCCCGGAAGGACAGCAACTTGCCGCGCTGCCGCGTGGGAAGGGCGCACGCCGTCCAAGATGAATAGGGCGGCAATAATATTGTCCGCCCAGGCATTGAGGCTTTACAAAAGTAACCCACCTCCTGTAGCGGCCCTGCCCTTGAGTGGATTTTTGCAAGATCGGCCCCATATTGGTGGCCTCGCTGTTTGAAAGACTTGAATTGTGACCCGGAACTGGACCCCGCAAAGCTGGCAAAGCCATGAGGCTCGTCACCTGCCGCATTATGAAAACGCTGCCGAACTGGCCGAGGCGGAGAAGACACTGGCAGCCTATCCGCCGCTGGTGTTCGCAGGCGAAGCGCGTGATCTGAAGGCAGAGCTGGCTCAGGTCGCGCATGGCCATGCCTTCCTGTTGCAGGGTGGTGATTGTGCTGAGAGCTTTGCCGAGTTCCACCCCAACAACATCCGCGACACCTTCCGCGCGCTGCTCCAGATGGCAGTGGTGATGACGTTCGCTTCCAAGCGCCCGGTGGTGAAGGTCGGCCGCATGGCGGGCCAGTTTGCCAAGCCGCGCTCCTCGCCCACCGAGACCATCGGCGGGGTGACGCTGCCCAGCTATCTTGGCGATAATATCAACGGGATCGAGTTTGACCCCGAGGCGCGGCGCAATGATCCTGCCCGTATGGTGCGGGCCTATTCGCAGGCCGCCGCCACGCTCAATCTGCTGCGCGCCTTTGCCGGCGGCGGCTATGCCAATCTGCGGCAGGTTCACCAGTGGACACTCGATTTCATGGGCCGCACGCCGTGGACCGAGAAATTCTCCGAGATGGCTGACCGGATCGGCGAAGCGCTCGATTTCATGGAGGCTTGCGGGGTTGATCCCGGCACGGTTCCGCAATTGAAGGGCACCAGCTTCTACACCAGCCACGAAGCGCTGCTCTTGCCTTACGAACAGGCGATGACGCGGCAGGATTCGCTCACCGGCGATTGGTTCGCGACCAGCGCGCACATGCTCTGGATCGGGGATCGCACGCGCTTCCCCGGCAGCGCACACATCGAATATGCGCGCGGGATCGGCAATCCCTTGGGCATGAAATGCGGCCCTTCGCTGGAGCCTGATGCGCTGCTCGAACTGCTCGACACGCTCAATCCCAATCGTGAGGCCGGGCGCATCACGCTCATCAGCCGGTTCGGCCACGACAAGGTCGAAGACGGCCTGCCGCGGCTTGTGCGCGCGGTGGAGCGTGAAGGCCATCCGGTGGTGTGGAGCTGCGATCCGATGCACGGGAACGTCATCAAATCGGATAATGGCTACAAAACGCGTCCGTTTGATCGTATCCTGCGCGAGGTGAAGGGCTTTTTTGCGGTGCACCGCGCCGAAGGCACGCATCCGGGCGGTATCCATATCGAGATGACCGGGCAGGACGTGACCGAATGCGTCGGCGGGGCTGTTGCCATCACCGAGGAACGTCTGGGCGACCGCTATCACACGCATTGCGACCCGCGCCTTAACGCCGAACAATCGCTTGAACTGGCGTTCCTTGTGGCAGAAATGCTTAACGAGGCCGCTGGGGAGCGCTCTGCGTCGCTGGCTGCTTGAGGCGGCCTGACAAAGGGCGCTTTTTGCGTTGGTGAGGCGGAAACTGCGCCTATCCTTGCGCGTTGGGGCGGCATGGAACCAATGCACCACGATATCCTCATCATTGGCGCCGGGATGGCGGGCCTTTCCTGCGCCTTGCATCTGGCAGCGGCCGGGCTTGCGCCTGCTCTGATCGACAAAGGGCGCGGCCCCGGTGGGCGCATGGCGGCGCGGCGCGTGGCCATTGGCGGCGCGGATGTGTCTTTCGATCACGGCGCGCAATATTTCACCGCGCGCGATCCTGCTTTCGCCGCGGCTGTGGCAGCGTGGCAAGAGGCGGGGGCGGCTTCCCCTTGGCCCGAGGCTGGCGAGGAGGCCTTTGTCGGCACGCCGGGCATGAACGGACCCTTGAAAGTCATGGCGAGCGGGCTTGCTGTGCGTTGGGGCGTGAGAGCTTTGACGCTTACGCAAGCAGGCGATCTGTGGCGCATTGCCACCGACGCAGGCGACATCACCGCACGCACTGTGCTGGTGGCTGTGCCCGCCGAACAGGCAGCGGATTTGCTGCGCGACGCAGCGCCAGACCTTGCCGCTAGTCCCGCCAGCATCCAATCCGCGCCGTGCTGGGCGGTGCTGGCTGCCTTCCACGCTGCCCTGCCGCTCTCGCAGGCCGCGATCCGGGGCGATGGCGATGCCGCGATCAGCTGGGCTGCGCGCAATGCGTCAAAGCCGGACCGGGGCGGGGCAGAGACGTGGGTGATCCACGCCTCGCCTACGCGCAGCCGCGCATTGCTCGATCTGCCCAAGGACGAAGTCGCTGCAATCTTGTTGGACGATTTCTGGTCGGCGAGCGGCCTTGCCAGCCTGCCCCCGACGCTGCATCTCGACGCGCATCGCTGGCTTTATGCCTTGCCGCAAGTGGCGAAAGGAGGCGGACCGGCGCGGTTCGACCCGGCCCTGCGGCTGGGGATTGCCGGGGACTACCTCCACAGCCCGCGGGTTGAGGGCGCCTGGCTCTCGGGCCGGGCGTTGGCCGAAACGCTGCTGGCAGCCTAGTGGATTGATTCTGACGTTGCGCTCCCGGAAGCTCGGCTAAGGTTCGCTCGTTAATCCGCTCTTATAAAACAATTTTCTTGACAGCAGACCCCGC
>MEDW01000015.1 GCA_001724215.1 Erythrobacter sp. SCN 62-14 | reverse complement strand
GCACCCGTGCGCCACTAGACCCGAAGGTCTCGTTCGACTTGCATGTGTTAGGCATGCCGCCAGCGTTCGTTCTGAGCCAGGATCAAACTCTCAAGTTTGTGTCACACACCAATCAAGCATGGGGAAAACCCCACTAGCCAGACTGGCATGAGCTTCAAGGAGCCGATACCTGCACTGTCAAACGTAATGGATACGAATGAACATGCTTGCCATCCGGGCGAGCGTGGAGCCCGCGATCGGATGTGGCGATCGGCTTGAGTTAACCGGTTACCGGAGCCTTGAGGTCCCCGGACCGGGCGCCGTCGCCCACATGTCCCTTCATCAAAAACCAACGATGTCAAAGAGCCGCCGACAGTAAAAGCGGACAGCGATTGGTTCCCCGATTTACACCGGGGGACCGGCTATCCGAATTTCGTGGCGACCGAGCGTTGCGGTGGCGGTGGAAGCCGTCAGCGCCGCGTCGGTGGAGCCCATCTATGCGTGCTTCGGGATTCGGTCAACGGCTTTTTGCAATTTTATTTCACAAAGTTGTAATCCAACAAAAAATCAACGAGTTAGGATCTCACATTCTGGCCCCGAATTCGCATCCCGTTCGAATCAGGATGCGAATCTCCTTCAAGAATCGCCTGAATCACCCCCAATCAGACCCTGAATCAGCGTGTCGGAGCCCTTCTGGCCCAGTGGTGAATCGCCCTTTTGCCCGAACCAGGCGATACCGCGCCCC
The DNA here is from genome assembly GCA_001724215.1 of Erythrobacter sp. SCN 62-14. Classification (GTDB taxonomy): domain Bacteria; phylum Pseudomonadota; class Alphaproteobacteria; order Sphingomonadales; family Sphingomonadaceae; genus Erythrobacter. Next base: position 33,072 of record MEDW01000015.1, on the reverse strand, counting down.
TCGCCAACCGATTCACACGCAAGCTTTGCAATAGGTGGGACCGGAGGGCTCTGTTACACTCGCCATCATAAAGCCGAGCCGTCGTTGAGCGGCTCGCGCGGAAAAGGATACCGGGACACGAGCGATGCAAGGCCGCGCATATATATACAGGACTGCCTGCCTGCTTGCCCCAGCGCTGATCGCAGCACCAACATGGGCAAATGGTGACGAGCCCACGGCCACTTCTGCACTCACTCCACTTGAAACCATCGCCCCGACCCTGAACGAACCGCTCACCAAAGTGTTGCGCCTGCAGAACCAGCGCGACCAGCGCTTCAGCGTACCGGTGATGATCGATGAGCGAGGCCCATTCCGCTTCATGATCGACACAGGCAGTCAGGCGACCGCCGTTAGCCGTGAGGTCAGCTCCGCATTGGGTCTCGTCCATGCCGGCCGCGTCAACCTGCTTGGCATGGCCAGCCTCAAGCAGGTGGATATGGCCGCGATCAACCGGCTTACAGTGGGGCGGCATCATATTGATGACATCTCTGCGCCCGTATTGGAGCGGGACAATATCGGCGCAGATGGCATCATCGGGCTTGATGCCTTGCAGGATTTCCGCGTGCTGATTGATTTCCGCACGCCTTCAATGGCGATGCAGGATATGCGCGGAGTGCGCCGCCCTGACGCAGGCTTTGAGATCGTGGTGCGCGCGCAGCCCAAAATGGGGCAATTGCTCATCACCAACGCATTGGTCGAAGGGATCCGCACCACAGTTATCATTGATACAGGGGCCGAGACCAGCATGGCGAACCCCGTCTTGCGCGACAAATTGCGGCGCAAGCGCGAATCGGAAATCGTGACCACCGATGTCAACGGCGTGGACCTGATCGGCCATGTCGCGGTGGTGCGCTCCCTCAAGCTGGCTTCGCTCAACATCAGCAACGTGCCGCTGGCCTTTGCCGATTCCCCCGTGTTTGCCGCGCTCGGCCTTGCCGAGAAGCCAGCCCTGGCGCTTGGGATGCAGCATCTGAAGCTGTTCAATCGGGTGGCAATTGATTTTGCCAGCAACAAACTGCTGTTCGATGTGCCCAAAAGCGCAGAACGCACGATCCCTTCATTCTAAGAGGGACAACGCCAACCTCGACGCTTGCGCATAGGCCCGGGCGCGCCCACATTCCAACGTCTATGCCCCCCGACAGCACCCAGACCGCCGACGACCGCCGCCAGATTGAAAGCTGGCCGACGATAAGGCGGTTCCTACCCTATCTCTGGCCCAAGGATGATCCCGGTCTGCGCCGCCGCATTGTGATTGCGATGGCGCTCGTGCTGGCGGCCAAGGGCGTAACGCTCGCGCTGCCCTTTGCCTATAAGGGTGCGGTTGATCAGATGTCGGGAGTGGCCAGCGGCAGCGCAGGCGAACAGGCTTTGACTGTGGCCGCTGCGCTGGTCGCGGCCTATGCGCTGGGACGCTTTACCTCGGTGGTGTTCGACAATTTGCGCAACATCGCCTTTGAACGCGTTGGCCAGCTTGCCACGCTGCATCTGGCCGAAGACGTGTTCCGCCGCCTGCACAAACTGTCCTTGCGCTTTCACCTGTCGCGCCGCACCGGCGAGGTTACCAAGATTATCGAGCGCGGCACGAAAAGCATCGGGATGATGCTCTATTTCCTGCTGTTCAATCTTGCCCCGACCGCGATCGAACTGATTGCGGTGGGCATCATCTTCTACATCAATTTCGGCATCGAGCTGGTGCTGGCGACGGCTGTGACAGTGGTCGCCTATATATCTGTCACCCGCTGGATCACCGATTGGCGATCGAAGCTGAGGCGGGAGATGAATGATCTTGATGGCCGGGCGCTGCAACGCGCGGTCGATTCTCTGCTGAATTTCGAGACGGTGAAATATTTCGGCGCCGAACACCGCGAGGAAGAGCGCTATGGCGCGGCAGCGCGCGCCTATGCCGAGGCCGCCGTCAAATCGGAAAACTCGCTGGCGCTGCTCAATATTGCGCAGTCGCTTATCACCAATGCGCTGATGGGGGGCGCGATGGCCTATACTGTGTGGGGCTGGCAGCAGGGCAAGCTGACAGTGGGCGATCTGGTGCTGGTGAACACCTTTCTGTTACAACTGTTCCGCCCGCTCGATGTCTTGGGCTGGGTCTATCGCACGATCCGCCAGGGGTTGGTGGACATGGCCGATATGTTCCGCCTGATCGACACCGAGATTGAAGTGAAGGATGTGCCCGGCGCGCCTGCACTTGTGGTGCAGCGCCCGACGGTGGCCTTTGACAATGTGACCTTCGGCTATGAAGAAGAGCGCACCATCCTTCACGGCCTCAGTTTCGAAGTGCCCGCTGGATCGAACGTCGCCATTGTCGGCCCATCAGGCGCAGGCAAGAGCACCATCGCGCGACTCCTGTTCCGCTTCTACGATCCACGCGAAGGCCGGGTGCTGGTGGGGGGCGAGGATATTGCACAGGTCAGCCAATCAAGCCTGCGCTCACTGATCGGCATTGTCCCGCAGGATTCGGTGCTGTTCAACGACACGCTTGCCTACAACATCGCCTATGGCGCGGAAGACGCGGATATGGCCGCCGTTGAACGCGCCGCGCGCGATGCGGCGCTGATGCCGCTGATCGAACGCCTGCCCGATGGGTTTAACACCATGGTCGGCGAGCGGGGCCTGAAACTTTCGGGCGGTGAGAAACAGCGCGTCGCCATTGCCCGCACGTTGGTGAAGAACCCGCCGATCCTGCTGCTCGATGAAGCAACCAGTGCATTGGACACCCGCACCGAACAGGAAATCCTCGGCACGCTAAAGCGCGTCGCGCGCGGGCGCACCACCATTGCGATTGCCCACCGCTTGTCGACCATTGCCGATGCTGATCGCATTCTGGTGCTCGATCACGGGCGGCTTGCAGAAAGCGGCGATCACGGCAGCTTGCTCGCGCATGGTGGGCTTTATGCCGAAATGTGGGCGCGCCAGCTCGCAGAAAGCGATGAAGAGCGCGCAGCTGCCGAGTGATTCGACAAGCTGCCATCGCGCATCGCCAAGCCGCAATTGCCCCGCTGCCACCTGCACCTTAGGACAGACCCCAACGCAAAGCATAATCAACCCCGGGAGCCTTATTTGCCAATGTCTCGCCCCTTGTTTGCCGCCGCCTTGCTTGCAACCACTGTCTTTGCCCTGCCCGTGGCCGCTCAGGACGCGCCGCCAGTCGTGCCGCTGCCAGCAGCGCTTACCGCCGAAGACATGCCGCCCATCCCGCTTGCCATGGCGGAGCGCGCGCGGCCCTATCTTGAAGTGCGCGGTGCAGGCTTTGCCGGGTGGGATCCCAAGACCCGCGCGGTGCTCATCAGCACCCGCTTTGCCAACACCAGCCAGTTGCACCGTGTCGCCGAGCCGATGGGCGCACGCACCCAGATCACTTTCGAGGCCGAGCCGGTGTTTGGCCGCTATGCGCCGACGCGCGGCGACATCATCGTGGTGCGCAAGGATCGCGGCGGTGATGAATATTTCCAGCTTCACAGCCTTGAAGACGGCCGCCTGACCTTGCTGACCGACGGCAAGAGCCGCAACCAACAGGGCGCGTGGAGCGAGGACGGAGAATTGCTCAGCTTCACCTCAACCGCGCGCAACGGGATTGATTCGGACATCTATGTGATGAACCCGCGCGACCCCGCCACCACCCGCATGGTGCATCAAAGCGAAGGTGGCGGCTGGGCGGTGCTCGCTTTCGCACCCGACAAGAAGAGCGCCTATGTCGCCGATTACAATTCGGTGCAGGATGTCGATCTCTACCGGCTTGATCTTGGCACCGGCAAGATGAGCGCGATCGGTGATCCCGCGCGCGAGATCGCTTATGGTGGCCTGCGCGTCGCCCCCGGCGGGGCGGTGTGGGTGACAAGCGATGAAGGCTCGGACTTCCGCCGCCTGGGCCGGCTTGATCCGGCAAGCGGCGCCTTCACGCCGGTGACGGACGAAGCTTGGGATGTCGAGGGCTTCGACATCAGCCCGGATGGCAAGCTGATCGCCTATGTCGTGAACGAGGCTGGCACAGACCGCCTGCGCCTGCTCGATGTGGCGAGCAGCACAGTGCGCAGCATCGACAGCCTTCCTGCAGGCCAGATCGGCGGTCTGCAATTTGCCCCTTGGGGCGAGCTTGGGTTTTCGCTGAGCAGCGCAAAAAGCGCGTCTGATGTCTGGTCGCTTGACCCTGCGACGCTCGAACTCACCCGCTGGACGCAAAGCGAGACCGGCGGGCTTGATCCCAGCATCAATGTCGAGCCGGAAATCCTTACCACCACCAGCTTTGACGGGCTGGAGGTGTCGGGCATCCTCTACCTGCCAGATCCGGCGAAATTTCCGGGCGAGCGTCCGATGATCGTCAGCGTCCACGGCGGGCCCGAAGCGCAAAGCCGCGCCGGGTTCCTGGCGCGCAACAATTACTACTTGAACGAACTGGGCATCGGGCTGTTCTACCCCAATGTCCGCGGTTCGACCGGCTATGGCAAGGTCTTCGTCAGCCTCGACAATGGCCCCTTCAAGCGCGAGGATTCGGTGCGCGATCTGGAAGCGCTGCTCGATGCAGTGCGCGCCCATGATCGGGTTGATGCGGGCAAGGTCGGGCTCACCGGCGGCTCTTACGGCGGCTACATGTGCTATGCGGCTGCGGTGCAATTGAAAGACCGGCTCACCGCCACGCAATGCACCGTGGCGATCAGCAATTTCGTGAGCTTTCTGGAAAACACCAACCCTTACCGGCAGGATCTGCGCCGCGTCGAATATGGCGATGAACGCGACCCCGAGCAGCGCGCCAAGCTGATCGAGATCAGCCCGCTGACCCGGGTCGATGAAATCGAAAAGCCGATGTTCGTCATCACCGGCGCCAATGATCCGCGCGTGCCCAAATCCGAGGCCGATCAGATGGTCGCCGCAATCCGTGCGGGTGGCGGGGAGGCATGGCATCTGATTGCTGCCGATGAAGGCCACGGCTTTGCCAAGAAGGCCAATTCCGACTACGCTTTCCTTGCCCAGCTCACCTTCTGGAAAAAGCACCTGCTGGGCGAATAATCACCCCGATTGCGAGAGGCGCTGGAGCACTGCCAGCGCCTCCTCGCGCCGCTGCCACGGCACAAACAAATGATCGTGGTGGAACCCTGCCACCACATTGCAGGCAATCCCCGCCGCAGCGAGCGCGCCGGATACCGCCGCAGTCAGCCCGACGCCTTCCAATGCGGAATGCACCATCAAGGTGATGCGGGCAAAATCACCGCCCTCTCCGGGCATGATCGCGCTTAGCCCCTCGTCCTCACGGATGATGGCAAAAACATCGGCGGGCAAATCACCATCTGCCACCACCACAAAACGCCACGCCTGAGCGTCCAGCCGAGGGGCCATTTCGGCCACCATGCGCGCCGGGTCGCTAACAGGCGCGCGCTCGCTCACAGAATATATTTGCTGAGGTCAGTGTTGCCCGCGAGCCCCGCCAGCCGATCGCGAACATAGGCGGCATCAACCGTCACCGTCTCGCCGCGGTGCTCCTCGGCTTCAAAGCTGATTTCTTCGAGCAAACGCTCCATTACCGTCTGCAAACGCCGCGCACCGATATTTTCAACGCCGGCATTCACCTGCGCTGCAATCTTCGCGATTTCCGCCACGGCATCTTCTGTGATGTCGAGCGTCACTTCTTCTGTGCCCAGCAGCGCACGATATTGCGTCACCAGATTGGCGCGGGTTTCGGACAGTATGCGGATGAAATCGCCTTCCGTCAGCGCTCGCAGTTCAACCCGGATCGGCAAGCGGCCCTGAAGCTCGGGCAGCATGTCCGAAGGTTTCGCCACATGAAACGCGCCGCTGGCGATAAACAGCACATGATCGGTTTTCATCGGGCCATATTTGGTGGCCACAGTGGTTCCTTCGATCAGCGGGAGCAAATCGCGCTGCACGCCTTCGCGGCTGACACTGCCGCCGCGCACATCGGACACTGCGATCTTGTCGATTTCATCGAGGAACACGATCCCGTTAGTCTCGGCATTGCGCAGCGCGGCCTGCGCCACGTCATCCTGATCGAGCCGCTTGTCGGCTTCTTCCTCCACCAGCTTGTCCCAGGCATCGGGCACGCGCAGTTTCTGGCGGCGGGTCGCCTTGCGGCCCAGCGCTTTTCCCATCATGTCAGACAGGTCGATCATCCCGATCTGCCCGCCCATATTGCCCATATCAAAGGGCGCACGCGGTTGATCGGCCACTTCGATCTCGACCTCAACCTCGTTCATCGCGTTCTGGACAATCCGTTGGCGGAAACTTTCGCGGGTGGCTTCCGAGGCATTCTCACCCACCAGCGCATTGAGCAGGCGTTCCATCGCAGCCTCGGATGCGGCCTCGCGCACCTTTTCGCGGCGGCGTTCCTTTTCCAGCCGGATCGCTTCTTCGACCAGATCGCGCGCAATCTGTTCCACATCGCGCCCGACATAGCCAACCTCTGTGAACTTGGTCGCCTCGACCTTCACAAACGGCGCTTCGGCGAGCTTGGCGAGCCTGCGGCTGATCTCGGTTTTGCCGCAGCCCGTCGGCCCGATCATCAGGATGTTCTTGGGCGTCACTTCATCACGCAAATCCGCGCCAAGCCGCTGACGGCGCCAGCGATTGCGCAGCGCAACCGCCACCGCGCGCTTGGCATCGGCCTGGCCAATGATGTGTTCATCCAGTGCGGCGACAATCTGTTTGGGGGTAAGGTTATCCATTGCTCTTTTTCGTTGTTCAGCCTTGCGGCCTATGTGGCGAGACCAGCCCGCGGTTCAAGGCCAGCGTCATCGGCTTCTCGATGAAGGTGAAAAATGCCCAAGCCGCCACCAACGCGGCAAGCGTTGCGGTGACAGCATAATTCCACGGTCCGATCTCGATAAATGGCGGGCGCCGCGTCAGCTTGGGCCAGGTCCACAGCCACAGCCAAGCCATCGGCACATGGAGCAGGTAGAGCGCATAGCTGACATCGCCTGCGCGGTTAACGAGAACTGGCCACGGCAAGGCAATAGGCCCCGAAAGCACTGCGAAAGCCAGCAGCAAGGCCGGAACCCCGCACCACAGCACATAATCGAGCGCCATCGCATCGGGCACGGCAGGAGGGGGCACCATGACAATCGTCAGCAGCGCCGCTGCGAGCGCCGCCAACCGCCACAAGAGCTGCGCCTGCCCACCCCGCTCGCGCCACAGGGCGAGCACCATCCCGGCCAAGAACATCCCTGATACCGGGCGGGTCAGGGTAAAGGCAAAGGCGCTCTCCATGCCCACCTGCGACCCCGCCACCATCAGCGCCGCCAGCACTACGCCAACCGCCGCAATCGCCGCCTCGCGCCGCCACACCAAAAACAGACCAAACCAGAAATAGAACACCATTTCGAAAAAGAGCGTCCAGCCGACCCATAGGAAGGGGATCGCGCGCAGCCCGCCGTCTGCAGGCCAGTAGGGGACCAGCGCCAGCGAGCGCACAAGGTCTGCCAGATCAATCGGGCGCGGATAGAGCGTCAGGAATACCAGCACGAGCAAGCCCGTCGCCAGCCAGTAAGGCGGCATGATCCGGATGATCCGCCGCAGCCAGAACACCCGGCGCGCGCGCGGATCGCCGAACAGCGCCCGTGATGAAATCACCATCACATAGCCGGAGATGACGAAAAACAGCATCACTGCGCCTTGTCCGGCGCGCGCGTGATCAAACGCCCCGCTCAGCCCGAGCCCGGTGCCAATGTGTTCGGCAAAGGCATAGGCAATGTGCAACACCGCAACAGTCGCCGCCGCCAGTATCCGCAGGAGCTGGATCGCGGGCACCTTGTTCCGCCCCGGATCCGCGGCCGGGGCTGGCATCGCGATATCAGACGGTCTCAATCGTCAGATTGCCGTTGGTGAAAACGCAGATCTCGGCAGCAACCGCCATCGCTTTCTTTGCAATCACTTCGGCATCGCTTTCATAATCGGAAAGCGCGCGGGCTGCCGCGAGCGCATAATTGCCGCCCGAGCCAATCGCCGCAATCTCGCCGATCGGCTCCAGCACATCACCATTGCCGGTGAGCACCAGCAGCGTGTCCTTGTCTGCCACGATCATCAGCGCTTCCAAGTTGCGCAGATATTTGTCGGTACGCCAGTCTTTTGCCAGCTCGACAGCCGCGCGCATCAGCTGGCCGGAATATTGCTCAAGCTTCTTTTCGAGCCGTTCAAACAGGGTGAAGGCATCCGCGGTTGCTCCGGCAAAGCCTGCGACAACCTTGCCATCGCCAATGCGGCGCACCTTGCGGGCATTAGGCTTCATCACGGTGTTGCCCATGGAAACCTGCCCGTCGCCTGCGATCACGGTTTTTCCGCCGCGGCGCACGCCGATGATGGTGGTTCCGTGCCACTGGATAAGGCCGTGGCTCGCCGGATCATGTGTCATGCAGGCTTATATGGCGCGCAGGGCAAAAGGTTCAAGCAAGCCGCGCACGGTCAAGCGCGCTTACATCCCGCCGGGGCCACCGCCCATGCCGCCGACCTGACCGATATTGCCGAACAGATCCTGCAGGAACCCGCGTTCGCGGCCCAGAGTGGGGGTTTTGGCGCTGTTGGGGTTAAGATAGACCACGCGCTCGATGCCGCTGCGGTCGACTGTGCGCACCCGGCCGGTTTCATCAAAGCGCACGGCAAGCACCGAATGCTGCTTGATCCGGGGATCGCGAAAAGGGCGGCGCCCCGTGACGCTCGAGACATAATACCAGGTCGGCTCACCATATTCGCTGGTGAAAGTGGGGCGTCCCAACGCGCCCTCGACCGAAGTCTGGTTATCGATCCCCGGCTGCACTGTATCCATCAAGGTCTGATCAATAATATAGCCACGCGGCTCCATGATCGAGGAACAGCCGCCCAGCACACCGCTTACCAGCGCAAGCAGTGCCGCCCCTGCGAGGCCCTGACGCTGTGCCACAACCGAAAAATTGATCTTGCCCAAGCTCGTGTCCGTCCCGTCTCTTGCCGTAGTCGCCCGGTGCTTATATCCCGGGTGCATCACGGCTGGCAAAGCGCTTTAAGCGCCAAGTCGCTCGCTGGCAACGCACCATCTGTGCCACGCATGGCAAGAATGGGTTGAATAGGGCTTGAATGGCGTCCGGAACCGGCACAGGCGCTGGTGGGTTGCTGGGCCGAGCGCATGGTGGTGTGCGCGCATGGTTGATGAAAGGTTGCCTGTTTATGTCGTTCCTCTCCCGCTTGCTGGGAACAGCGCCGGATCCACGCGAAGGCGTGCGCCCGCTGTGGCACCGTGTGGTCGAACTGGCGCGCGATCCGGCCTATTACGCTGACTGCGGCGTGGCCGATACGATCGGCGGGCGGTTTGATCTGATCACCGCAATGGTCAGCGTGATGATGGTTCGCCTCGAAGCCACTGATCTGCGTTCGGAAAGCGCGCTGCTGGCGGAACTTTTTGTTGAAGACATGGACGGCCAATTGCGCGAATTCGGCGTCAATGATGTGGTGGTGGGCAAGCGCGTGGGCAAGCTGATGAGCGTGCTCGGCGGCAGACTTGGCGCCTATCGCGGGGCGCTTAATGCACGTGACGAAGCCCGGCTCGCGGCGGCTGTGGCGCGAAATGTCACCTTTGTCGAAGGCGCAGACGAAGCCGCCTCGGCGCAAAAAGTCGCGGCGCGCTTGCTGGCGCTCTATGATCGGCTGGGCCGGTTTGACGACAAGGAATTGCTGAAAGCGAGCGGCATCTGGTGAGCGATCCTGAACTCTCGCGCATGATCAAGGTGCGCCCCCTGCCCGGCGAGGTGATCGTGATCGAAGCCAGCGAGGCAGAACGCGCTGCCCTTGCAACCCGTTTTGGCATCAGCGCGGTGGAGGCCTTGCGCGCAGAGGTGACACTCGAAGCCAAGCCCAAGGCCATCCGTGCGAGCGGACGGCTGACGGCTGCGATCATGCAGCCCTGCGCTGTTTCGGGGGAGGATTTCGCCGTCGCGATTGATGAGCCGCTCGATCTGCGCTTTGTCGAGGCGCGCGCGCGGCCAGTGCCGAGCGCGGATGAGGAAATCGAAATCGAGCTCGAAGCCGATGATTGCGACGAGATCGACTACACCGGCGAGATGTTCGACCTTGGCGAAGCGATCGCGCAAAGCTTGGGCCTTGCAATTGATCCCTACGCCGAAGGACCAGCGGCAGAGGCTGCGCGCAAGGCGGCAGGCATTGTGCAAGAGGGCGAACAGCTGGGCCCGCTCGCTGATATGCTGGCCGCGCTCAGGAAGGATTGAGCGCGGCTTGATGCGGCAAATCTCATGCCATCAGAATGGTTCTGATGCATGCAAAATTGTAAGGTTGGCCTTTTTTCATTATCTCTCAATGCTTTAATATAACCCAAGTCGCCTTACGAGATAGGCTTCGTCAAGTTATTTTCCACATGGCCCATTTCGGACGGTATTTGTCAGGCTCAAAGTTTACAAACTGTCGCGCGTTGCCGCCCGCGGGTTGACCCGGTGGGTCCACAGGTACCTCCCATGGCCGTCGCCGCCAGCGCTTGTGGATTGCGCGCGTCGACGGCCATGGGGCCCTCCTGTGGACTACCGGGACAACCCGCTACCGTTGCACTGTCACTTAAGAGAGGGAGACTAGCGGCTTTGAAGCCTGAGAGCTTCAAATTACGACGGCGCAAAAAACAGAGTTCTCAAAACTCAACAATAGGGCAACCCATCTGTTGTTGAGCTATGGCTAAGGTTGCAGGAGGGGCAGAGGGGCGCAAACAATCGTTTAAGGGTGGAGCCGCGCTCAACCTGAACTAGGTCTAAAGCGGTCAGTCATCCTGAACGAGATAATCTGGGACAAACCCGCCGGTCGACGCCGCGGCGGAAATCGTCCGATTATGCCCGATTCTGTTGAAAAACTCTCCCTTGCAATGGCGCTAAAGTATTGATTCTATGTCTCCGTAGTCAGTCGGAGATGGCGAGATGATGGGTGAACGAACGGTGGCGCAGGAGGCGCTGTTCTACAGCTTCAACCTGGAGCGGCATGTTCCGGCGGATCACCTGCTGCGCTCGATTGACCGGTTCGTTGATCTGTCGGGCATTCGCGAACATCTGCGCCCCTTCTACAGCTCGACCGGACGGCCCTCGGTTGATCCCGAGTTGATGATCCGGATGCTGATCATCGGCTATTGCATGGGCATCCGGTCCGAGCGGCGGCTGTGCGAGGAGGTGCATGTAAACCTCGCCTATCGCTGGTTCTGCCGCCTCGGGCTGGAAGGCGATGTGCCCGACCACTCGACCTTCTCCAAGAACCGGCACGGGCGCTTCCGCGACAGTGATCTGCTGCGCCAGCTGTTCGAGACAACCGTGGCGCGCTGCATCGCCGAGGGTCTGGTTGGCGGCGAGGGCTTCGCAGTCGATGGTAGCCTCGTGCGCGCCGATGTGAACCGCCAGCATGCCGTCGATAAAGCCGATGGTCTGCCGGACCCGGCCACCAGCCATGCCGTTCGCGAGTATCTGGCCGTGCTCGACGATGCCGCCTTCGGGGGCGCAACCCCGGTGCCGCCCAAGCAGTTGGCGGTGGCTGATCCGGCTGCACGCTGGACTGCGGCAAGCCGTGAGCGCGCCTTCTTCGCCTACGCCACTAACTACCTCATCGATCTTCAGAACGCGGTGATCGTCGATGTCGAGGCGACCACCGCTATCCGCCAGGCTGAGGTGACTGCCCAGCGCCGCATGATCGACCGGACGCAGGAACGCTTTGGTCTGTGGCCCGAGCGGCTTGTGGGTGATGCCGGGTATGGGGATGCGAAGAACCTGTCATGGCTGGTCGAGGAGCGCGGGATCGAGCCGCACATCCCTGTGTTCGACAAGTCTGCCCGCCGCGATGATACCTTCGAGCGTTCGGCCTTCACCTTCGACCATGAGGATGACAGCTATATCTGCCCCGCCGGCAAGCGGCTGCGCCAGAGGCAGAAGGTCTATCGCGAGGAACGTCCGTTCGTCGATGAGAACGGCATGCTGCGCTATCGCGCCAGCAAGCTCGACTGTGACGCCTGCGCTCTCAAGCCCCGCTGTTGCCCGACCCAGCCAGCGCGCAAGATCCTGCGTTCAGTCCACGAGGGCGCCCGTGATCTCGCCCGCGATATCGCCACAACCGACGCTTATCTAGTCTCGCGCCGCCAGAGAAAGAAGGTCGAGATGCTGTTCGCGCACCTCAAGCGCATCCTCAGGATGGATCGCCTGCGCCTGCGAGGTCCAAACGGTGCAAGAGACGAGTTCCTCCTCGCCGCCACCGCCCAAAACCTCCGCAAGATGGCCAAGCTGATCCCCATGCCAGCCACCCCAGCCCCCGCATAAGCGGGGACCAAGCCTCCGCGCGGCCTCAGGCTGACCCCACCGCCAATCTCAGCGCCGGGTTTTTCAACACAATCGCCCAAGAATGGACATTATGCGGCGTCTGATCTGCGCCCCATATCGACAGGAAATTGGCAATTACGGAATGCGAGCTGTGCGACATGCGAGTTTCTAAAGCCTTCACTCAGCAGCTAAAGGTCGCCAGTATATCGGCGCTGGCGAAGGGGGCCCGTCACCACCAAGGCGCCCTCTAGGTCCAATGTTTCGTGCTCACCGCTGTAGTCGTAAGGGCCGTCCTTAGCCTCCGAGAACTTTCGCCAATTCCGCCCCAAATCATTCACAAAGTCCACCAGATCGTCGTCCGCTTTCGGATCATACTGCGGCGCCCATAGGAGAACGGCGTAGGGGTTGTCGGCGAGTTCGACATAGTGGTTCGTCTGGTAGATAAAGCCGTCGGTGCTGCTATAGTTCTTGCCGTCTAAAATGCTGGCAATTAAACCCATCACAAGGTCCGGAGGAAGCCCGCGAAAACCGTCATTCACGATGATGATTATGCCACGCCATCCGACAAGGCCGAGTTCTTGTTTCGTTTCCTTAATCTGACGGTTTGCTTTGTTAACAATACGTTGGAGCGGCGCTTTGAGGATCCTTATAAGCTCGTGCCGCAATCGCAAGCCTTGGTCGTCCTCCGGGTCTGTTCCCGCATAGCGACTAAAGGCATCCACTACCTTCTGACGTATGCCCTCTGTGTCCAAGAACTCCGTCTCTAAAACCTTAAGTTCGGCCACAACGCGAGCCTGCCGAAACAAGAAGTCAGCGTTCTTGACGCCTTGCCGCTTGATCAGAGGCGCAACCAACTCGCCGCCCCCTAGACCTTGTACAAACTCCTGCCAGTGCGGCTCGTCAGCAACCCCCTTCCGCCGACTGTAGTCCTCGTCATCCATTAGCTAGGTCGCCTTCACGTTCGCAGCGCCACCACGTTCTCGCCGTCAACCTGAGCCGCGGCAAATCGTCCCTGATGCACGCTTCAGTCGCTGATCTTCTGCGCCTCGGGGTAGAGCTATGCAACTGTCTTATCCGGGCAATAACTGCCGCTCGCGGCCTAATAGATGGACACCGCAGCTTGGGTCGTGAGCGGCCGTTGACCTACGCAGCTGCCTTCGCACGCACACTCTCCAAAATTTCTATTATCTGCGCGACGCGCTCTTGTCGGAACACGCCGCTGACGCCCTGGTCGTCGAAATCGGTGAAGGGGCTCTCATAGAGGCGGCGCGGATCCATTGCTCCGCGTTCCGTCAAGTGATCGATGATCAGGTTGATGAACTCGATCTGGTTGGCGTTGAGGTTTTGGCCAGCCAGAACTTCTGCAAAGGCATCTTTTGCGGCATCGCGATCCAGCCCGATCAGCGAGCGGATGAACAAGCCTAAGCCGCCTTCGCTAGTGATCACGGCGATGTCGGCGTCGCTCGCTTCCGTTTCGTCGCGCAGGATGCGCTCCAACTCCGACAGATCCTGGGAAGTGAGTTGCTCATTGCGATACAATTTGCGGATCGTGATGTGATCGGCGTGGGCCTTCAGGAAATGGCGCACCTTCATCAGGAAGCGCGGCTTGTCTGTGCCAATGCCGGCGTGTGGCAATTCAATTTGCGTTGCCTCACCCATCTGATCTTCGAAATCGGTGTAGATGATGGCGGCCTCATCGCCTTCGATCAGCTTCATCAGCCCGCGCAGACGGCGCCGCATCTGCTCCAACCCCCATGCATCGGTGTCGGCCCAATAATCCGGTGTTTGAATTTCGAGGATCAGATCCATCTGCGCTTTGACCATGGGAACATTCCCGAGATCTTCGAGCTTAGCAGCAAGCGCGATCACCTTCTCCTGACATTGTGAGAATGAGGCGTCGTTCTGGAGCAAGGCGAGCTGCCCCTTCAGCACGATGTAGTCGAACTGCTTCGCAGCAATGTCAGTGTCTTCGAACGCCGAAGGCAGGACGGCTATCTCGCCGATCAGCACCTCGCGGTCATTAGGGCCAATTTCGTTCCAAGCCTCGCGTTGCTGGAAAGTCTCAACCTCCTTGCGCTTGGTGCGGACGAGGAAGTTGTCGAGGTTCATCGCAGCCACCTCGTGGAAAAGGCGGTCGCGCGTTTCGCTATCGAGCTGCGCCAGACCCTGACCGCGTTCTTCCTCTGACAAGCCTGCCAGCTGCATGACGAGCTCGACGCGTGTGGCGAAAAGCTTCTCAGTGAGGGAGGCCGATTGCTTGCCTTCCTTCAGGTTCGAGTTCTGGTTGAAGAACTCGAAATTCTGGCAGTAATCGAAAATCAGGAACTCGTTCTTGTCGCGGCCGGGACCAAACAGGTCCTCGCGAAGGCGCGTACCGCGACCGATCATCTGCCAGAACTTGGTCTTCGAGCGTACCACCTTGAAGAAGACGAGATTAAGCACCTCGGGCACGTCAATGCCGGTGTCGAGCATGTCGACCGAGATGGCGATGTGGGGCGGTTTATCGGCTATCGAGAAATCGTCGATCAGCGATTGCGGGTACTCGACCGAGTAGTCGATCACCCGTGCAAAAGAGCCCTTCAAATGCGGGTAGTTGGCATCGAAGCGCTCGGCGATGAATTGCGCGTGCTTGTGGTTCTTGGCAAAAATGATCGTCTTGCCGAGCCAGTCACCCTCGGCAACCTTGAGGCCGTTCACCATCAGGTGCTCAAGCACCTTGTCGACCGTGTCCTCGTTGAACAGCCATTTGTTGAGCGCTGCCGGATCGACATCGCCCTTCGGAAGCTGGCCCTCCCATTCAAGAAGGTCCCACTTCTCCTTATCCTCATCGGAGAGCTGATCGTACTTGATCCCCTCGCGCATGAAGCGGGTCGGCACTGAGATCGGGGTCGGCGGCACCAGGAAGCCATCAGCCACCGCCTCTTCAAGATCATAGCTATCGGTCGGCACGCCGCGTTCCAGCTCAAACAGCGAATACGTATCGCGGTCGATCTCGTCGCGTGGTGTGGCCGTCAGCCCAACGAGCAAGCTGTCGAAATAGTCGAAGATCGCGCGGTATTTCCGGTAGACCGAGCGGTGCGCCTCATCGATCACGATCAGGTCGAAATGCCCCGGACCATAGCGCTTCTGACCGTTCTGCATTTCGTCGATCAGCCCCATCATGGTGGGGTAGGTAGCGACACAGACGCGCGCGCCGTTGTGATCGTTCTTCTTAGCGTCGTGCTTTTCGATCAGGTTCGCGCTCGGCGTTGTCGGGATATGCGCCTTGAAGGCGTTGTGCGCCTGCTTAACCAGCGCCACGCGGTCTGCCAAAAACAGCACGCGCTTGCACCAATTGGCGCGCATGAGCTGATCGACCAACGCGATCACGGTGCGGGTCTTGCCCGAACCCGTCGCCATAACCAGCAATGCCTTACGCTGGCGGTCCTTCTCGAACGCCTCACCGATCCGGCGGATGGCACGGGTCTGGTAGTAGCGTCCGGCGATGTTCTCATCGATCTTGGTGGTGGCAATCGACCGGCGCGTTGCTTTGCGCTGACGCCACAGCTCCAGCTCGTCCTTCTTGTAAAAGCCGTGCACCTCGCGGGGCGGATAGGCTCCGTCATCCCACAGCCAATGCTTGTAGCCATTGGTGTAGTAGATCAGCGGACGCACGCCGAACTGCTGCTCCAGACAATCGGCATAGAGCTTGGCCTGCTGCTGGCCTTCACGCGGGTCGCGCTTGGTGCGCTTGGCTTCAATCACCGCCAGCGGCTTGCCGTCATCGCCCCATAGCACATAGTCGACAAAGCCTTCGCCCGAGGTGCTGGGCATGCCGGTGACGGGGAACTCCCGGTCGCGCGGCTGATCGAGCGGCCAGCCCGCTTCGGCCAGCAAGCGGTCGATCCAGATGTCGCGGGTCTCGGCTTCGTTGTAATCGTGGGTGTCTTCGACCTTTGCATTCTCGGCCTTGATGGCTTCGATCTGAGCCTGAAGCGCCTTGATCTGCGCATCGAGCGCAGCGCGGTCTTCCTCGCTCTTGATGCGGGCGGCCTGCTCTTCGGCGAGCGCTGCTGCCGCTTCCTCGCGTTCCTTGGCGAGCGCCTGCAATTTTTTGAGGGTCGAGGCCTCTACCTGCACCGCGCGCGGCAGGACGGCGGTGGAGAACTGCACGGCGGGATCGGGCTTGGCCCCGCGCGCATAGGTGCGCACCAGCCAATAGCAGAAATCGAAAAGCTGTTTCAGGCTGTCAGTCGCGGACTTCTCGGGAACGGGCCGCGTTTCATGCACCGCAACATTACCTAGGTCTTTGATGATCCGCGCCTTGGTGACTAGCGCGTTGCCGACCAGCGAGCGGAACGTGCCCTCATGGATCAGCGCGGAGAGAGTTGTGTCATAGGGCGAATGCAGACTGCGGTCATGGGCGTACATCCACTTAACCGCGCTTTCGAGCGCAAGCCGCGCGTGGAAGCAGCTTCCGCGCGGATCGGACAGAGCAAGCGTTTCCGCCTTCCTCGCAAGGCCATAGACCTCGGCAAATTCAGCTTGGAGGAAGGCGAATTGGCTCATTCAGCAACCTCGCTACCTAACTGTCGCTCTAAAGACTGCCGAACTAATCCCAGCACGTAGGGGAGTTCATCTTTCGAGCTCAGACGGACTTCGACATCGCCATTTCCCCATCGACCGAGCCCGGAAACGTCTTTGCAAAGCCCCCTAGGGTCGTTGATTTCAGGAAATTTCATGTTCAACGAAATGCGCAATTGCTTAGCCTGAGGAACAACGTCCACAAAATTCGTTTCGGCCTTATAGGCCACATAAAGCTTCAGAAATTCTTCTGTGACACACGGATCGAGAGCAAGGATTGCCTGCCTGAAAGCAGAAAACACCTCCGCCATGGCACCTGATGTCAAATGCGGGTGGTCATCGATTGCATAGCTATCCCGAGCTGAGGTGGACGGCTTGTAAGCTTCCAGAATTTCGGCCGATAGGGTTGGCATCTGCCAAACCTTCGGAAACTCGACAGCAAGGCGCTTCGCACGTGCCTTGATAGCGTCCTCGTTCCATGCCTCGACCTGGCCGAGCCCGGCATTGACGCGCAAAGGACTCTCCTTGAAGCCACCGGTCATGTCACGCTTCTCGGGGAATGGCCGATCGCTATATTCAGAATTGTAGCCGGTAAGGGTCAGATTACCGAGCGTATGCAGCCACGTTTCATGTACGCGCTGCCACTCGTCACCGAGCGAAGCTCTCCATGTCGGTGAGAGCTCCTTATTCTGCGGCATAATGTGCTCGACCGTATATTCGTCTACGAGCACACGCTCCTTACGGCCAAAATTTTCCAGCCTTCTGAGCCAATAGCTGCGACTACGAAAGTTGTAGAGATCGCGCTCCTGTACCAGTCGCTCAAATTCATCGTCGCGCGGAAAGCGCCGATAGGATGGCATGAGTAGGAAATGCGCTTTTATGCTCTCTAGGTAGCGATCCTTCTTCAACGCCTTGGTGAACGTCGCAAACGTCTTGTTCAGCGAGTTGGTCGGGATCGCACAGATTGCTCTGCGGAAGACATAGGCTTCGACGAGCCGCACGGCCTCGACGAAGTCCTCCCGTGCCAATGCACCTCCCTGATAATCAGCGTAGAGTTCAAGCAGGAAGGGATAGGCCACATCGACCTTTAGTTCGCGAAGGTCCGCAAAGGCCATTTTGAGTTCGGGGTCTGTTTCGGCTGCTAGCGCCATGGCGCAGTAATAGCGAGCGAAGTCCCCGATCTCCCGGACCAATGGCTCAACGTCCGCTCCGGTCGCTTTGACGGATCGGGCATGTGCCTTGAAAGCCTCATATACCTGATCTTGCCGAGGAATCTCTCCGGTCCTGACCGTAAGATAGTGGCGCATGAAGGCATCAAATTCCGACGCGTAGGCCTCTTGCCCAAAGGCCAACTCCATTGGTCGCCAGTATTGCTGGTAAAGCCGCGTTTGTAGGTCCGGCTCCAGGCCCATCAATACAAAGTTGCGGATGAGGTCGGCCTGGCTCAGCTCCCGCCCTGTCGAGTTCATGCTCTCGAAAATGAGCTGCGGGTTATCTTGCCCGCGACTGAGGGCGATATCGACAACAACCAGCTTGGCGAGGCCTTGGCAAACGGCAGCAAGGTCACCTTTACGACTCGCAATCAGCTCTTCAAAAAGCTTAAAGTTCGCCTCAACCCGGAGCGAACGATCTTGTGGCAGAGGCGTGCCGCCAACAATGGCCGCCAGGGTCGCCTTATCGGTCTGTGATAGCAGCAGCTTGAAGTGCCGTTCGCCAGTTTCTTCCGGATTTAGAAGATAATAGTTGCGCAACTTCCGTGCCGAAAAACCATCGACTGGCTCGGCATCACCAAGCGCCCGCGCCAATGCGGCGATTAGCAATGTGACTGTAGTCAGGCGCTGCTGGCCATCGATCACGAGAAGAGGCGATTGGTGCGAAACCTGCGAAAGCCCCTCCTCAATGTAGACGATCGAACCGACAAAATGGACTGAAATAGCAGCATTATCTCCAGCACGAATGATGTCGTCCCAAAGCTGACGGCATTCACGCTCAGTCCAAGAATACGTGCGCTGATAAATCGGAATGATGAACTGCGGTGACTTCTTCAGAAATCCCAGGAGTGCGGCTTCCGTTGCTTTCATGGCTTAAAGCTCCCCTCGGAAGGCGCGGTGTTGGAGGGATGCGAACAGACGCTCCGCTGCCATACTTGCTTCTCGGTGGGCGCGAGCTTGGCTGTTAACATCAGCGATGCGATCAGAAAATTCGCGTAGCAAGGCGGCCGGCGGCGCATATGCGGGATATTTTTCAAGTAAGTCCAGATTGACTCCCGACTGCCCGGCCGTCCGTTCTGAGTTGGCCACGACGAAAGAATGCAATTTGGGCTCTTGGAGAAGATAGAAAACGAAGTCCGAAGTTAGGTGCAGCTTCGGCTTCGCCTTCATCAATGCCACGTTGTAAGTTCCAGACAAACCTCTGAAAATTTGGAAGACTGGTGGCCCGTACCTACCAACCATTACATCTTCTTCAGTGAAGGGGCGTTTTGCCAGTGCTTTCGGCACCCACGTCGGATACTTATCTGTCCGAAAATCGCGGATCTGTACGAAGCGGACGCGATCTGGCCCATCCTCATACAAGAAATGAGATTTAGCAGGTTGCGAGCCGCCAATAAACTCGACTGCGTCCCCAAGCGGCAATGCTTCGAAGCCTTTTGGGTTGGTCGCTGGATCACCAAACATCTCGTGAAAAATGGCTTGGCCGAGTTGGTTGAGGTGGTCGATGGCGCGCCGGCGCTTCCGACGCAGCTCGTCCGCCTGATCGAGGATCGACGCAATCCGCTTCTGCTCCTGAAGCGATGGGAGTGGAACTGGAAGCTTCGCTGCTGCACTTGGGTTCAGATTGAGCATCGTTGCACCCGATGCTTCACTTTCAAGAAACTTTCGTGCCCGTGGAGTTTGAATAAGGTGGGCCAAGTAGTAAGAATCAATAATCGTCGGGTTTGGAACTAGAATCATTGACCCAGTACCACAAAGTAAATCACCGTCAGATTCAGAAATAACCGCGCAGCGGCCAATCTCTCCCCGGCGCCCCATTACAATGTGGCCGGGCTTTAGCATATAACTGGACAGCTGAGCGGCCTTCCTAGCAGAGACGGAATATTCTTGGTCTACGCAAACCCTTCCACCAGAGATATGCATCGGGTTCACCAGTGGGATGCCGCCAGTCACATAGTCTGCCTTATGAAGAAGCGAACCAAAAGGTCCCGTCCGCAATTCCAGAAGTGCATTTCCCAATGGAACAGGTTTCATCCCAGCATCGCCTCCAGCTTGGTGAGGCCATCGCTGATTTCTCGCTCCAGCGTGCGTAACTCCTTGATGATGTCAGCAGGCTTGTCGTGCGTGACTTCTTCGTGCTCGACCTCCTTGTAGCGGTTGAGCGAGAGGTCATAGGTACCGGTTGCGGCAATCTCTTGACTAGACACGGTGAAGCTCTGCGCGGTACGCGGGTTGTCGCGTTCGTCGCCGTCTCGCTTGCCCCAGCGGATCAGCACATCGGGTAGGTTGTTCTTGGCATGCTCCTCAGCCGAGAGCGGAGAGGTGAATTGCAGCCCCAGCTTCTCCTCGGGAAGCAGCGCATTGCGCTTGTCGTCCAGCGAGTAGCCATCGGCCTGCATGTCGTAAAACCAGACATGATCCGTCCCGCCCACGCCGGTCTTGGTGAAGAACAGCACGGCGGTTGACACGCCCGCATAGGGCCGGAACACACCCGAGGGCAGTTTCAGCACGCCTTCGAGCTTGTGCTTTTCAACCAGCAGCTTGCGCAATTCCTGGTGCGCCTTGGATGATCCGAACAGCACCCCGTCCGGCACAACCACCGCCGCGCGCCCGCCCGTTTTGAGCAAGCGCAGGAACAGGGCGAGGAACAGCAGCTCGGTCTTCTTGGTCTTGACGATCTGCTGGAGGTCCTTGGCGGTCGCATCGTAATCGAGCGATCCGGCAAAAGGTGGATTGGCGAGTATCAGGCTGTACTTGCCCGCATCCTTGCCATGCTCTTCGGCCAGGCTATCGCGGTAGCTGACATCGGGATTATCAACCCCGTGCAGCGTCATGTTCATGCTGCCAATGCGAAGCATGGTGGGGTCGAAATCAAACCCGTGGAACATGGCATTGTGGAAATGATGGCGGAGCTTTTCATCCCGGAACAGCTGCGGGTGATTGTCGCGCAGATACTCGCCCGCCGCGACCAGAAAGCCCGCTGTGCCAAGCGCGGGATCGCAGATCACGTCGTCCGGTGTCGGTTGGGTCATTTCCACCATCAGGCGGATAATGTGGCGCGGCGTGCGGAACTGGCCGTTCGTGCCAGCGCTCGCGATCTTGCCGAGCATATATTCGTAGAGATCGCCCTTGGTGTCGCGATCATCCATCGGGATCTTGTCGAGCATGTCGACGGTCTTGGCGAGCAGCGCCGCGTTGCTGAAGCCTAGGCGCGCATCCTTCATGTGCTCGCCATAGCTGGAGCCGTCTTCGCCCAGCTGACGCAGGAAGGGGAACACACGTTCGGCCACAACATCCATCATCTCGCGCGCTTCGAAATTCTTGAAGCGGGACCAGCGCAGATCGGAATAGGGTCGGCCCTGATCGTCATTGCCATCAGGGAAAATCCGCCGCTCCATCGCAATGCCTAGGTTGGCCGCCTTGTTTTCCTCAAGGGTATGCAGGTCGTCGAGCCGCTTGATGAACAGCAAGTAGGTGATTTGCTCGATGACAGACAGGGGATTGGAAACGCCCCCTGACCAGAAGGCATTCCAGATTTGATCGACTTGGTTGCGGATTTCACCTGTGAGCATGGGTTACCTTAGAAGTGACGCGACGATGAAAGCCGACTAAGCATCGGAATATCAAGCGAGCTTGGTTGAGGGAATAGCAAAGCGAGCACGCTTTCCCGGGCAGCGCCCTACTTTTTACCGCGTTTTTTCGTCCAGAGGGCGCCTGATTCTTGGTCTGAAAACGGCAGAGGAGCGTTCAATTGCTCCTCGGTCAGCCCACGATTGCGAGCGTTGTATAGCCAAACGATAAATTTCTCTCGGTAGCGATCAACTATCTCTTCGAGCGCCTTCGCCCGCACATCCGCGGCCTCCGCTCGCTGCAGAGCCAGGGCAAGCTCAGCAGGGATCTCGTCGCTTGTTGCACGCCCTTTCTTCACGCTTTCAAGCATCGCGCGATTTCTTCGTTTTCGACTCTGGAACGTGGCCTTTATGACTTCGTGGGCGTCGAGAGCCTGCCGGCTAAAACGACTGCCGACAACCACTGCAACTCGCTGAACGACAAGGTCCCAAGTAAGGGGCCCTTCCCAGGTCTCCAGAACAGCGACAATGTTTTTCACATCTTGCTCGCTCAGCCTTTTTTTTGAGTTTTTGGACCGAGCCACCGACCTACCCTCGCATCGGTTTTGTGCGCTCGGTGCGCAGCCGGAGGGCTTGTTCAATCTGGCTATCGTTTCGCCCCGCGGGGAGAGTTACGATAGCCCCGTCGGCGATTGCATCGTCATCGTGCTTTGCAAGAATCTGCCGCATCCTCTCGGCTTTACGCTGATGCTCTTGGACCCAGAGATCAGCACCATAGTCTCCTTCGGTCATTCCGACACGGGCGTCTGCCAATTGAAGCTCTGTGATCTGCAGCATCCCTGCAATCCGCTCGCGGTGCTTTGCATCACCTTTGACGAACCCGTTTTCCTCACAAGTGAGGCAGTCCCCGTGGTTTTGGCAGGGCTGCAAGGCATAGTCGTGGAAACAGGCACCCACTTCTGTCGCGTGCGACGATCCGATTTGCTCGCGGAGATACTCTTCACGCGAGATGAGTGTCATGTCCGGCAAGTTGTCAGCGGCTTCAAAGATCGGGCCTACACCTCCCGCCTTCAACGCAAGATCGAGAAGGTCATCCATGAATTCAGCCGCATTCTGATGATCGTAATATTTGTTCTGAGACGGATCACGACCACTCCAAAGGGCCAAATCCTCCTGGCTCAAACCGGCTCTGTGACCTAGATTGTTGTTCCAGTGTCTAAAAGAGTGAGTTGTGATCGATATTGGACTACCATCTTCCTCAGTGAAGCCATAGCGGTGGAAGACAGGTGGAGCTTCCTTCCTGCCGGAAAGCCAAGTGTTGAATTGATTGATGTCGATCGGCTCAAACATCACTCGGAATCCAGAGTCGGCATTTCGGCGCAAAGCGCCCTTCCTGACTAGTACCAAGGCTTCAGAATACGGATGGCTGGGCAGGCCATTCTGATTTGGAAAATCGCGCGGCAGCATTGCAAGTACTACCTGTTCGACTTCGGGAAAGCGATACTGCCAATCTCCGTCTGACGTCTTTCTCCCGCGAAGACCCTGCCTCTGGGCCCATCCATAGGGGTTAGTCTGGCCAGTAATGAAACCCAAATCCTCGAGCGAAAGCCATTCACGATCGCGAAGCTTTACGAGATCGTTAGGCAGATACATCTTGTCTGGATGAGCGACATACCAAGACGCCATGGCTCGCGCATCCTTGCAGCTATTTGCAAGGCGGCTGACCGCTTGCCTTACAGCCTCTGCTGCAACGTCCGGTATCCATTTGATCTGTGGCTGGTTGCCTTTACCCGGGAAGGCACGGAGCCCGTATGCAGGCACGCTGACTGAGCCTTGCCTGCGCATCTCTTCGATTTCGCAATCAATGCGCAGCTGGAGAACCTCTGATCCACGCCACGGTGAGCAAATGCAAATCAGGCAGATGGCGGATAAAAGTTCATCTCTCAAATTTTGGGGATTACGATAAATATGCGCCAGAGCCTCAAGTGCTCGCCTGCTTGGTAAGCTGTTTGACCTCCGTTGTTCGAATTCCGCACCGATCCGCTCGGCTGGTTCCAGAGGCTTTTTAATGCCGTGACGCCACTGGAACGGCGTCGATAGAAGGTTCTGCTGAGAACATAATTTGTAGATCTTCTCGATGAATGAACCGCGCTGGTACTTTACCATCGGGGCACAGCCGCCCCTGATCGCGATATGAACTGCACGGTTCAGCACATCAGGAGAAAGCAGATGGATTGCTGGATAATGTCCAAGCTCTCTGAAGGCAGCTTCGATGTGACTTACAGCGGCGAGTCGGCCCTTGATGGCTGGTAGCTTCGTGGGAGAAGCTGAATGGGTATAACGAATAAATGCCTTCGCGAAATCGCGGATACCTGGCTCAAAAGGAGAGCCAGCAGCTGTTTTCCCCTGGCCCTTCAGAGTGCCAAATTGATAGAAATAGAGCCTGATCGAATCTCTGGGCTTACCCTTCTGGATTATTGACCCCGAGATATCCCAAACGTCGTCATCCCACTGGTTCGCGTCGATTAGATTGGTGAGCTGATGGCGAGCCAGTGCGACGAAGTCATCAACGCGCTGCTCGGCCGAGGCTTCGGCAACCGTCTTCAGAGTAGTAGCGTCGGTCATAGGCGCCCCCCCTCATTGTCCACCATGCCATTGCGCTGTTCCTTGCAAAGCTGCACAACCCTGGTCACTGCGGCAATCGTTCGGTCGTTGATGCCGTAAATTTTCGGGCTAAGCCCCATGGAAACCTTATGCTGCCTGTCGCTCATCAGCTTTGCCAAGATTTCTTCGTGGGGACCGTCATCCCACGCACGGAAGGATCGGCACGTGTAGCAACCAATCGGCTTCGCAAGATCACAGAACGAGTGCTGACCGCAATGCCCGAGGGGTTCACTCCCGCCGTTGTCGAGGGCTCGATCGTGCAACAACTTAGCTTTCGGAGCAGACTGCGCCTCCGCACCAGCAGCAGGGATTAATACACCAGCGAACGCCTGAAGGATCGGGGTAAATTCCTCCGCCAGATGGTTCAACCGAGAGACCATCTCGGGTCTCGCCTCTACATACTTACCTACCTGCTGCGTGTCGGCGTGACCAAGAGCCTCAGCAATCTCATAGATTGACGCACCATCGTCAGCCATGTTCTGCGCCAAAGTATCACGAAATCTCTTTGAATTAGCTTTGATGCCAGCCTGCTTTGACAAGATCGATTTAATCCGGTTCGCGATAATGCTGGCCGACTTATGATACGCAAACCCAGGTGGCCAAGGCCCCGCTCCCGAACCAATGAACATTGGCCAATCATTTTCGGCCACCTCTGGATCGATACGCAACACACTGTTTTCTTCTATCAAGCGCTCCAGAAGCTTGCCGAGACGTCGGTCGCAGGGCCGCGTCCGAAAGCTATCTCGGGTCAACTCTCCCCGTTGCTTAGCCTGAGGGATCCGAAGCAAATAAACCTTCTCCCCGCTGTCGGTGAGAGTGACAATCAAATCCCGCTCCTTCAAAGCGGCTAGCTGACGGGGCCGAATACCATAGCCCAAAAGTATGTGACCGGCAGCAAAATCAGAAATATTGATTGTACCGTCAGCATATAGCTGATTGAGGCTCGCGTTCAAAGTTTCGACTTCGCTAGCGGAGAACGGGCCATGATTTGGGTCACGCGTACGAACATCGGCACCCTTTGGATTGCCGGGAATTACTGCTGCATCTAGCCAATCCAAAGCTTCCTTGGATGTAAAGTTACATCCAATTAGAGATGCTTGCTTCAATATTATTCGGATAAGTCCAAGGCGCCACGCGGATCTAGGATCAAGCTTACTTTGGTAAGCCAAAATGTGACCGAGACAAATCTCGTCGACCTCTCCAGGCCCGCAATGCGCAAAGTTCGAACTGTAAAAATGAACAAATGTTGAGAAAAGGTTACGAGCGTGTGCAGTAGAGCTAGTCTCCAAAGTATGACCTATGACAAATTTTAATCTCTGCCGAATTTCTCGGCTTAGAGCGTTCAATCGGTCAAAGCGGATGTTAATTACACCCCAGGATATGTCTAAAAATTGCCAGATATTCGAAGACGATTCAACGGCCTGCCCATCCCGAAGGAAAAACACTTTAGGCAAATCAAATGCGCCAATTTTTACATCGTCATTCGAATTCAGAGACATTTTTGAACCAATTTATCCAATCCGTTCACGAAATTAATCAATTTCGTAGTCTCTGTCAATTTGCATCTGTAATATTCGCTTATTTGCCGACTCCCGTGTCCAGCGGCGAGTATATTTCGCTGCCGTGGCTTCATTACTCCAACCCATCGCATACGCGCGAATACGCTCTTCCTTCCTGGCATCGACAGCGGTCCTGCGAGGCGCCCCCTGGTCCGAAAGTTCAGAGAAGCGGTCGTTCCAATCGTGGCGCAAAGTGTGAGCCGTCAGATAGCGAAGATTATCGTCAGATGCTCGCAACTGTCTGAATATTTTGGTTATACTGGAAACGCTTAGTGGCGCCCCACCGACTGATTGGACAAAAAGAAAAGGATGCTTTCGTGCACCCGCAGCTTTTTGACGGGACCTTAGATACGATAAGCATAATTCGCGTAGCTCTGAAGAAATCGGCAATTCGCGGCCGAGCGTCTTGACCTGAGGCTTTGGTTGCCTTGGGTCTAACCTATCTTGGGGTCGGCGCACTATGCTTAAAAAACCTCCATCCGGCGTCAGCTTAATATCCCCAACTCGCAGACAAAGTACTTCACCACGCCGCAAACCAAGTTCGTACATCAATTGCACGATGAACCTATTTCGCTCTTGAACATGAGGAAGCCATGGATTGCCGGAACCACCTGGCTTAATCAGCTCAAGAAGGGCAGCTCTGCCCTTTGGCGAGAGGCCTTCCTTCAAGGCGTGATCTGTGCGAGAGGGATGAAATGACCGCGCCCGTTCGCGTAGAACCTGCAGAATAAACTTACGGTTCTGCTCATAGACGCTCTGCTGAGCGCTACCTCGCTCCATTCGGGATAGATGGCTGAAACTTTCATACGCAAGGTAGTCATGGATCACGGCGAGGCGATTGCCCACATCGGCTTGGGTCGCCCCGACACTCCGACCGACAGGCCTTGAGGTCCGCATAGAAATGACGTTTTCCCGTTCTCCGGCGAGACTGCAGACGGTCGCTACGGCGTCCGCTAGGCTCATCCGACAGAAGCGGTCCAAGTCGTTTAGTTGTTCGAGTGTCAGAAATGCCGATGAGCGGACAACTTGCTCGGGGGTCGTCCCTCTGCTGGCAGCCCAGAGGTATAGCGACATAAGATGGCGCAACCGCTTCTCGAGCGTCGCCGCAGCCTTGTTTAGCGGCCGCTCATTTGATGCAATCCAATAGGTAGGCGCTTCAATTGGCAGTCCGTCAATCCGACGCGTCAGGAGCGGCAGCCTTTCACCTGAAGCGAACCGAACCCACTCAATCGCGAAGGGATTGAGGGCTTCGCCACTTGGCGACGGTATTCGCTTTCTTGACATATTGACGCGGTACTCAGGACTGACAATCGAACTTGTTCTATCGAAGCTCGATTGTCAATCTCTAATCCCTTGCATTTCAGCGCCTTGCAAAGGGATCGCATTACAAACTGCGGGGGTATCCGCTAGAATGGGATATCATCATCGAGATCATCATAGCCGCCGCCGGGCCCGTCGCTCTGGCCGCCGCCGCCTTGATTCCAGCCGCCGCCCGCAGCGCCGCCGCCATAGCTGCCACCCGAACCGCCGCCTGATCCACCGCCGTAACCGCCGCCGCCGGAACGACCGCCGCCACCCATGCCGCCCGCGCCAGCGCTATCAAGCATCGTCAGATTGCCCGAATAGGGGCGCAGCACCACTTCGGTGGAATAGCGATCCTGCCCGCTTTGATCCTGCCACTTGCGGGTTTCAAGCTGGCCTTCGACAAAAACCTTGCTGCCCTTTTTCAGGTAGCGTTCGGCCACGCCCACCAGACCTTCGTTGAAAATCGCCACTGTGTGCCACTGGGTGCGCTCCTGCCGCTCACCCGTGTTGCGATCTTTCCACGTCTCGCTGGTCGCGATGCGCAGATTGGCGACCTTGCCGCCATTGCTGAAAGTGCGGATTTCGGGATCAGCCCCCAGATTGCCGATTAGCATGACCTTGTTGAGCGAACCCGCCATCGAAATGTCCCTTCTGCGTCAAAACCTCGAAGCCCCCGCGCGCAATATTGCGCAAGATGCCGCGAGTCGGGCAATAGGCAAGGATGGATCGGGATGCGAGTCAGCCGGGGCACGCTATCCCCGATGCGCTCGCCTCAACGCGCCGGATAGCGCAAGCGTCCAAGAAAACGCGTCAGGCTGGGCAATTCGCGGTCCTTGCCGACAAGCTGCGCCTTGACCTTTTCAAACCGCATCACGCCATCGATTCGCCTGTCAAGGAAGGCGTAGGTGTCCGCCTTGCCTTCGCTGTCGTCATTGACGAACACCGCCAGCGTGGCCGAGTAAATCCCGGCCAGAATGGCCCGCTTGGTGTAGTGGTTGTAATCGGTCGCGGTGTCGCCCGCCAATCGCCACATGATATCGGCCGAACGCCAGCCGAGCTTGAGCGCGCGGGGCGCATTTTGTGGCTGCGCCATGATCGACAGCGCGCGGCGCACCGCTTCGTCAATATGCTCAACCGCTTCCAGCCGAAAGGCAACCAGCGTGCGAATGCGTTCGCGGATCTTGAGAGTGGCAAGGCGCTCAGCCGGCCATTCGGCTGCCATCGCCTGATCGACCGAGGTGATCCACGCCTCGATCATCGCCATCGCACGGCCGCCAGGCGCATCGGCGGGAAAAGCGAGCTTTGCCACATCCACGTCCACGCCCGCCATTTCGGCAGCCGCCACCAGCGCGGTTTCATTCCAGCCATCGAAAATGGCCGAGGCCGCAATATCAGGCGCGAGCGCCACGGCCAGTTCGTCAAGCGTCATGTCAGCATAATCAGTCATGTCAGAAAGAAGGCCCGTAATCCTTGGGGGTTCCCTTGTCCTCGCGCTTTTTATCGGCGTTGTCGAATTCCTGCTTCATCAACGCATTGCCCGCCATCACCATCATGTAATCGCGCGCCGAACGGCCCGAATTGTCGTTGCGGTCAGGGTCAGCACCCTTTTCGAGCAGCAACCGCACCAAGGGCACATTGCGCGCCAACACCGCAGCAATCAGCGGGGTCTCTCCGGTCTGATCGCTGATCTGGACATTGGCGCCGCCCTTAATGAGTTCTTCAACGCCGTCGATAAAACTCAGCTGAGTTGCCAATTGCAGCGGGGTGATGCCGCGCTTGTTGCGGATATTGGGATCAGCGCCGCGTTGCAGCAGAAAGCGCACCCACAGCCCATCCATGCGCTGCACCGAAATATGCAGGCCCGTATCGCCGCTGGTCAGATCGCGGCTGTTGACGATCTGCGTACCGGGCTTGTTGAGCATATCGGTGGCAGCATCGCCATCGCGATCTTTCACCGCCTTCAAAAATTGATAGCCCTCGGAAAACATCTGCGCCGATGCCGGCAAGGCCGGCGCCAGCAAAATCGCGCCCACGCTTGCTGCCGCAATCGCCTGCCCGATTACGCGTGCGCGCAGCGAGTTGCGAAAAAGTCCCCTCAGCACGGTTTGATCCTTCCCCAATTCCTGCCACATAGCCCCTGTATCACAACACAAGGTGGTCGCCCCGGGCGACCCTTGCTGCCCTTCAAGAGTGTCCGTTAGCAGAGCATGAACCACAAGGCCAATCCCTCACAAAAATTCGCCAGCCTTGCTGCCGCTGCCGCCTTGTGCCTCGTGGCCGCTTGCAGCGGCGCGCCGGCACCCGGCCCATCACCCGATGGGGTTGACCTGCGCGGCGCAGCGATTGGCGGCGATTTCACGCTTACCAACCCGGATGGCGTGGCAGTCAGTTGGAACGATTTTGCCGGACAATACCGCCTCGTCTATTTCGGCTTCACCTATTGCCCCGATATCTGCCCCACCGACATCCAGCGGCTCAGTCAGGGTCTCAACCAGTTTGAACAGGCAAGCCCTGAACTGGCCAAACAGGTGCAGCCGATTTTCATTTCAGTCGACCCCGAGCGCGATACCCCGCAAGTCATGGGCGAATTCGTCAGCAATTTTCACCCGCGTCTCATCGGCCTAACCGGCACGACTGACGAAATTGAGGCGGTGAAGAAGGCCTTTGGCGTATCAGCCAGCAAAGACCCGGCTGGGGCCGACGGCAAGTACAACGTGTCTCACACCACTTTCACCTATCTGTTTGCGCCTGACGGCAAGCCGCTCGGGGTCGTTCCCACTGATAAGGGCGCAGCAGGTGTCGCTGCGGAACTTGCGCAATGGGTTCGCTGAGAGAGCGCTTCTGGGAATTGCCTTTGAGCGCGCTCAACCGCGCGGAATGGGAGGCGCTGTGCGATGGCTGCGGGCGCTGCTGCCTTCACAAGATCGAGGATGCCGACACCGGCGAAATCATCGACACCAATGTGGCCTGCCGCCTGCTTGATACCGAAACGGCCCGCTGCAGCGATTATCGCGCCCGCAAGGCCTTGGTGCCCGATTGCCTGCGCTTGACCCCGGCGATTGTCGCCACCATCGGCTGGCTGCCCGAAACCTGTGCCTATCGGCTGCGGCAAGAGGACAGGCCGCTATACAACTGGCACCCCCTGATCAGCGGCGACCCCGACAGCGTGCGCCGCGCGGGCGTATCGGTGGTGGGCCGGGTGGTGAGCGAGGTGGATGCCGGCCCGCTGGAACACCATATTGTTGAATGGGGGCCGGTGGCAGGTGCGGAGCAGGACGAGTGATCGGATGGCTCGAACGCGGACAGCTCGAACCCGAGCTTGAGTTGGCAGGCAGGCCAGTGCCGATTGCGGTAAAGCGGCACCCCACCGCGCGCCGTCTCACCATGCGGCTTGCGCCTGACGGCAGCGAAGTGCGCATCACCCTGCCCCGCTGGGCGCAGACACGCGAAGCAATCGCCTTTGCCCATGCCCGCCGCGACTGGCTTGAGGGACAGCTTGCCCGCGTGCCGACCCGCACTGCCCCTGCCGCCGGAGGCGAGGTGTGCTATCGCGGGCGCGCGCTCAAGGTCGAATGGCTCGCCTCGGCCCCGCGCCGTCCTGCGATTATCGGGGAAGCCCTCCGGCTCGGCGGGCCGGAGGCGCGGCTTGAGACGCGCATTCGCCGCTGGCTGGAAGACGAGGCGCTGGCTCTGTGCGAGACCGATATGCGCGCCTATTGCGCGGCGGCGGGCCTTGATCCGGTCCCGGTCAGCCTCTCACGAGCCCAGAAGCGGTGGGGTTCGTGTTCTGACCGGCAACGCATCCGGATCAACTGGCGGCTGGTGCAGGCGCCCGACTTTGTGCGCCGCTCGGTGGTGGCCCATGAAGTCGCGCATCTGGTGCATTTTGATCACTCCCGCGCGTTCCACGCCCTGCTTGCGCGCATCTATGAAGGCGAGATTGCAGCCGCCGATCGTTGGCTGAAAGAACACGGGCGCAGCCTCTACGCTGCCTTCGGGTAGGCCCCGCATCGGCAAAGCAACTGGTCAGCGCGGCCATTCCTCCCTATATTGCCTCTCATGTTGTCCCGTTCGCGTTTCAACCCGGCCCCGGGTCTGATTGATTTCTGGAATGAATTCCGGAAACCCAATCCCTATCGCTGGCCGATCCTTGGGGTCTCCGCGATTCCGGCCATGCTGATTCTTGGCTGGGCGCTCTCGCAAACCCATTTCAAGGAGCCGGAACGCCCGCGCGTGACCTACATCACCAGCTTTGCCGAAGATCGCACGATTGACGAGATCATCGCGTCCAATCTGGAAAATCAGGAAATCAAGGAATTGCGCGCGGCCAAGCAAGCCGAAATCGCCAAGGCCAAGCGGGATGCCTATATGGCGCTGGGCGCGGCGACCGGGTTGGATGTGAAGGAAATGGCGCGCAAGGCCGATGAACGCCGCGCCGCCGAGGAAGCCGCCGCAGAGGCCGAGCGCGCCGAACAGCGCGAACACTTTGCCAAGCTTCCCGCCGCCAGCGAAAGCGCCGCGCCATAGCGACCCCTGTCTCTGTCGATCACGACTGGATGGCCGCAGCCGCAAGGCTGGCAACCAGAGCACGCCCGCTGGCGCGGCCCAATCCCGGGGTAGCGGCCTTGGTGGTAGCGAACGGCTGCGTGCTGGGGCGTGGCTGGACCGCGGCAGGCGGCAGGCCCCATGCCGAGGCTGCTGCTCTTGCCGGCCTTTCGCCCGAAGCACTCGGCGCTGCGACTGTCTATGTCACGCTCGAACCCTGCGCCCACCAATCGCCTCGCGGCCCTGCCTGTGCTGATCTGATTGCCGCAGCCCGGCCAGCGCGCGTGGTGATCGGCCAGATCGATCCCGACCCGCGCACAGCGGGCAAAGGCCTTGCCCGGCTTGAGGCGGCACGAATCCCGACCACGCTGCTTGATGACGCTGCCTCGGCACACAGCCTTGCCGGATTTCTCACCCGTCAGCGTGTTGGAAGGCCCCATGTCACTCTGAAACTGGCAATCTCGCTGGATGGCTGCATTGCGCTTAACAATGGCACCAGCCAATGGATAACAGGTGAGGCCGCGCGCGCCCATTGCCACGCGATGCGCGCACGCAGCGATGCCATTCTGGTGGGCGGCGGGACATGGCGCTCTGATCGCCCGCGTCTGGATGTGCGGCTGCCGGGTCTGGAAGACCGCTCGCCGCGCCGCGTGGTGTTGACGCAGGGGACCGCACCTGACGGGGCCACCGCGATTGCCAGCCCGCAAGCCATCGCCAGCCTTGAAGGCGCACACTACCTCTATGTCGAAGGCGGCGCGGCCACGGCGGCGGCGTTCCTTGCTGCTGATCTGGTGGATGAACTCCACCTCTACCGCGCCCCGATTGTGATTGGCGATGGGTTAAGAGCGCTTGGCCCCGTGGGCCTTGCGCAACTCAGCGAGGCCCATGGACGCTGGCAACTTGCCGAAAGGCGGCAGCTTGGCAGCGACACGTTCGAAGCCTATTGGCGCAAGCGCACCCAAAGTTAAGGATCACCAGGCCCCATGTTCACCGGCATTGTCACCGCGATTGGCACCATCGAAAGCGCCGAGCAGCGCGGCGATTGGCGGATCCGCATTGCCGCCCCCCTCGATCCTGCGCGCATCGACATTGGCGCCTCGATTGCGTGCTCAGGCGTATGCCTGACAGTGGTCGATCGCGGCGGCGCGGCGGGTGATGCGTGGTTTGATGTCGATGTCTCGGGTGAGACTGTCAGCCGCACCGTTCAGGGGATGTGGCAGGCGGGCCGCCGCGTTAATCTCGAACCCTCCTTGCGCATGGGCGATGAACTGGGCGGTCACATCGTCACGGGCCATGTCGATTCGATTGGCGAGGTGGTGAAGGTCGCCCGCGAGGGCGG
>MEDW01000014.1 GCA_001724215.1 Erythrobacter sp. SCN 62-14 | reverse complement strand
GTTTGGCACAGGCGAATTGCGCCTCGCTTTGCTGGCGCTGATCGCGGAGCAGCCTGCCCATGGCTATGAGCTGATCAAGGCGATAGAGGAGATGACCGGCGGCGCCTATGCGCCCAGCCCCGGCGCGGTTTATCCCACGCTGCAATTGCTGGAAGATGAAGGCGCGATTGAACCTGCCGAAGCAGAAGGCGCGAAAAAGCCTTTCACCGCGACCGAGCAGGGGCGCAGCGAACTCCAGACCCGCGAAAGCGAAGTCACCGCGCTGATGCGGCGGCTGGGGCGGCATGGTGACAAGGGCGACGGCGTGCGTGCGCCTGATCTGTTTCGGGCGATGGGTAACCTTGCCAATGTGCTCAAAAACCGCGCGGTCGCAGGCAAGATGGACGAACGCACCATCAACGAAATCGTCGATCTGATCGACGAAATGGCCAAGCGCATCGAGCGCATCTGAGACCGGCGCGGGCGCCGCAGCATCACCGCTGCGGCGCCCGCGATCAATCGGCCTCTGTGGCTTGCAGCGCGCGGCGTTCCTCGATCAGTTCGATATAGCAATCGGCCACAACGCGGTTGATTGCGTCCCAGCTGAAGTCGCCTGCCCGCGCCAGACCGGCAGCGCCATGGGCTGCGCGCAAGGCCGGATCGTGGCAATAGGCGGCGAGCGCATCGGCGCAGGCAGCGACATCAGCGTAAAGACCTTTAAGAGGAACCAGCGCGCCCGTGACGCCATCCTTGACCAGACTGTTCGCCCCTGTTGCACCTGCGGCGACCACCGGCAGGCCTGATGCCATCGCTTCCAGTGTCACATTGCCGAAAGCCTCGGTGACAGACGGGTTGAAGAACACATCCCCGCTCGCCAGCGCCTGACCGAGATCCTCGCCTGTCTTGAAGCCGGCAAAGACTCCGCCGGGCAGATTCGTTGCAAACCATTCACGCGCGGGGCCATCGCCAATCACCAAAGGTTTGTGCGGCACTTGGGCGCGGCGCAGCTGGACGATGGTTTCGGCAAAGACATCAAGCCCCTTTTCCATCACCAGCCGGCCCAGGAAAACGACCGCCACCTCGTCATCGCCAATGCCGAGGCTGCGCCGCCATGCGAGGTCGCGCCGGGCAGGGGTGAACTGCGTCTGATCGACCCCCCGGCTCCATTCGCGGATGCGATCATGCATCTTCATTGCCAGCAATTCATCAATCGTTGATTGCGAAGGTGCCACCAACATGTCGCAGCGGTTGTAGAAGCGCTTGAGCATCTTCTCGACCAGCGGTTCGAGAAACTTAAGCTCATAATAGCGCGGATAGGTTTCAAACCGGGTGTGCACCGAGGCGAGCACCGGCAGATCGCGCGCCTGCGCCCATTTGAGCGCGGCGTGCGCGCCGGGATCGGGCGAGGACAGGTGAATGATGTTAGGGGCAAAGCGCGTCAGATCGCGCTTCACTGCAGCATTCAGCCCGGTGGCAACGCGATATTCTCCGCGCCCTTTCATCGGGATCGCAAAACTGGGCAGGCTGACCAGATCACCGGTTGGCGGGAACGCAGGCTCTGCCACAGTGGGCGAATAGACCCGCACCATCGCCCCCAGATCAAGCAGCGAGCCAACGAGGCGATTGAGCGCCTGATTCGCCCCATCGCGGGTGTAGTTGTAGTTGCCGCTGAACAGGGCAATGCGCAGGTCGGTGAATTCCATAACCTGCCCGCGATTAGAGCCTTTGGCGCGCTTTGGCGAGGGGCGAGCAAGCGATCTGCAGGGGTTTTCGCAGCACCTTTTCCGTTTCGTGATTGACTTGTTACCTTGCGCCACTAAAGCGGCGAGCGGGCCACGCGGTCCCAACGCCGCGCGAGCTCTCTGCAAGGAGAGAATACATGACTGCATACGCACGCGGGCTCTCGCATGAGCCGACGCTTAAGCCTGAACGCCCGTTTTTTTCCTCGGGCCCCACGGCAAAATTCCCCGGCTGGTCGCTGGATAAGCTGAAAACCGAATCGCTTGGTCGCTCGCACCGCTCGGCAACGGGTAAGGCGCGGCTGAAATATGCGATTGATCTCAGCCGTGAATTGCTCGGCATTCCCGATGATTATCTGATCGGCATTATGCCCGCCTCTGACACCGGCGCGATTGAAGCGGCGATGTGGGCGATGCTTGACCCGAACCGCCCGGTTTCGGTCGCCGCCTGGGAAAGCTTTGGCAATGTGTGGATTCAGGATGCGGTCAAGCAATTGAAGCTCCCCAACCTGCAAGTCCTCACCGCCGATTATGGCGAAATCCCCGATCTGGCCACCATCCCGCAGCGCAATGACGTGGTGTTCACCTGGAATGGAACGACGTCCGGTGCGATGATCCCTGACACCGACTGGCTTGAGCCGGGCCGCGAAGGTGTCGTCATCAACGATGCCACCAGCGCGGTGTTTGCAATGGAGATGGATTGGGCCAAGCTCGATGCCACCACCTATAGCTGGCAGAAGGTGATGGGCTCTGAAGCGCAGCACGGGATGCTGATCCTCAGTCCCAAGGCGATTGAGCGTATCGAAAGCTATGATCCGCCGTGGCCGCTGCCCAAGCTGTTCCGCATGAAGAAGGGTGACAAGCTCAACCGCGGGATTTTTGCAGGCGAGACGATCAACACGCCTTCGATGCTGGCGACCGAAGATTACATCGCCGCGCTGGAATGGGCGAAGAGCATCGGCGGGCGCAAGGCCTTGATCGAACGCGCCACGGCCAATGCGCAAATCGTCAAGGACTGGATCGAGGCGACCCCGTGGCTGCGCAATATGGTGGCTGATCCGGCCAAGCAGACCAACACCGGCGTCTGCATGATGTTCCAGGGCGACTGGTATGACAGCCTGTCGGCGGAGGATCAGGCCGCCGTGCCGAAGAAAATCGTCAAGCTGCTGGAAGAACGCAACGTCGGCTATGACTTCAACGGCTACCGCGATGCGCCCCCGTCCTTGCGCATCTGGTGCGGCTCGACTGTCGAGCAGGAGGATATCAAGCGCCTCCTGCCGTGGATCGAATGGGCCTACGAGAAGGTCAAGAACGGCTGATCGCCGTCCAATAGCGCAATCTCAGCGTCGCCCCGGCCAACGCGCCGGGGCCCCGCTTTCCTTTTCCCATATCCGCCCTTGAAGCGGGACCTCGGACCGGTTCCGGGGACACAAGTGGAAGGTATTTCCCATGACCAAGCCCAAAGTTTTGATTTCCGACAAGATGGACCCAAACGCCGCGCGCATTTTTGAAGAGCGCGGCTGCGATGTCGATGTCATCACCGGCGAGACGCCCGAACAGCTGATCGCGCGCATTGGCGAATATGATGGCCTTGCGATCCGTTCCTCGACCAAGGTGACCAAGGCGGTGCTGGATGCCGCCACCAATCTCAAAGTGATTGGCCGCGCCGGGATCGGCGTCGACAATGTCGATATCCCCTATGCTTCGGCCAAGGGCGTGGTGGTGATGAACACGCCGTTTGGCAATTCGATCACTACCGCCGAACACGCCATAGCGCTGATGTTCGCGCTTGCGCGCCAGATTCCTGATGCCAATGCGCAGACCAAGGATGGGCTGTGGCCCAAGAGCGGGTTCATGGGAGTCGAACTCACCAACAAGACGCTGGGCCTGATTGGCGCAGGCAATATCGGTTCGATCGTGGCGTCGCGCGCGCTTGGCCTTCGCATGAAAGTGATCGCCTATGATCCTTTCCTGACCGAAGATCGCGCGGTGGAAATGGGCGTGGAGAAGGTCGATCTCGACACGCTGCTGTCGCGCGCCGATTTCGTCACGTTGCACACCCCGCTGACGGATGAAACCCGCAATATCCTCAGCCGTGAGCGGTTGGAGAACGCGAAAAAGGGTATCCGCATCATCAATTGCGCGCGCGGCGGGCTCATCGACGAAGCGGCGCTCAAGGATTGTCTGGAAAGCGGCCAAGTGGCTGGCGCGGCGCTCGACGTCTTCGAAACCGAACCGCCCGCCAAAGATCACCCGCTGTTCGGCGCGCCCAATTTCATCTGCACCCCGCACCTTGGCGCCAGCACCACCGAAGCGCAGGTCAATGTCGCGTTGCAGGTGGCCGAGCAATTGGCCGATTATCTGGTCAATGGCGGGGTGACCAACGCGCTCAACGTGCCCAGCCTCTCCGCCGAGGAAGCCCCCAAGCTGAAGCCCTATATGGCGCTGGCCGAAAAGCTCGGCAGCCTTGTCGGGCAGTTGGCCCATGGCAACCTCACCAATATCAGCATTGAACGCGAAGGCGCGGCGGCGGAATTGAACGGCAAGCCGATCACCGCGGCCGTGCTCGCGGGCTTCATGCGGCGCTATTCCGATACGGTGAACATGGTCAACGCGCCGTTCCTTGCGAAAGAACGCGGCCTTGAAGTGAGCGAGATCCGCCACGAGCGCGAAGGCGCGTATAACACGCTGATCCGCGTGACGGTGGAGACCGAACAGGGCGTGCGCTCGGTCGCCGGCACGCTGTTCGGCAAGGACTCGCCGCGCCTCGTGGAGATTTTCGGCATCGGGATCGAGGCCGAACTCGAAGGCCATATGCTCTATGTGGTGAACGATGATAAGCCCGGCTTCATCGGCCGCATCGGGACGTTGCTCGGCGGGCATGGCATCAATATCGGCACCTTTAACCTTGGCCGCCGCGAGGCAGGCGGGGAGGCTGTGCTGCTTTTGAGCCTTGATGAAGGCCTGCCGCCCCAAGTGCTCACCGAAGCCGAAGCGCTTGCGGGCGTGGTGATGGTCAAGCCGCTGGCCTTTTGAGCAAAGCCTCAGCCAATCGTCATCCCGGACCGGATCCGGGATCTCGGGCAGCTCACGCTGACGCGAGCCGCACTGGATCCCAGCTTTCGCTGGGATGACGAATTGGCTAGATGCCCTTGCCATGACCCAACCTGACGATCTCCTGCCCGAAGGTCTTGAAGACCGCCTGCCCGCTGCCACCGCGCGCATCGCGGCGGCGATGAATGCGTGTCTTCAGGTGACGAGCGGTCATGGTTATGATCGGGTGCGACCGCCTTTGCTCGAATTCGAAGCCTCGCTGGCCGGACGGATGCAGGGCGTGGAAACCCGCGCGATGTTCCGCTTTGTGGATCCGGCCAGCTTGCGCACGCTGGCTTTGCGCTCCGACATCACGCCGCAGATCGGGCGCATTGCCTCCACCAGTCTTGCTGGTGCCGCGCGCCCGCTTCGCCTTGCTTATTGCGGCGATACGGCCTTGATCCGCGCCAGCCAGCTTGATCCGGCGCGCGAGCGCATCCAGCTTGGCGCAGAACTGATCGGCGCGGACAGCGTGGCGGCGGCGAGTGAAATCGTGATGGTTGCGATTGAGGCGGCGCAGGCAGCCGGGCTCACTGGCATCTCAGTGGACTTCACGCTGCCCGATCTCGTCGATACCCTCGCGCAGGAGGCCTTGCCGCTCGCGGCAGAGCAGATTGCGGGCGTGCGCCGCGAACTCGACACCAAGGACGCAGGCGGGCTGAAAGCGGCAGGCGGGGCGGCCTATCTGCCGCTGCTTTATGCCACCGGCCCGTTCGAGACAGCGCTTGCCACCTTGCGCGAAGTGGATGCAGGCGGCGCGCTCAAAAGCCGGCTTGACGGGCTTGCTGAAATTGCCGCTGCAATCACCGCTCAGTGGGGCGAGGGTGTGCGCCTGACGCTTGATCCCACAGAGCGCCACGGCTTTGAATATCAATCCTGGTTCGGCTTTACCCTCTATGCCGAGGCCTTGCGCGGCGCGGCGGGGCGCGGCGGAACCTATCGGATCAGCGGCAGCGATGAAGCGGCGACGGGCTTTACGCTCTATCTTGATCGCCTGGCCGAAATCACCCCTCAGCCCGAAGCGACGCGGCTGGTCTATCTGCCGCTCGGCCATGATCACGTTGCCGCAGCGACTTTGCGCGCGGCAGGCTGGCGCACCCGCGCGCAACTGGGTGAAGGCGAAAATGCAGCCGCGCTTGGCTGCACGCATATCCTTGATGCGAGCGAGCCGCGCCCGCTCTAACCGCCCAACACCTTGGCAAGAAAATCGTCAATCGCGGTGGTCTGTTGCTCGCCCGCTGGCGTTCCGATCTCGCGGTTGATGCGCATATGAGTGCTGCCTTCCAGCGCAAACACCTCCGCTGTGCGGCCCGCTTTCCTGAGCGCGTCGGCCATCAGCCCGGCTTGCCGCGTGGTGGCGGGACGCGTCGCCAGATGGAGCAACAGCCAGTGGGAAGCATCGCGCCCGCCCACATGATAAAGCGGCGACAAGGCTTTGTGCCGTGCGGCGTCTTGCCCGAACACGTCGCGATAGAGCAGTGGGGCTTCCATCTCGGGCATGGTGAGCGCCAGCGCAATATCATAGCCTCCGCCATCGACCAGAACCGCACCCCGGATCGCGCCAAAGGCATCGCCTGCATATTTGGGATCGCTTGCCAGCAAAGCTGCCAGATGCGCGCCCGCGCTGTGACCGATCAGCACGATCCTGTCGGGATCAAAGCCGTAATCCACCGCTTGCGTGCGCACCGCACGCAAGGCCTCGCCCAGATCAGCAGCCTGTTCTTCCACCGGTGCATCGGGCAGCACGCGGTATCCGGCTGAGGCAAAAACATAGCCTTGCCCCACAAAATGGGCAGGCTTGGCATCCACCATCTTGTGATTGCCCGCGCTCCACCCGCCGCCGTGGATATAGATAATCAGCGGCGCATCGCCCAGCGCATCATCGGGCCGGTAAAGATCAACCTGCTGGCGCTGATGCGGGCCGTAGATCACCGTGCCGCTCACTCGCCCGCTGCCATAACGGCCCAGCCCGCGGCTACGCCATTCGGCCCGCTCGCCGCGCAGTTGCAGCCCGGCGCGCTCTGGATCGGGGGAAGTGTGGCGAGCTGTTCCGGCCATTATCGGCCCTGCTGCGACAAGCGCTGCGCCACCCACCAGTGCCAGCGCGCCTGCTGCTATCCAAGCCTGTTTGCCCCGCGTCATTTCTGCTCCTTTGCGCAGCCCTGCTTTAACCCGTGATTGACAGTTTGCCAAAGCTTGCGCCTTTGCGCGCTAGGCCCTAGTCGCGCGGTCGCAGCATTCTAACGGCAAGCATAAGGATAAGCGCATGGCCAATGTCACCGTCATCGGCGCCCAGTGGGGCGATGAGGGCAAGGGCAAGATCGTCGACTGGCTGGCGAGCCGGGCCGATGTGGTGGTGCGCTTTCAGGGCGGGCACAATGCCGGCCACACGCTGGTGATTGATGGCAAGACCTACAAACTCTCCCTGCTGCCCTCGGGGATTGTTTCAGGCACTTTGAGCATGATCGGCAACGGCGTGGTGCTTGACCCATGGGCTTTGCGTGACGAAGTCGCCAAGATCGAAGCGCAGGGCGTGGCGGTGAACGCTGATAACCTCGCGATTGCCGATAACTGCCCGCTGATCCTGCCGCTCCACCGCGATCTGGATGGCTTGCGCGAAACCGCGGCGGGAAAGGGCAAGATCGGCACCACCGGGCGCGGGATTGGCCCTGCTTATGAGGATAAGGTCGGAAGGCGCGCCATCCGCGTGTGTGACCTTGCGCATCTCGATTCGCTTGAACCGCAGCTTGATCGCCTGTGCGCGCATCACGACGCCTTGCGCGCAGGCTTTGATCAGCCGCCGGTTGATCGTGCGGCGCTGCTGGAGGAACTGCGCGAGATTGCGCCTTTCGTGCTGCGCTTTGCCCAGCCGGTGTGGAAGCGTCTGAAGAAAGTGCGCAAGGCGGGCGCGCGGGTGCTGTTCGAAGGCGCGCAAGGGGTGCTGCTTGATGTCGATCACGGCACCTATCCTTTCGTCACCTCGTCCAACACCGTAAGCGGCGCGGCGGCAGCGGGCAGCGGGCTTGGCCCCTCCTCGACCGGCTACGTGCTCGGCATCGTCAAGGCCTACACCACCCGCGTCGGCTCCGGCCCGTTCCCGACCGAGCTTGAGGATGACGTCGGCCAAAGGCTGGGGACACGCGGCCACGAATTCGGCACAGTGACAGGGCGCAAACGCCGCGTTGGCTGGTTCGATGCCGTGCTGGTGCGCCAGACCTGTGCGATCTCGGGCGTCACCGGCATTGCGCTCACCAAGATCGACGTGCTCGATGGGCTGGATGTGGTGAAGATTTGCACCGGGTATCGCCTGCGCGGCAATGTTTATGATTACCTCCCCAGCCACGCCGCCGATCAGGCCGAATGCGAGCCGATCTATGAGGAAATGGAAGGCTGGCAGGGCTCGACGGCAGGGGCGCGCTCCTATGCCGATCTGCCCGCGCAAGCGATCAAATATATCCAGCGCGTGCAGGAATTGATCGAATGCCCGGTCGCGCTGGTTTCGACCTCGCCAGAACGTGATGACACCATCTTGATGCGTGACCCATTTGAGGACTGAGGATTAGGGCGCCATTGAGGGCGCGGGCCGCATGGAGTACTTTCCTCTCCATGAAGCGGATGGCAGCCTTTGTTCTGGCGCTGTTGGTGGCGGGCTGTGCCGGTCCATCGCAACCTGTGCCAACGGCTCCCGCTGCGCGCGTGGGCCTGCCCGAAGGCGTTGCGCCTCCCGCCGGAATGGAGCGCTATGGCGCGCGCTCGCTGCCCTCGCATGGGGCGCGGGCTGTCGATTATCTGTTGGTGGACAAGACGCGGCGCATTCTGGTGGCCTATGCAGGCGGGCAACCGGTTCGGGTTTATCGCGGATTGCAATTCGGCATTCCGGCCGGGCACAAGCAGTTTCAGGGCGATCGCCGCACGCCTGAAGGCCTCTATACCATCGACACCCGCAATCCGCGCAGCCAGTTCTACCTCAGCTTGCGCATCTCCTATCCCAACGCGGCAGACCGCGCCTTTGCCGCGCAATATGGGCGTTCGGCAGGCGGGGATATTTTCATCCACGGACAACCCAATGGCTATTCCGGCGTGCGCGTGCCGGGCGACTGGACCGATGGCTGCATTGCGCTTTCCAATGCGGAAATCGCCGAGTTATGGGCGCTGGTGCCTGATGGAACGCCGATCGAGATCCGCAGCTGATGGATCGTGCCTGGGGCGATCTTGTTGGATTTCTTGACATGATCGCCATTTGTTCTATTCCTGTTCCAATCAAGACAGGAGTGCGAGTCGATGAACACCTCCAATCTGAACTATGACGTGGCGCACGATGCAGCAGGGATCCCTGCACGGGTGACGATTTTCGGACCACGCGCAGCCGATCGTGATGAGATTGCCGAAGATCTTGCCGGGGCCGGATTTCGCACTCTGGATGGCGGAGCGCTCGCAGGCGTGATGGATGGGCCGGTGGCCTTGCTGGGCGATGTTGTGGTGATCGATTGCCCGGCGCTGGATGGCGCGGCGATGGCGGCCCTT
Organism: Erythrobacter sp. SCN 62-14; assembly: GCA_001724215.1. Classification (GTDB taxonomy): domain Bacteria; phylum Pseudomonadota; class Alphaproteobacteria; order Sphingomonadales; family Sphingomonadaceae; genus Erythrobacter. Next base: position 51,627 of record MEDW01000014.1, on the reverse strand, counting down.
GCGCGGCTTGATGCCCGCGCGGCGCGCGGCGGGGCCAAGCTGGTGGTGTCCACTTCGCTTGGTGCGCTTGATGATGTGTTTGGCCTGCTTGATTAATCCGCTCCCGATATTCTGGTGGCGCCGAGCCGGGCGGAACGCGTGCTGGCGGTGGGCCGCGCTTGCGGGGAGGCAGGGGCGTCGCGCCTTCGCGAAATGAGCGAGGAAGAGCGCCTCCACCTTCTCCAGCTTTCCAGTCAGGTCGATGCGATTGCGCGCTCGCTGGATCGTCTTTCCTCTGCGCAATTGGGCGCTACCGGCGAATGGGGGGCGCCTGGCACGGCCAGTCTTGCCACCAGCCTTGGCGAGGCCAAGCCCGAATACCGCGCCGCCGATCATGGCGCCCGCCACGCCCACAGCTTGCCTGATCCCAAATTGGTGCGTCAGATCATCGCCAATCGCGGGCGCCGCGCGCGCTTTTTCGATGCCAATCTGTTTGCCGATCCGGCATGGGATATGCTGCTTGATCTGACAGCAGCGCACGGCGAAGGGCAAAAGGTCTCTGTCACTTCCTTGTGCATTGCTGCCGCGGTTCCGGCAACGACGGCGCTGCGCTGGCTGACCCAGATGGTTGAGACCGGTGTGTTCCAGCGGGTGGCCGATCAAGTCGACAAGCGGCGAGTTTTCATCGAGCTGAGCGATCAGGCCAAAGCCGGCATGGCAGGCTTTTTCGAAAGCTTGCAGGAACCGCTCGCTTTTGCGGCCTGATCGACGCTGCACCTTGTATCAGTGCGGCGCGGCCTGCCGGTCTAAATCGGGCGGTAGGTCAGGATAAGTTTGAGCCCTGCTCCGGCCTTGCCTGCACCCGCCGTCCACTCGGCCAACGGCACGCGCGCTGCGTCGGCGCGGGCCCGTGCCAGCACGGCCGGTGGCACGGCACCATCAAGCAGCAGCACATCCGCCTCACCCAGAAGGCGGGCTTGTCGCAAGGTGAGATCTTCGGGGTCGGGGCTGACAAGCACCAGCTCCACCACCGCATTGCCCGCTCCGCCTGCTTCAGGCGCGCCGTTCTCGCGGCCATTGGGGCCCGCACGCTGGGCAGTCAGCCAACTCTCAACCCGTTCATGGGCAGAGCCGCTTAGCGGATCAAGCGGCCCGCCCTCCGCCAGCGCTGCATCCAGCGCGCGGCGACGGGCTACACCATCCGGCAGGATGCGGCGCAACTCAGCGCGTGCACGTTCCAACGCGAGCGCCAGCAGACCGAGGTTCCCGGGAAGAAACCGCTCGAGCCGCAGGCGCACATGTTTCGCCAGCCCCGCAGATGCACCACCTGTCCCAATGGCCACCAGCAGCGGATCGCGATCAAGAATGCTTGGCGTCGTGAAATCGCACAATTCAGGACGATCCACGACATTGACCAGCAGCCCGGCACAACGCAGATTGATTGCGGCCACCTCGCAGGCTTTTGCATCCTCAAAGGCGACAAAGGCCAGCCGCACACCTTCGTCAATCGCGCGGGCCATGTCATCGATCACGATACCGCCAGCGCGCTCGACAAGGCGCCGCTTGGGCTCGGCCGCAGCCCCTTCACCCAGCACCAGCACGCTTTGCCCTGCGATCTGGTGGAACAACGGCAGGCTGCCAATCCGGCTCACGCTTGCCTTACCTCGGCCTTAGGCCAGCCACTCGGGCACGCGCTCGGCTTCCATGATCGCGCCGGGATCAATCCGGTCGGCGACCACCGCGAACTTGTCGCCGTCCACCAGCACTTCGGCGACAAAGCCACGCGAATTGTAGGATGAGGCCATAGTCGCGCCGTAGGCACCTGCCGTGCGGAACACCGCCAGATCGCCTGCTTCGAGATGATCGCACACCCGGCCCATGGCAAAGGTATCGCCCGTCTCGCAGATTGGCCCGACGATATTCGCCACCATATCCCGCCCACGCGGCGCGACCGCGACGAAATCATGATAGGCGCCATAAAGCGCCGGACGTGCCAGATCATTCATCGCGGCATCGACGATCACGAAGGGATCCTTGATCCCGCGCTTCACCCGCACCACACGGGTCAGCAACACGCCTGCATTGCCCGCAATCACCCGGCCGGGTTCAAAGATCAAGGTCACGCCCCAGTCCTGTGTCACCCGCGCCACCATCGCGCCATATTCGGCCGGCGAGGGAAACAGCTCGCCTGCCTTGTAAGGAACGCCAAGCCCGCCGCCCAAGTCAACATGGCTCACCACATGACCCGCGCCGCGCAGGGCACGCACCAGTGCGCCGACCTTCTCGAAAGCTGCTTCCAAAGGCGCAAGTTCGGACAATTGGCTGCCGATATGCACCGCCACTCCGCGCAGGTGCACCGAGGGCTTGGCTGCCAGCGCGCCGAAGATCTGTCCGGCCTGATCGATCGGCACGCCGAACTTGTTATCGGCCTTGCCGGTCGAGATCTTGTCATGCGTGCCCGCATCGACATCCGGGTTGATCCGCAGCGCGCATTGGGCAACCAGCCCCATCTCTGCCGCGATCTGCGCAAGTTCGAGGCCTTCTTCCTCGCTTTCGATGTTAAACTGACCGATGCCCGCTTCCAGCGCGGCGCGCAGCTCGCTTGCGGTCTTGCCGACGCCCGAGAACACGATCTTGTCAGGCGCAATTCCCGCGGCGAGCGCCCGACGCATCTCGCCCACCGACACCACATCGGCACCATAGCCTTCGCGTTGCAGCACTTTGAGCACCGCCAGATTGGGATTGGATTTGACCGCAAAGGCGATCAGCTTGTCAGGAACCCCCGCCAGCCCATCGCGGAACACCCGCGCGTGGCGCCCCAGCGTAGCGCGCGAATAGACATAAACCGGCGTCCCCACACTTTGCGCAATGGCGGGCAGGGGCACATCTTCGGCGTGCATGACGCCATCACGAATAGAAAAATGGTCCATAACTAAAGATGTTTACTCAGGTGGTAGATCAAAGGGATCATCGCGGCGTTCTTCGGAACGCAGGCGCAATTCGACAGTTCGGTTGGCCGCAGCGGCCTGTGCATCGGGGATCAGCAATTCATCGGCCACCGGGCGGGTCGTGCGGCCCAATGGGGCAACCGGTAACTGCGCCCCGGGCGCAGGCGTCAGGGGAGCGCGCACCCCACAGCCTGTTAACGCGGCTGCGATCAGCAGGCCAAGAGCAATGCGCTTCATTCGTTCACACCCAATTCGTGCATTCCCAATTCGTGCATTCCCAATTCGCGGCGAGCCCTCGCCACCTGGCTCATCACCTGTGCCGGAGCCGTCCCGCCATAGGAAGCGCGGGCGGTTACCGAGGCATCGACTGACAGCGCGGCATAAACCCGTTCGTCGATCCGTGCATCAATCTTCTGCAAGTCCGCCAGTTCCAGCGCGTCAAGCGCCACGCCCTTGTGCTCTGCCAATTTGACGGCAGCGCCGGTGATGTGGTGGGCTTCGCGAAATGGAATCCCGGCCTCGCGCACCAGCCAATCGGCAAGGTCGGTGGCGGTGGCATAGCCCAGTTCCGCAGCAGCGCGCATCCGGTCGGTGTTGAAGGCAGAGCCTGCGATCATCCCTGTCATGGCCGCCACCGAAAGCGCCATCAGGCCGGCCGCTTCAAACACCGGAGGCTTATCGTCCTGCATATCCTTGGAATAGGCGAGCGGCAGGCCTTTCATGGTGATCATCAGACTGGTGAGGCTGCCAATCACGCGCCCGGAATGGCCGCGCACCAGTTCGGCAGCATCGGGGTTTTTCTTTTGCGGCATGATCGATGAGCCGGTGGACAGACTATCGGGCAGGCGGATGAAGCCGAAGGGTTGGCTTGCCCACAAGATCAGCTCCTCGGCAAGGCGCGACAGATGCAGCGCGCAGGTGCTGCAGGCGAACAGATATTCAAGCGCGAAATCGCGGTCCGATACGGCGTCGAGGGAATTGGCGGTGGGGCGATCAAACCCCAGCGCTTGCGCTGTCATTGCGCGGTCAATCGGAAAACCTGTCCCCGCGAGCGCGGCGCTGCCGAGCGGCGATTCATTGAGCCGCGCCCTTGCATCGCCCAGCCGCCCGCGATCGCGCCGGACCATTTCGTAATAGGCCATCAGGTGATGACCCAGCGTCACCGGCTGCGCGGTTTGCAGATGGGTGAAACCGGGCATGATGCTGTGCGCATGTTCGCTGGCGCGGCTCACCAGAGCGCGCTGCAATTCGGCAAGGCCGCGATCAAGTTCATCAATCGCATCGCGCACCCACAAGCGGAAATCGGTCGCGACCTGATCATTGCGGCTGCGCGCCGTATGGAGCCGGCCTGCTGCCGGGCCGATCCATTCGGCCAGCCGTGCTTCGGTGGTCATGTGGATGTCTTCAAGGTCCCAGTTTTCCGGAACACCTTGGGTTTCGTATTCGGCAGCGATCTGATCAAGCCCACCGATGATTGCCCTGCAGTCATCGGCAGCGATGATGCCAGCGGCGCCCAGCATTGCCGCGTGCGCCTTGGATGCGTCGATGTCCTGGCGCCACAAGGCTTTATCAAACGGGATCGAGGCATTGATTTCGCGCATGATCGCGCTAGGTCCATCGGCAAAACGGCCGCCCCACATCTGGTTGGCGCTGCCCTTGCCTTGTTCGGAGCCTGTCATGTCGCGTTCGCTGCTCATTGGTGTTTTGTCCGCGTCTTTCGCATTAGCTTTGCTGAGCGGTTGCGATAGGGCGGCAAAAGAGCAAGCGCAACCGGCACAGGACAGCGTGGTTCAGGCCGGCGGGGTGATTGATGCCAGCCATGCCGGTGCCATGCTGCCTGAATTGGTGGTGCGCAATGCAGCCGGAGCAGAGCTTGATCTGGCGATCATCGAAGGGCCCGTGCTGCTCAATTTGTGGGCGACATGGTGCGCCCCTTGCGTGGTGGAGATGCCGCAACTTGATGCGCTTGCCAGCGAGATGGAGGGCGAGATCAGGGTGGTAACGGTGTCGCAGGATCTGCGCGGGGCCGAAGTGGTGACGCCATTCTTTGCGGGTAAGGGCTTTGTCCATCTGGAGCCGTGGCTCGACCCGGAAACCGCATTGTCAGCCCAGTTCAGCGAGGCGGGGCAATTGCCGCTCACCATCCTGTTCGATGCCAGCGGCCGCGAGGTGTGGCGCGTTGCGGGCGGCTATGAATGGGACAGCTCCGAGGCGATTGCGGCGGTGCGTGCAGGGATCGCCGCGCAATAGCTGGCCGCGGCGCTGTTCCTTTGCGCTCGGGAGTTTCGACCCGAAGCGCCCCTTCCGGATCACTGTGCGTAATCGAAACTGGTGGGCGGTAACGGGCTCGAACCGCTGACCCTCTCGGTGTAAACGAGATGCTCTACCAACTGAGCTAACCGCCCGCGCAGGCCATGGCCGTGCACGATGCAGCGCCAATAGCGGGGTTTGGCGCTTCGTCAAGATTGCGGTGAGCCCCATGATAATGATCTGTCCAAGCCGCATTGGCGCAAAAGATCCGTTTGATCGCCTCGTTCCCGGGCGGGGCCAAGCGGCCCTCAGCCTGCTTGCACAAAAGGGGCGGAGGCTGTTGCAGCATCCGCCCCAAGGTTGTGGCGACCTGCCCCGATCGGGGGTGAGGCAGGCGCCTTGTGTCAGGCCATCAGGCGTCTGGCGCTATTCGGCTTCCACCATCTGATCATTGCCGGCTGCGCCCGCAGTGCCGCTTGCCTGGCCAACCACCAGCGCATTGCCCGATGCGCTGAACATGTTTGCGGGCAGTTCGCGGGTCACACTACCTTGCTTGACCACCACTTGCTGCACCTCGCCCCGACCATCAGCGATAAGTTGGCGCACCTTGCCAAGCGAGGCGCCGTTCTCGTTCATCACGGGCATTCCGCGCCGCACACTGGCCATGCCTTCCCCTCGTGCAGCTGTGCTACCGGCGAGGGCAAGGGGGCTGCCGGTGAGCGAACCATTGGCGGCCCCGGAGCCGCTGCCGCTTGCGCTGCCGGCGCCAGCAAGGCCCATATTGCGGGTGCTGGCTGTGGTGTCCTGCACGGCCGAACGCGCACCGCGGGCAACCGGCGCAACCGCGCCGCGCACGGCGTCGGTACCGATCAATTGCGCATTGGCGCTGCCTTGCCCGCTGCCCGAAGCACTCCCGCTCAGGCTGCCCATCGAGCTGGCAGGCGGAACCACCAGATCAGCAAGGCTGGCGGTCGAGCCGGTGAGTGAACCGCTCGCGCTGCGATCGGCCGCCACTGTGCCGCGCCGCGCATCAACCGACTGGCTTGCGCTGGTTGAGCCTGCGGCATCGACCGAACCGCCCACGGTGCGCGTGGTGCGTTCCAGCGTGCCGCGCAGCGGGCTGCCGCCTGAACGATCAATCGACCCGCCCAGCGTTCCGCCCACCGCGCCACCAAGGCCGCCGCCCAAGCCGCCGCCGCCCAGCAGCTGTGCCTGAGCCGGAGCCGACACTAGCGCGAGAGCCGTTGCTGCAAGAATGATGTTCTTCATGTCGCTGTCCTTTCCTGTCTCGTCACAGCGAGCGTCCTCGACTGCTCGCTTGAAAGGAAAACGGATGGGGTTTTCGGCCTAATCCATCACAGTGCAAAAAATTTTCAATTCTTCGCCGCGCAGCCTTCGCACAGCAGGCCTCGGCCATAGGTCTTGTCGGGGCCTTTGGGGCCAAGATCGCGCGCCTCGCTGTCCAGCTTCGCCCGCCAGCCTGTGCCCTGTTGGCCTGAACCCTGTTGGCCTGAACCCTGTTGGAGCGCTGCCGCCACTCGGCTGGCTGCGAGCGGCGTCGCAAAGGATGTCCCGCGCCAGCGCACCAGTTTGCCGCCTGCATTGCGTGCGTAAACATCTGCCCCGGGCGCTGCATAATCAAGGTGCAGCGCGCGTCCCGCCTCGATCAGTGCGCGTCCTTTGCGGTCGACTCCGGTGATGGCCAGCACGCCGTCATAGGATGCAGGATAGGCAGGCGGAGCAGCAGGGCCATCATTGCCCACCGCCGCCACCACAATCACGCCGCGCGCCTGTGCGTTTGCCACTGCACGTTCAACCACCGCATTGCGCGGGCCGACCAGACTGATGGTGATGACCTTGCAGCCGCTTGTCACTAGCCAGCCCAGCGCCCTGCCAACAGACAGCGCATTGCCGCCTGCCGGATCCGTGCCATAGATATCGGCGGTCCAGATCCGCTGCACGCCCTCGCCTTGTAGCAGGCTGGCGATTGCACTGCCGTGATCGGAGGGTGCCAGAGCTCCGCTGGCAAAGCCTTTGATGGCCGTGACCTTGGTCGCTGCGCCCGGCGCGCTGTCAATCATCCCGACAGGGGTCGCAATGGCAGAACCGGATGCGTTCTGAAGCAGCGACAGCCCGACCGATGCGGCCGACCATCCCTCTACACCTGTCTGGAAATGCAGCGTATCGGCGCTGATATCGGCATCAGGGGCGAGCCTGCTTGCCAGCGTCTCAGCCTTGGCAAGGCTCATGGCCAAGGGCACTTGCAGGCGCACCAGCGCGATATCCAGCCCTTCAATTGTCTCGCCCGCGATCACGCGGAAACCGGCCTTTTCCAGCACCGGCAGGCTCTGGCCATCAAGGCCTGTCACCAGCAGCTCGCCGCGCCGGGCGAGATTGCCCGCCGCATCGCGCTCGATCCGGTCGCGGTTGGCGCGCAGCAAGCGATCCAGCCGCTGATCCCGCGCGCGCAGCAGGCTGCGGGCCTGACGCTGGGCAAGGGAGCTTGTCTGGCCCAGCGTCTCGGTCGCCTGATTGGCAAGATCGCCCAGCGCCCCTCCCACGCGCGGCACCGGTATTTGACCCAAAGGTGTTGACACTTGGCCCGCCAGAGGTGCGGCGGTGATGCCGGCAAGGCTCAGGATGGCAATAAAGGGGAGCAGACGCCGGGGCATGGATTTCTCCTATCCGATTTTTCGCTTAAGCAGGGATGAAACGTGCAGGCCCATCCGTTTCATCCATCAGAAAGGCACGGGAATTGGCCAAGGCATTCGAACAGGCGGTGCTCGATCTGCTACCCCGGCTCAGGCGGTTTGCCTGCGGCTTGGCGGGCTCGGCTGCCGATGGCGATGACCTGTGCCAGATGACCATCGAACGCGCGCTTGTCCGCCGCGATCAATGGCAGCCGGGCACGCGGCTTGACAGTTGGATGTATTGGATCATGCGCAATATTTTCATCGATGAAATGCGTGCGGCGCGTCGCCGCAGCGAAACTTTTGTGGATGAGGAAGCCGGGCTTGGCGTGGGCAGCGTTGGGGGGCAGGAAGCGCGAGTTGAACTGGCTTTGGTGGACAGAGCGATGAGGCAACTGCCCACCGATCAGCGCGAAGCTGTGCTGCTGGTGATGGTTGAAGGCTATTCCTACAAGGAAGCCGCCGAGATTATCGGTTGTCCGGTCGGCACGCTGAATTCGCGGTTGGTGCGCGGGCGCGATGCCTTGCTTGGGCTTCTGGAGGATGCGTCATGACTGTAACGCCCGAATTGCTCGCCGCCTATGCCGATGGGCAGCTCGAAGGAGCGGACAAGGCGCGCATTGAGGCTGCGATTGCTGCCGATCCGGCGCTGGCGAGCCAGGTGGCACGGCATCGACGGCTGCGCAAGGCGCTGGCGGCGCATTATGCGCCTGTGGCCGAAGAGCCTGTGCCTGATCGGCTGGCAGCACTGCTCAAGCCGAGCGGCGGGGCTGAGAGCCATGCCGAAGTCATCAGCTTTGCCGGGGCGCGTGCCAAGCGCGGTTTGCTTCCTGCGATTCGCCGCTGGGCTCCGGTGGCAGGCCCGGCGCTGGCCGCCTCGCTGGTGTTGGCTATCTGGCAGCCGTGGCAGGGTGGCTTGCCAGAAGGCTATGCCGATCCAGCCTTGGCGGGCGTGCTGGACACGCGACTTGCGGCCACCCAACCCGCCGATGCTGACCTTCGGATTCTCCTGAGTTTTCAGCGCCAAGGGGGTGATCTGTGTCGTGCTTGGCGGGGTGCTGAGGCCGGCGGGATTGCCTGCCGTGACGGGGTGGGTTGGAGGATCGAGCGGCAATTCGCGCTCGAAGGTGCGACCAGCGGCGACTATCGTCAAGCCGGCAGCGAAGCCGACATCATGTCGGCAGCTCAGGATATGGCAGTGTCCGGTGCACTGGACGCCGAGGGTGAGGAACGCGCAAAGGCAAAGGGGTGGCAGAACTAGGCGTGTGGCCTGTCCTGTCTGATGCGCCGATTGCCCATCACGCCGCCCAAGCGCTCGGCTGCTTGCCGCTTAGGAGACCACGTCCCAAAATGATCGCTGCCAACGCGGTTCAGCAGGGGATTGGCCCTGTGTGTCCTGTGTTTCTTGATGCCTCCATCAGCCACTCTGCGATGGGACATGTGAACGCGGCGGCGTCGATCAAGTGCCTGTGCGACTGCGCTGCAGCAGACGAGGAACTGCGTTGATCTTTGCGGCATCGGCGAGGCCTGCCAGACCGGGACTAAAAATAATAACGAGTCGCATTAGCAGTAGTATTGACTCTCATTCGCAATAAGGTCAGATGGCGAGCATCGCTTGCAACAGGATAGACGCCTTGACCCTTTCCCCGACTTCGTCCTCGCTCACCGCCCTTGCTTTTGTGCTGGCAATCGGAGCTCCTGCTGTTCCGGCATTCGCCTTTGATGATATGGCCGCCGAAGCCGATGCGGGCGAAAGCCCGCGCCAGAGCGGGCGGATCGTCGTCAGCGCCACCCGTGCGCCGGTGTTGATTGAGGAAGTGCCGGCGACCGCCACCATCATCACCGCCGAGGAAATCGCCGATATCCTTGCCACCGACGTGCGCGATCTGGTGCGCTATGAACCCGGCGTCAGCGTGCGCCGCGCGCCTGCCCGCTTTGGCGCAGCGATTGGCAGCACTGGCCGCGGGCGCAACGAGGATTTCGTGATCCGCGGGATCGGCGGCAACCGCGTGCTCATCCAGGTCGATGGCATCCGCGCGCCGCAAGGCTTTGCCTTTGGCGCGCAAAGTGCAGGGCGTGGTGATTATGCCGATGTGAGCCTCGTCAAATCGGCTGAAATCCTGCGCGGGCCAGCTTCCGCGCTTTATGGCAGCGACGGGTTGGCGGGCGCGGTCAGTTTTGTCACCAGCGACCCTGAAGATATCCTTGCCGGACGCTCGGTCGGCGGCTTTGTCCAGTCGCTCTATGCCAGCGAAGACAATCAATTCGCCAACACTGTCACGCTCGCGGCGCAAAGCGGCAATCTGTCGGGTATGGTCGCCTATACAAGGCGCGATTTCAACGAGCTGGAAAATAAGGGCACGAATGACGCCATCGGCCCGGCGCGCACCGCACCCAATCCGCAGGACGGGCAAAGCGATGCGCTGCTGGCCAAGCTGGTGTGGAACAATGGCACGCACCGCCTGCGGCTGACGGGCGAATATGTCGACACGCTGATCGAGACTGACCTGTTGCAGGCGCAAGGCCCAGCTTTCCTGTTTGGGCCTGCGCCGGTGTGGACGGTCGATGCGCTGACCGCGCGCGATCGGGTGCGGCGCAGTCGAGCCTCGCTCGACTGGACATACACCGGCACGCCCGGCGATATCCTCGAACACGCGTTTGTCGCGGCCTATTGGCAGGATGCGGTGAACCGCCAGTTTGCCGAGGAATTGCGCACGCCCTTGGGCTTTATCCCTGCGCCCGATCGCACCCGGTTGAACACTTTTGACAACCGCGTTTACGGCGGGGTGGCCGAAGCGCGCAGCCGCTTTGACACTTTTGGCATCCAGCACAAGCTTACCATCGGGGGCGATGTCAGCTGGACGCGGCAGACAGGGGTGCGCGATGGCACGGTTCCGCCTGCGGGCGAGGTGTTTCCGATTGGCGCTTTCCCGGCAACCGATTTCACGCTTGGCGGGGTGTTTGTGGCGGATGAAGTGCGGCTGTTTGACGGCGCGCTCACACTGCATCCGGCGCTGCGGTTTGATTTCTTTGATCTCAATCCCACCATCGACCCGACGCTGCCCGGCTTTGCGCCCGCTGCCCAAAGCGGCAATCGGCTGTCCCCCAAATTGGGCGCGACAGTGAAGCTGACGCCGACCCTATTCCTCTATGGCAATTATTCGCAAGGCTTCCTTGCGCCCACGCCGGGCGAGGTGAACAATTTCTTCGAGAATTTCGGCCAAGGCTACACCTCGATCCCCAATCCCGATCTGCGTCCTGAAACCAGCGAAAGCTGGGAGTTTGGCGCGCGCTATGTGGGCGATATTTTCTCGCTCCAAGTCGCAGGCTTTCGGGGGAATTACGATAATTTCATCAGCCAGCAGGTGGTTGCAGGTTCCTTCACTCCGGCAGACCCTGCGGTGTTCCAATTCGTGAATTTCGAAAGCGTGCGCATCGAAGGCGTGGAAGCGCGCGCCGAGATGAACCTTGATAGCGGCTTTAACGCGCGCCTCACGCTTGCCTATGCCAATGGCACGATCATGGAGCCGGGCGGGGCGCGCACGCCGCTTGATACGATTGATCCGTTCAATCTGGTCGCCGGATTTGGCTACCGCGCGCCCTCGGGCCGGTTCGGGGCCGAGGCGATTGTGACTTACAATGCGCGCAAGGAAAAGGGCGCTTTGGAACTTGATCCCGTGACCGGCGGCGATCTGTTCATCCGACCAGAGGCGAGCACCTTTGTCGATCTGGTCGCCTTTGTGAACCTTACCGAAAGCCTCAAACTGCGTGGCGGCTTGTTCAACATCACCAACGAAAACTACACGCTGTGGCAAGACATTCGCGGCTTGCCGATCACCAGCGCGGCGATTGCCGATGCCTTTACCCGGCCCGGTCGCAATTTCAGTCTTTCAGCTTCTTATCGCTTTTAATTTGCATTATCATACGCCTGAGAGGAGTCGTCACCATGCCCCGCTTTGCCAAAACCCTCATCACCTCCAGCCTTGCTGCTGTGGCCTTTGCTGCTGTGCCCGCGCCCGTGCTTGCCGATGATCCGATCATTCGCAGCGAGGCGGCGCAAAAGGCCGCTTTTGAGGCTGATCGCCAAGCCATCCTCGCCATGGCGGGCGATTTCAAGGTCACGTTTGATATGCAGGAATCCACCCCCTGGATGGAGGGCTACACCCCGCTCGAACGCAAGCTTTCGGGCAGCTATGAATCAGTGCGGGTGATCGAGGACACCGGCACGCGCATCGTGCTGCAACACCTGCTTGTCACCGGCGATCAGGCCAAGCCCTATGTCGTCAAGCATTGGCGGCAGGATTGGCAATATGAGCCCGAAGCCGTGCTGGCTTATACTGGCGGCGAGGCGTGGGAGATGAAGCCTGTGCCCGAAAAATTGCGCGCAGGGCGCTGGTCGCAAACGGTTTATCAGGTCGATGACAGCCCGCGCTATGCCGCATGGGGTGCGTGGGAGGAAACCCACGGCGTCAAGCGCTGGCGTTCCAGTTGGACGGCGCGCCCGCTTGCGCGGCGCGATGCCATCCGCAATCCGATCTATGATCGCTATGTCGGGATCAATCGCCATCAATTGACGCCCAATGGCTGGATCCACTGGCAGGACAACACCAAGATGATGCCCGCGCCCGATGGCAGCGACAAGCTGGTGCCGGTGGTGCAGGAATATGTGCTCAACACCTATGAACGCTTTGACGGGTATAACGTGGCCGCAGCCGAGGATTACTGGGCCAAGACCGCCGATTACTGGCAGGCGGTGCGCGCCAAATGGGCCGAAGTTGCCAAGGCGCAGGGCGGTTTGCGGATCGCCCAGCAGGCCGATGTCGGCACGGATATCGCCAGCGAATTGCTGACCTTGGCCGACGCGATCAAAAATGGCGAAGCGCGCACGGATGAGGCGAGCGCCAAGGCGGTCGCGCTCATTGCTGAAGGAACCAGCAGCAAGGGCGGCTGACCTTTGCCAAGGCGATAGCCGCGCGCTGTCACTCCCTCCTTTCCTCGGGCGGCGTGCGGCTATCTATCTGTTTTTCTATAGCGATTAACTGTCCTTTTACGGCCATCCCCTATCCCGCTCTCTTGAGGGAATACGGATGGTGAGGAACAGCGCAGTGCCCCGATATGCTGAAGGAGCGCATCATTCGCTGCGCAGTGCCTATCCGGGCGCCTCGATCACCTTTCGCCATGGCCTTGTCGAAGAGGCGCTGCTGGGTCTTGATGAACTGGCGCGCGCGGCGGATGAACTTGCCCCTGAACTGGTGGAGCGGCGCGTGCACAATGCCCGTAATGGTGAAGCCTTCACTCTGATCGGTCACGGCGAAGTCACAGATCAACTCACCGCTTATGGCCCAGCCGATCAATGGATCATGTTGCGTTTTATCGAACGCCTGCCGCGTTATCGTGCCTTGCTGGACAGCCTGATTGGCGAACTCGGCACGGCAATCAGTCACACCACCGGCGCTCCCAGCGCGGTGAAGGGTTTTGTGTTTGTCTCGTCCCCGCACACCCACACCCCGTTCCATTTCGATGCCGAGTTCAACATCCTCTTCCAGATCGCCGGAACAAAGACTTTCGCCACCTATCCGCCGCGCCCGCCGTTCCTCAGCCTCGCTGCGCGCGAGGCCTATCATACGAGCGGGGAGAATATGCTTGGCTGGCAGGAGAGCTATGAGCATCAGGCAACCCTCAACCGGCTTGCGCCGGGTGACGCGCTGTTTGTTCCCTATGGCGCGCCGCATTGGGTGAAGGTAGGGGCAGAACCGTCAATCTCGCTCTCGCTCACCTGGCAGAATCCCTGGAGCGAGGCGATGGCCGATGCGCTTGCGCTCAATCCGTTGATGCGGCGGCTGGGTTTGCCCCAATGCGATCCCATTCTGGCCACCACGCCCGCTTTGCGCTGGCGTGCGCTGGTGGGCAAGCTTGCACATAAGGCGGGCATGGTGTGAGCGTCTTTGCCTCTTTCGATGATGCCTTACGCACCGCGGCGCCTGTGGCCGAGCAGCGTTACTGCGTCACGATCAAGCCAGCCCGCAATCTGACCGCCGATGACCGCGCCCAGTGGGCCAGTTTGTGGGCCCGCGCTGGTCACAGCAATATCTTTGCTGCCGATTGGTTCATGGCAAGCGCGCTCGCACAATTTGCAGCGCACAGCATGGTTCGTCTCGCGGTGGTGCACAGTCTGCGCGGTGCATGGCTGGGCGTGCTGCCGCTGAGCTTTGAAGGGATGATGGGACGCTGTCCCTTGCCTGCGCTGCACAATTGGCACTGTGCCAACCAGTTCGATGCCAGCCCCCTGATCGAAAGCGGCGCAGAACATATTTTCTGGCACGTTCTGCTCGCTCATCTTGATCGCACATCAGGCGCGGCCTGTGGGCTGTGTCTGGAGGAGCTGCCACTCGATGATCCGGCGACCCGTGCGCTTATCGAGGTATGCCTCGCAGGCGAGCGGCAGCTCAAACAGACCGCTCGCTGGGGACGGCCGATGATGGCGCATTTCGGCAGTTGCGAAGTAGCGCCCGAAAGCGTCAGTCCGGCGCGGCGCAAGCTTGACAGGCGGCTCGACAGTCTGCTGCGCAAACTTCAGCGCGACATCGGTAGCGTGCGCTTTGTGCAGCACGCCTGCGACGCCGATCCGGCGGAATGGATCGATCGCTTTCTGGCACTCGAAAGATCCGGCTGGAAAGGGCAGAGCCGCAGCGCACTCGGCTGTGACCCGCGCACGGCCATGCTGTTTCGTGATGTCATTACCGCTGGTTGGCAAAGCGGCGCGGTGCGTTTGATGAGCCTTGAGGCCGGCGGCAAGGTGATTGCCATGACATCATGGTTCTTGCGCAAAGGGCGCGGCTATGGGTTCAAAATGGCCTATGACGAGGCGCGCCGCAGCTATGCGCCGGGACGCTTGTTGATGCGCGCGGTCGCCGATGAGGTCGCGCGCGGACCGGGGGTGCTGTTTGACACCTGCGCGCGCGCCGATGCGCTTGCCGACCCCCTCTGGCCGCAGACGCGCGAAGTGGCCAATTATGTCTTGCCGATCGGCGGGCGCGTGCGCCGCGGCATCTTTGCGGCTGTGATGCGCGCCCATTGCGCATGGCACGGCCGCCCGGCATGACAGCCGGGGTCAGGCATTACGCCTGATGAAAGCAACCAGTGAAAGCAGCAGGAATACGACAAACAGAATATAGGCAATATTTGTGGCTGTGCCGGCCAATCCGCCAAACCCCAATATTGCAGCAATAAGAGCAATAACCAAGAAGGTTGCAGCCCAGCGTAACATAACATTCTCCTCATATAGATTCTGGCATTTGCGATTGTTTCGAATGAAACCATCTTGCTCCAGCACTATTCGTTGATCCGTTCGCCACAACCGTCAGGGTGAAGCCATTGCGATTGCTGTTGGCTTGGGGTGGTGGGCGCAGCTAGAGGGGGCGGATGGCACATCCTCGCATTCTGGTTCTGGGCACAGGCGGCACAATTGCAGGCTCGGCAGGTTCAGCCACCAGTGCGGGCTACCGCGCGGGCGGGCAGCGATGTTGGAGGCGGCCAGCGCCTTGGGTCTGCCAGCGCAATTGGTTGGTGAACCGATTGCCCAGATCGGCTCGCAGGATATGGGTTGGCCGCAGTGGCAAGCGCTCCATGCGGCCTGCCTCGCCGCCTATGCCGATCCTTCGATTGCGGGCATCATTATCACCCACGGCACCGATACGGCCGAAGAAACCGCGCTGCTGCTTGACCTCACTTTGCCTGCGGGAAAACCCGTGGTGCTGGTGGGCGCGATGCGGCCTGCTGATGCAGTGGGCAGCGATGGCCTGCGCAATCTGGCCAATGGCGTGCGCGTGGCGAGCGACGTGCAGGCGGCAGGACGCGGCGTGATGGTGGTGATGGGCGATGCGGTGTTTGCCGCTGTCGATGTGAGGAAAGCGGCCACTGCTAATATCGATGCTTTCAAGGGCTTTCCCCGCGCCAGCCTCGCCCGCGTGACGCCCTCAAGCCTGACGTGGTTCGGACCCCCGCACCGCGCGGAAGAAGCGGCAATCGGGCGCGCGCGTTACGACTGGCCCAAAGCCTTGCCGCGCGTGGCGATCCTCACAGCAGGGGCGGGGATGGATGCAGAGCCGGTGAAGGCGCTGCTCGGCATCGGGTGCAAAGGGATTGTGCTGGCCGGCATGGGGCAGGGCAATGCGCCCAGCGTGGTGCTCGATGCACTCGAAGCCGCCGCCAAGGCCGGCGTGCCGGTGGTGCGTTCGGCGCGGGTCGATGAAGGCATGGTCGATCGCAATGTCGAGGTGGATGATGACGCGCGCGGTTTTGTGGCAGCCCGCGCATTGGGCCCTGCCAAGGCGCGGGTGCTGTTGATGGTGCTGCTGGCAAACGGCATCAGCGATGCGAGGGCGGTGCAGGCGGCGTTTGACGGGGTGTGAGCCGCGATGCCAGTCAGGCTTTCCGGCTAGTCATCCGTGATGGCGCTGTCGGAATAGTCGCCCATTTTTTCCCGGTAAGCGGCAAGGACAAAACGTTCGAGCAAAGTGCCGGGATCATTGGAGCGCATTTTATAGAGGCCTGTGAGATAGGCGCGGTCGAGCGGTGTCAGTTCAGGAGCGGCCTGATCGATGCCATGATCGAACAGGGTCAATATCGAACCCAGCGCGCCGACTTGCAGATCCACCACGGCTTGCGGATCGGACAACAGCCGCATCGTGGCAAAATCGGCAAGCTGGTTCAGATGCACGCCTGCCAATCTGTCGACATCGAACACAATCATGGCGTTGGTTCTGCTCAGAGCAAAATTGGGCCGCAGGCGTGACGCACTGATGCTGGTGAAACCCGGTGGCCCTAAAGCGCCGCTGCCAAAGCCCACTGCGCTGGCCACATCGGAACTGACCGCCGCTGCGCCGCCCGGAGCGGCCGTGATTTCCTCAATGGACCAGGCAAGGGCGACATCGCCGCGTTCTTGCGCAGCGCGGACATTACGGCGCGCTTCGGGTGAGATCACGCGGCCACGGCGTTTGAAGGTGGCCTCAACCAGACGATCGGGATTTCTGACAACCACCACCGTGGCATTGGGCTTGCACAGGCGGGTCTCGACCGCCAGCCCGGCCTCCCTGGCGTTGCGTTCGATCCGCTTTTTGACCTGCGTGCCAAAGCGGTCGCCGAGGCCAAACACGCTGACACACAGCTGCTCCTGAAAACGCGCCAGTGGGCGATCCATGCTGCGCCCACGCATCGCCAATTCGCGCAAGGCGGCTCGCACCTCAGAATCTTTGGCGGGGCGTTGGCCGGTGACGATGATGGGATTGTCTTGCGGCCCGCGCTTCATCATGACGACATCGCCTGTGGTGCGCAGCCGACTTCCGGTATTGGGGGCTGCGAGCAGTGAGGCATGCACTGCGGCAAGGCATAGCGCAGCAGCAATGCGAGCAAGGCGAGATCCAAGGGCAGGCACTTGTGCAAAGGTTCCAAAAAGAGAATACTAATCAGATCTTTGCAAAGGTCTCATGGATCGGGATTGGACTCAAGGGTGTTGGCCTTGGCGCTTGGTTGCAACCCCTCACTTGCCGCCGCCAGCACTCGCTTGGCTTGGTTCGCATGAGCAAGCCCCCCGCTTTCCTGCCCTTGCGCACGCTGGCAGTCTGGCGCGATGAGCCTCGACCCATCCTGCCCCGCAACGCAGCGCGCACCCCGCCCCTCTGCGCTGTTAACGCGCCTTGGGGGCGAGGTGTTTTTTCGCTTTAGACAGTGTCTCACTTGTCTCAAAATTCAGGAAGCGCAAAGGCTTTCTGAATGGGCTCGCGCCGAATCGGCCTATCTCACGCCCACGGGGTCACGAGATATTTCTCGCCGGTTTTCATCTGGCGGTAGTCAAGGATCGCGTCTTTCTCCAGCATCCCCTCAAGGCTCACCTTGGCCTTGTAATGGCTGGCAAAGGTGGTGGTCAGGTTCTCCATCACCCGCTTGCGCATCCGCACCACGGTTTCCATGCCAGCGCGCTGGAGGAAGGGTGTGAGCAGCCAGCCAGCCACGCACCATTGCAGGCCATAAGACGCGGTCAGAATGGTCGGGTTCTGAAGATCAAGCCGCCCGTAGATATACATCTTTTTCTGTTGGTTTGATCCATAGCGCGAAAATTCGCCCATTTGGCTCGCCGCGACCTGTTCCATCGCTTTCAGCACGCTGTCCGATGCCTGCCCGCCGCCAATCGGATCAAAGCCGAGGTAAGCGCCGGTCTCGGCAATCGCTGCGCGCAGATCGGCCATGTAGGTATCGGCCGACGAGTTGACGACATATTGCGCGCCTTGGCTCTTGAGCAGATCGACGTGTTCCTGTTTGCGCACGATGTTGACGAGCTTCATGCCGTCCTCGATGCAAATGCGGTTCAGCATCTGGCCAAGGTTGGAAGCGGCAGCGAGGTGGATGATGGCGGAATGGCCTTCCATCTTCGCAGTTTCGACAAAGCCCAAGGCCGTCATCGGGTTGACGAAGCTTGATGCTCCCGTCTCGCTCGAATGATCGCCCAAGGGCAGGCACATCATGGCATCGGCAAGGGCGTATTGCGAAAAAGCATTGCCGGGGACGCAGGCGACCCGCTGGCCCATGAGCGCCTTGGCCATGTCGCTATCGCCGGTCGCAATCACCGTGCCTGCGCCTTCATTGCCCGCAGGCAGGCGCTGGCCGTGGCGGCCCTTCTGGCCCGACAGGAAAGGTTCGGGCATCCTCGCCACTACCTTGCCCGGCGAATATTCGGCGGTCTCGAAATCGGCCGCACTGGTGAGGATGGCAAGATCGGAAGGGTTGATCGGCGCGGCTTCCATCTTGACGAGCACTTGATTGCCGGTGGGCGCGGGGAAGGTGTTTTCGGCTACCTCCAGCGTCAGCTTGCCGTCGGCGGTGAGGGTGGTGAAAAGCTGCTTTCCGGTGGTGGTCATGGCGTGTCTCCTCTCGCGTTTGGCGACTGGCTACGCGCCGAGGGAGGCTTTGGCTAGGGTGTCGTTACGGCAGGTCTTTACGGATAGACCGCCGCAACGAAGTAAAGCCCGTGCGGCGGCGCGTTGAGGCCAAGAGCAGTCCGGTCACGCGCGGCAAGGGCCTCGGCGATGCGGCTTTCTGCCCAGTGGCCTGCGCCAACCAGTTTAAGGCAACCGACCATGGAGCGAACCTGATGGTGGAGAAAGGAACGCGCGGCGGCGTGGATGTGCACCTCCTCACCCGCTCGCTCCACCCGCAGTTCATCGAGCGTCTTGACCGGGTCTGCCGCCTGACAATGCACCGAGCGGAAGGTGGTGAAATCATGCCGTCCCACCAAGGCTTGCGCGGCGCGGTGCATGGCTTCTGCATCGAGCGGCTGGGCGACGTGCCACGCTCTGTCGCGGTGCAAGGTCAGCGGCGCGCGGCGGTTGGCGATGCGGTAGAGATAGCGCCGGCCCGTGCAGGAAAAGCGCGCGTGCCAATCATCGGGCACAATCTCGCAAGCGGTCACCGCGATAGGATCGGGCCTGAGGTGCGCGTTCAGTGCTTCCATCAGACGAAACGGCGCGATGTCCTTGGCGAGATCAACATGGGAGCGCATCCCGAGCGCATGAACGCCCGCATCGGTGCGGCCTGCGCTGTGGAGCACCGCGCGCTCTCCAGTGATGCGGCACAGAGCGTCCTCCACGCTCTGCTGGACGCTTGGCCCGTGGGCTTGGCGTTGCAGCCCGAAAAAGGGCGTGCCGTCAAATTCCAAGGTGAGCGCAAAGCGGGTCACGAAAGCTGTGTCCCTGCTGCCACTTTGCGTCCGTTGAGGAACGCCGCCAAATCCATTGCAGGCTTGCCCGCCGGTTGCAGCCTTAGCGGACGCAGCGCGCCGACACCGCAGGCAATGGTCAGACTATCATCCAGCACTTCGCCTGCAGCGCCTGCGCCTTGTGCCACCTCGGCGAGCAGCAGCTTGACCCGCTCCGCCCCGATCTCGAACCACGCGCCGGGGAAGGGGGCGAGCGCGCGCACCATGCGCTCGATCACCGCGGCATCCGCGCTCCAATCAATGCGGGCTTCCGCCTTGTCGATCTTGGGCGCGTATAGGGCGGCGGCATCATCCTGCGGCTCGGGCGGGAAGTCGGCGAGATGAGCCAAAACCTCGACCATCGCTGCCGCTCCCAGCTCGGCCAGTTCGCTTGTCAGCTCGCCCGTGGTCTTGCGCCCCACCGCCATCTCGACCTTGTGCAGCATCGCCCCGGTATCGAGCCCTGCCTCCATCTGCATGATCGTCACGCCCGTCATCTCATCGCCTGCCGCAATCGCGCGGTGGATCGGCGCTGCTCCGCGCCAGCGTGGCAGGAGGCTTGCGTGAATATTGAGGCAGCCATGGCGCGGCGCATCGAGCACCGCTTGCGGCAGGATCAGGCCGTATGCCGCGACCACCGCGACATCGGCCTTGAGGGCCGCAAAAGCCTCCTGTGCCTCGGCCCCTTTCAGCGACACCGGAGCGCGCACCTCCAGCCCCAATTCCTCTGCCGCGCGCTGCACCGGCGAGGGCGTCAGCTTCTTGCCGCGCCCTGCTGCCCGCGGCGGCTGGGTGTAAACGCACGCCACCTCATGCCCCGCCCCATGCAAAGCGCGCAGCGCCGGAACCGCGAAATCCGGCGTCCCCATAAAGATGATGCGCATAAGCCTTGCCTTCGCCCTTTGTGATCAGGAGCATCGCCCCTATCTCTCACCCCATGGCATCGCAAGAGATCGAAAGCTTGGCGAGCGCGCTGGCTCGCTTGCCGGGATTGGGCCCACGTTCGGCGCGGCGCGCGGTGCTGTGGCTGGTGAAGAACCGCAATGCCGCCTTGCCTGCCCTGCTGGAGGCTTTGGGCGAGGTTTCCGAACGGCTTGTCGAATGCGCCATCTGCGGCAATGTCGACACGTCAAACCCGTGCGGCATCTGCGCCGATCCGCGCCGCGATGCGCGCCTCCTGTGCGTGGTGGAGGATGTGGCGGATGTCTGGGCATTGGACCGCGCGCGGCTCTTTCCGGGACGCTATCATGTGCTGGGGGGCAAGCTTTCCGCGCTCGACGGGATAGGGCCGGAGGATTTGAACATTGCAGGGCTTATGGCGCGCGTCGCCGATGGCGCGGTCAATGAAGTGGTGCTGGCGATGAACGCCACGCTCGAAGGCCAGACCACCGCGCATTACCTTGCCGAACGGCTCGAAGGCCTGCCGCTGCGTGTAACGCAGCTGGCCCACGGGCTGCCGGTTGGCGGTGAGCTCGACTATCTCGACGAAGGCACTTTGGCACAGGCTTTGCGCGCCCGGCGGCCGGTTGGATGACGCCCGCGTTGAATAAATCGCACGCCTCGCCTAAATAGCGCCGCATGGCTATTCGTGAAATCCTTGAAGTGCCGGACCCCCGGCTCAAAACCGTCTCTGTCCCGGTTGAACCGCATGAGTTCAATGACGATCTGCGCCAGCTTGTCGAGGACATGTTCGAGACGATGTATGATGCCCCCGGCATTGGCCTTGCCGCCATTCAGGTCGGCGTGCCCAAGCGCGTGCTGGTGATCGATCTGCAACCCGAAGACCCGGATGCAGAGCCGGTCGAATGTGAGCATGACGGGCACAAGCACACCCATCCTGCGACCAAGAAAGAACCGCGCGTTTTCATCAATCCGGTGATCCTCGACCCGGCGGCCGAGCTTTCGACCTATCAGGAAGGCTGCCTGTCCGTGCCCGAGATTTTCGCCGATGTGGATCGCCCGGCGACCTGCACTGTGCGCTATCAGGACCTCGACGGCAAGGCGCACGAAGAACATCTCGAAGGGCTGATGGCGACCTGCCTGCAGCACGAGATGGATCACTTGGAAGGCATCCTGTTCATCGATCACCTCTCGCGGCTCAAGCGCGCGATGGCGCTGAAAAAGCTGAAGAAAATCCGTCAAGCGGCGTAATGTTTTGCGCTCGCCCATCCGGGCGAGCGTCCTTGCTAGACGCGCAGCAAAGCTGCGCCCGCTGCGGGCGGGCGCCTTAGGGTTTTGGCGCCCTTGCGGCGCTTTGCGCCGATTAATGCCCACTCGTCACCCCGGACTTGATCCGGGGTTTGGCTTTCTTTCCGACAGTTTGCTCAAGACACTGGCGTTCACCATTCGTTCTGTGTAGGGATAGGTGATGGACCCGGTGATTCTTGCTGTCGTTTGCTTGCTGCTCGGCCTTGGTGTGGGCGGGGCGGTGTGTTGGCTGCTGGCCTCGCGGCCAGTTGGCGATCTGCGCGCAAGGCTTGGCGCGGCGGAAGCATCGCTTGCCGAGAAGGAGGGTGAGTTCAAGCGCGCCGTTGCTGAATTGGGCGAAGCGCGCATTGAAGTGGCCGCGCTCGGCGAACGCGCCAGACGGGCCGATGAATTGGCTGACAAGGTGGCTGCGCTCGCCGAAGAAAACGCCCAATTCCGCGCCGAAAGGGCCGGGTTTGCTGAACAGAAACGCTTGCTCGAAGAATCGCGGGAAAATCTACTCAAGGAATTCCAGAACACCGGCGCCAAGGTTCTGAGCGAAGCACAGGAAGCGCTGCTCAAGCGCGCCGAGGAACGGCTCGGCCATTCCGAAAAGGCAAGCGAGGAGAAACTGAAAGCCCTGCTTGCGCCGGTGGGTGATCGGCTCAAATCCTATGAGGAACAGGTCAAGGCGCTGGAAGAAAAGCGGGTTGATGCCTTTGGTCAGCTGGCCGGCGTGATCGAGGAAATGCGCAAAGGTCAGGACGAGGTGCGGCGCGAGGCGCAGCGGCTCGGCAATTCGCTCACCAACGCGCCCAAGGCGCGTGGGCGCTGGGGTGAGCGTGCCTTGCAGAATGTGCTCGAACAGTGCGGGCTGGCGCAGCACACTGATTTTCATCTCGAACAATCCATGGACACCGCAGAAGGGCGCTTGCGGCCTGATGCCATCGTCAATGTGCCGGGCCAGAAAAAACTGGTGATCGATGCCAAGGTCTCGCTCAACGCCTATCAGGCCGCATTTGAGGCTGATGATGAATCAGAGCGCAAGCGGCATCTTGACCTTCATGCCAAATCGATGCGCGGCCATGTGCAAACATTGGGCTCCAAGGGGTATCAGAGCCAATTCGATGACGCGCCTGATTATGTGGTGATGTTTGTGCCGGGCGAACATTTTGTTGCCGCCGCGCTCGAACATGATCCCGAATTGTGGGACTTTGCCTTCCACAACAAGGTGCTGCTCGCAACGCCAACCAATCTGGTGGCGATTGCCCGCACCGTGGCTCAGGTGTGGCGGCAGGACAAAATGGCCAAGGAAGCGGCAGAAATCGGGCGCATGGGGGCAGATCTTTACAGCCGCCTCGAAGTCGCCGCGCAGCACCTCAAACGTGTGGGCGGCGGGCTGGAAACAGCGGTCAACAACTACAATAAATTCGTCGGTTCCTTTGAACGCAACGTGCTGTCTTCGGGGCGCAGGCTGGCCGAAAAGGGCGTTGATGTCGGCAAGCGCGAGATTGAGGACGTGTCGCTGGTGGAAAGTTCGCCGCGCTACAATGCGGCGGATGCCATGGGGGTGGACAGCGAATACCCCGCGCTTGGCCAAACCAAGGACGCCGCCGAATAATCACCCATCCAGCGCGGCGAGCACCTCATAGGCGAGCACAGCGCCTGCGACGGCGGCGTTCAGCGAATCCGCGCGGCCGCGCATTGGCATGGTGACGCGCAAGTCGCATTCGGCTTCATAGCTTTCCGGCAGTCCCTGCGATTCGTTGCCGACGAGTATAAAGCACGGCGCCTGATACCCCGCCCCGCGATAGGGCACGGCCTCGCGCAGACTTGCCGCCACCAACTGGCCTTCGCCGCCGCGCAGCCACGGAACAAATTCATCCCAGCGCGCCTGCGCCACCTGCACGGTAAACACCGCGCCCATGCTGGCGCGCACCGCTTCGGCGCTGAAGGGATCGGCGCAATCGTCGATCAGGATCAGACCGCCTGCCCCCACCGCATCAGCCGTGCGCAGCATCGTGCCCAGATTGCCCGGATCGCGCAAAGCCTGGGCCGCCAGCCAGATCGGCGCGGCGCCGCGATCAAGCCGGGCAAGACCCGTGTCCCATTCATCGAACACGCCCGCCACGCTCTGCGCATTATCCTTGCCGGTGATTTTCGAGAGAATGTCGGGCGTCGTGGTGATAACCTCGCCTCCGCCTGCTTCGACCGAGCGGACCAGACCGGCAAGCACTTCGTGCCCCGCAGCAGCGCGCTCGTTGCCCTCGGCCATCACCAGCATCTGCGGCACGCGTCCGCTTTCGCGTGCGTCTTCAAGCAGGCGGAGGCCTTCGACCAGAAATTGCCCCGCGCGCTTGCGGTGTTTTTTGTCGCGAAGCGAGCGCAAATATTTCACTGTCGGATTGGAAAAGCCGGAGATGTGCTTGTGCATCGCTTGCATTCAGAGTCGGAGCAACCCCGCCTCAATCCTCGCCAAACCCAGCTTCGATCAGCGCGCATAATTGCGCAAGCACGCCTTCGGCGTTCTCGCCCGTCACCACCACCTCTACCACGTCCCCTTTGGCTGCGCCCAGCATCATGAGACCAAGGATAGAGCCCCCTGCTGCGGTGTTGGGAGCCTTGCTCACCACCACTTCAACCCCTTCCGGCAAGGCAGCGACCGCGCCGACAAACTTGGCGCTGGCCCGCGCATGAAGACCCCG
Source organism: Erythrobacter sp. SCN 62-14 (assembly GCA_001724215.1). Taxonomy (GTDB): domain Bacteria; phylum Pseudomonadota; class Alphaproteobacteria; order Sphingomonadales; family Sphingomonadaceae; genus Erythrobacter. Next base: position 27,119 of record MEDW01000014.1, on the reverse strand, counting down.
GCGGTTGACTATTGTGACACTGCGCCGGGCTTCAGCCATGGCCTTTACCTCAAGCCTTGGCAGCGGCCGTTGCCGCGCCTTGGCCCAGCAATTCGCTGGCCACGGTGATATAATTGCGTCCCGCCGCAGCGGCGGCTGCGACCGCAGCGGTCACATCCATGGCCTTGCGCGCCCCCGCGAGGCGGATCAGCATGGGCAGGTTGATACCGGCAATCACTTCAACACGGCCTGCATCCAGCAAGGAAATCGCCAGATTAGAGGGCGTCCCGCCGAACAGATCGGTAAGGATAATAGTGCCCGCGCCGCTGTCCACGCTGCGGATCGCGCGGGCGATTTCGCTGCGGCGCTGTTCCATATCGTCATTCGGGCCAATACAGACCGTCGCCACCGCATCCTGCGGGCCGACAACATGTTCCATAGCCTCGACAAATTGATCAGCAAGGCGTCCATGGGTTACGAGGATCAAACCGATCATGCGCAGAAATTTCGTCCGATGAGCGCCGTATTCAGGGCGCAAGTGAGGAAGAGGGCAGCAGGTGGGGTGATGGATCGCCCTGTCATTGGCGTGGGTCCTGTTCGAGTCCGTCCGCCGCGCGGCTACCCAGATTGCGATGCCGGACAGTGGGCGAAAATCCCGCCGCGCGCAAGGCCTGCGCCATCTGTTCGGTGGTGTAGACCGAACGATGCCGCCCACCAGTGCAGCCAAAGGCAACGTGGACATAGGGTTTGCCCTGTGCCTGATAGCGCGGGAGCAGCAGCAGCAACAGATCACGGATCCGGGCAAAAGCCTCGGCAAAGGCAGCATCTTGCTCGATATAGTCGCCAACCGCCTGATCACGCCCGGTCAGCGGCCGCAATTCATTGACCCAGTGCGGGTTGCTGACAAAGCGCATATCGAAAACCAGATCAGCAAGTGGCGGCATCCCCCTGGCAAAACCGAAGCTGGAAATGGTCAGAGTGAGCGGCAATGCGCCTGGCTCGCCGCTGTTTTCGGCCGCACCCGGCATGGCCATGGTGAACATAGCGCGCACCTGATCCTGCAACTCCTTGGCGGAAAGCGCGGTGGTGTCGATCACCATTTCGGCCCAGCGCCGCAAGGGTTCGAGCAATTCGCGTTCGGCTGCAATCCCTTCATGCACCGGGCGATCCTGTGCCATCGGGTGGCGGCGGCGGGTTTCGTTGTAACGGCGCTCCAATTCGTGGCCGGCGCAGTCCATAAACATGAACGAAACCACCAGATCGCGGCGTTCAGCCAGCTCTTTGGCCAGGGCAATGATATCAGCGGGCACAAACCCGCGTGTGCGGGTGTCAAAGCCGATCGCCAATGGCCCGCGTTGATCGCCGGGCGCTCGCTCGCCGCTTTCGAGCGTCACCAGCCGCTTGAGAAGCCGCACAGGCAGATTGTCGATGGTCTCCCACCCAAGGTCTTCGAGCGAGGCCAGCACTGTTGACTTGCCGGCGCCTGCAAGGCCAGTGACCAGCAATAGGCGCTGCGGTGCGGCTGCATCGGGAAGAGTGGCAGGCGAGGCGGGCGGCGCGGTGCTCATTGGCAAGCGCTATGCGCGATCATCCGGTGTGAAGGCAAGCCCATGGAGCCTCAACGCCTGTTCGGCGCGCACTGCTGGGCATAGCGCGCCGGGTGTGAAGGGGAGCACCGGTACGCGCACGCCCAGCACATCGCGCATGGCTAGCCGTTCGGGCAACCGCTCGCCTTCCGATCCGCCCAGCGTGAGGATAAGAGCAAGCGGCACCGCTTGCGCCACTGGCCATTGAATGATCCCCACCCCGCGCACTTCGACAAGGCCTGCAATGTTCGGCGGCGGAGCGGCGAACACTGCATCGCCCCCAGACGAAAGGCCTACCCGCGACAGGCTTACTGCGTCATCGCCAATCAGCCCGGCGCCGCGATCCAGCAGGGCCAGCGCGAGCGAGGACTTGCCGCTGCCCGGTGGCCCTTCGATCAGCAGCCCCCGCGCGCCAATCACGACCCCGCTGGCCTGCACGATCTGGCTGCCCGGCGCGCTCATGCGGCAGGCAACTGCAAGCACAGGCAAGCGCCCGGCGCCCCATCGGGCCGATCGGTCGCGGTGAGCGTTCCGTCATGCGCCTCGGCAATGGTGCGGGCAATCGCAAGGCCAAGCCCGGAATGATTGCCGAAACTTTCCCCCTCTGGCCGGTCGGAATGGAACCGGCGGAACACTTTTTCGCGCGCTTCGGGCGGAATGCCGGGACCGCTGTCTGCCACCATCAAAGTGACGCTGCGGCTATCGTGACTGATGGTGATTTCAACCGGGGCTTCGGGCGGCGAGAATGACACTGCGTTGTCGATGAGGTTTTCAACCACGCGTTCCAGCCGCATGGGTACGCCACGCACCATGGGTGCCGGCCCGCGTGTCTCAAGTGTGATGGAGTGGCCATCATTTTCAGCGCGATGTGCGCGGCTGCCGATAATGGCGCGCACCAGTTCAGCCATGTCGAGGTGTTCGAGCGTGGCCCGGGACATTTCCGCATCGATCCGGCTGGCATCGGAGATTTCCGAAACAAGGCGATCAATGCGCCGCACATCGTGAGTGGCAATCTGGATCAGTTCGTCACGCAGTTCGGGGTCTTCGACGCGACGCAGAGCCTCGATCGCACCGCGCAAGGAAGCCAGCGGATTCTTGATTTCATGCGCCACATCGGCGGCAAAGCTGTCGACTGCGTCGATGCGTTGGCGCAGTGCTGCTGTCATGTCCGAAACCGTGCGGGCGAGCACGCCGATTTCGTCGCTGCGTTGCGGCAGGCGGGGAACCTCCACCGCGCGTTCGCGCCCCTGCCGCACTTTGACCGCTGCACTGGTAAGGGCTTGCAGGGGTGTCACGATGGTGCGTGCAAGAAACAGCGAAAGCGTGGCTGATGCCGCCAGCACCAGCAGCACGGCGATCCCCAAGGTGGTGCGCGCCGCGCGCACGCTTTGCGTGATGTCGACCGCATTGCGCACAGTGAACAAGGTTGCGCCCTGAAGGCCCACCGGCGCTGCCGCTGTAATGACCGGAGTGCCGTCGCGCCAATCATACAGGCGCACCTGCGACAGCCCCAATTCGCGCGCGCGGGCCAGTTCTGGCCAGGCGTCGGCATATTCGGCCTCGGGTTCGATGTAATCCGTGATCGGTTCAGCCGCCACGATTGTGTCCACAGTGCGATCAAGCCAGCGGGCAAAGCGCTGTTCCCAGTTGTCATCGGTGATGTCGTTGAACCGAAAGGCGGGTTCTGCCAGTGCAAAACTGTCGGCGGTCAGGCGTCCCTCGGCATCGAACAGCCTGAGGCGCATACGTTGTTCCTTGCCGATCTGCACCAGCAAGGCTTCCTGCCGCTCGCGCGATGCTCCGGTCAGCGCCTCGGCGGTGATTTGCGCCTCGATCCGGGCGAGCTTGAAGCGTTCGTTGATGAGCTGGGTGCGGTATCCATCGAGATAGAAAAGGCCGCCGCCCAGCAGCGCCAGCGGCAGAATATTGACCACCAGCATGCGCGCGGTGAGCGTAAAGCGTCCCGGTGCAAGGCCGCGGTCTGCGGATTTTCCGGCATCAGGCATCGTTGAAGCTGTAGCCTGCCCCATAGAGCGTATCGATCGCGGCAAAGCCGGGATCGACGGCGCGGAATTTGCGGCGCATCCGCTTGATGTGGCTGTCAACGGTGCGATCATCGACGAAAACATCGTCCGGGTAGGCGGCATCCATCAGCTGGTTGCGCGATTTGATCACGCCGGGGCGGATGGCCAGTGCTTCGAGGATCAGGAATTCGGTGACAGTAAGGCTGACAGCGCGCCCGTCCCAAGTCACAGTATGACGCGCCGGATCCATAAACAGGCGGCCTTGGCGGATCATCGGCCCGGTTGGCGGCGCAGGCGGTTCCTCGCCCGGGTTGCGGCCTTCGTGAACCGGTTCGGCGCGGCGCAGGATGGCACGGATCCGCGCGATCAGCAGGCGCAGCGAGAAGGGCTTGGCAATGTAATCATCTGCGCCCAGTTCAAGGCCCATTTCCTCGTCGCTTTCATCATCCTTGCTGGTGAGGAAAATAACCGGCAGCGCAGAATGCTCGCGAACCCGCGCGAGCAGTTCAAGCCCGTCCATCTTGGGCATCTTGATATCGAAGACAGCCAGATCCGGAGGATTTTCGATCAAGGCTTTCAAGGCGGTCTCGCCATCGGAATAGAGGCGTGTGGCAAAGCCTTCCGATTTGAGCGCGATCGAGACGGTGGTGAGAATGTTGCGATCATCATCGACCAGCGCGATCTGCCAAGCGCGTGCAGGCTCGTGCGGGGCGTCTTCGCCCGAGTTCGGATGATGCGCTGTGCCTGATGGCATTGGGTGGTCCTTGTCTTGCTGCCCAAAGCAGCCTTGCAAGGTTAGCGCCAAGCGCGCGTGCAGACAATTGATTGCGCGACCCTTTGCCCCTGCAAGCCAATCCATGCGTTCTGCCGCGCTTGCAAAACACGCTGTGCCACGTGCATTTTCGGCAGTTTGACGCAAGGGCACGGGCCTTCTATGGCGCGTGACACGAGGGGGGTGACTCGGCCCGCATCTCAGTCAGTTTGCCCATGGCTGCATAGGTATGCAAAACCCTATGTCAGCCACGCGCGGAAAGACGCGGCCGAGCTTGTCTTCCTCTTGCCGCCTTGCTGCCACGCCATCAGGCTCAGGAGACATGACTTTGACCGCTCTTGCTCATTCGCTCGCCGCCCAGGGGCTTAAGACCTCGGCCGTGATCCACCCCAATCTTGGCACTTCGGCGCTGGTCGAACATGCGCTGAAAAAGGGTGAGGGCAAACTGACCAAGCATGGTGCGCTGCTGGTGGAAACCGGCAAGTTCACCGGCCGCAGCGTCAAGGACAAATATATCGTCCGCGATGCCGAGACCGAAAACACCATCAACTGGGGTCCGATCAACCAGCCGATGAGCGAGGCACATTTCGCCAACCTGAAGGCGGATTTCCTTGCACACCTCGAAGGACAGGAAGAACTCTACGTCGCTGATCTGTTCGGCGGCTCGCAGCCGGAATATCGCGTGAACGTGCGCGTCATCAACCAGATGGCCTGGCACAACCTGTTCATTCGCACGCTGCTGGTGCGTCCCAAGGCCGAAGAACTGGCCGATTTCGTCCCCGAATACACCATCATCAACCTGCCCAGCTTCAAGGCGAACCCCGAACGCCACGGCTGCCGCAGCGACACGGTGATCGCGGTGAGCTTCACCGAAAAGCTGATCCTGATCGGCAACACCGAATATTCGGGCGAGATGAAGAAGGGCGTGTTCGGGCTCCTGAATTATCTCCTGCCTGCCCAAGGCGTCATGCCGATGCATTGCAGCGCCAATATCGGCGCAGACGGCAAGAGCGCGATCTTCTTCGGCCTGTCGGGCACGGGCAAGACAACGCTTTCGGCTGATGCCAGCCGCACCCTGATTGGCGATGATGAACATGGCTGGTCAGATACGGCTGTGTTCAATTTCGAAGGCGGCTGCTACGCCAAGATGATCAATCTTTCGGCCGAGGGCGAACCGGAAATCTACGCCACCACGCAGATGTTCGGCACGATCCTTGAAAATGTCGCCATGGACGAGGCGACCCGCGAGCTCGATTTCACCGACAGCAGCAAGACCGAGAACACCCGCGGCGCCTATCCGATCGAATCGATTCCCAATACCTCGGAAAAGAACCTCGGCCCGGCACCGTCAAACGTCATCATGCTGACGGCTGACGCCTTTGGCGTCCTGCCTCCGATTGCACGGCTGACGGCGGATCAGGCGATGTATTACTTCCTTTCGGGCTACACCGCCAAGGTCGCCGGCACCGAAATCGGCGTGACCGAGCCTGAAGCCACTTTCAGCACCTGTTTTGGCGCTGCCTTCATGCCGCGCCATCCGAGCGTCTATGGCAACCTCTTGAAAGAACGCATCGCCAAGGGCGGCGCGCAATGCTGGCTGGTTAACACCGGCTGGACCGGCGGCAAGTATGGCACCGGCAGCCGGATGCCGATCAAGGCAACCCGCGCGCTGCTCAATGCGGTGCTTGACGGCAATATGGACAACGTCGAGTTCCGCAAGGATCCCAATTTCGGTTTTGATGTGCCGGTTTTTGTGCCGGTGCTGGCCGAGGCAGGGATTGACCAGACCATCCTCGACCCGCGCGCCACTTGGGCGGACGGAGCAGAATATGATGCAACCGCGCAAAAGCTGGTGCAGCTGTTCATCGACAATTTCGCGCAGTTCGAAGCTCATGTTGATGAAGGTGTGCGGCAAGCCGCGCCGGCACCGGTTGCCGCGTAACGCGCTGGTCTTGCCTGCCATCATGGCGTAACCTTGGGAGCGGAGTGTCAGGCTTCGCTGCCAAGGGAGGGCGCCATGAAGAGCATACTGGATGGTATTTTGAAGAACATTGGCGGCGCGCCCGATGATGTGGCGGGCCTTGCGGCCAAGGTCGGGCTTGATCCGGCCATGGTGGAAAAGGCGCTCGCCAGCCTTTCTCAAACTGTCGCAGCGCCGGGTGACACGGTTGATCTTGCCGCCAAGCAGACCGGTATTGCCAAAGATGCGCTTGCCAAGGTGGTCCAGCAAATGGGCGGCGAGAATGGCTTGAGCCAGATTGCCAGCCAGTTCAGCAAAAGCCCGGCCGATTTGATGAAGCTTCTTGACCGGGACGGCGACGGCAACCCCGTGAATGACATCATGGGCATGGCAAAAGGCTTGTTTGGCAAGAAGTGAGGCGCGAGCCTCTGGTGGGCGATGCGCTCAGGCTTTCGGCTGTTTCCTTGATTCTGAGGCGATCGGGGCGTTGTCTCACGAATGAAAACGTGGCCCCGCGCAGCGAGTGGCTGCCGCGTTAATCAGCGCGGCAATGCGGGGCCGGCAGCGCAGCCAAGACCGGGCCTAGCGCACAGCTTACCCATCCGCATCGCGGCAGGACAAAAGCAGGTCTTGCGGCCCTGCCTGATCTTATCCCTTCGCCTGAGCGATATAGCGGCTGACCGTGTTCGCCATCACATCCAGCGGAGCGTTGCCGCCCAGCACGACTGCGGTGTTGAAGGCGCGTAGATCATAGCGCGCGCCCAGTTCGCTTTGCGCCCGTGCGCGCTGTGCCACGATTTCGGTATGGCCGATCTTGTAACCACAGGCCTGCCCCGGCCAGCTGCAATAACGATCAACCTCGCTTGCGACCTCGTCGACCTTTGAGCCGTTCTCCTCAACGAAAAACCGCCGCCCCTGCTCGCGGGTCCAACGCTTGTGATGAAGGCCAGTATCCACCACCAACCGGCAAGCGCGAAAGGCAAGGCTTTGCAAGTAGCCCAATCGCCCGACCTTGAAATCATCATAGGCGCCCAGTTCATCGGCCAATTGTTCGGCATAAAGCGCCCAGCCTTCGCTAAAAGCGTTGAAGGCCAGAATCGAACGGATGAGCGGCAGGCGGTTGGAAAATTCGCCCTCCCAGACATGGCCCGGAATGCTTTCGTGGAAAGTGAGATCGGCCAGATCATATTTGCGGTGGAGATCAGTGGTGCGCAAATTGATCCACATGCGTCCCGGAATGCTGCCATCCTTGCTGCCCGCCCCGCCATAGGCGCCGGGCGCGCCCAGCTCCTCGGCAAGGGGCAAGCGGCGCACTTCAAGCGGGGGGTTGACGAGCTGCGTGAAAGCGCGCGGCATCTGCGCAGTGATCCAGGCAATGCGATCTTCGATAAAGGCAATGATTTCTGCGCGACCTTCGTCGCCGGGGCTGAATTTATAGGCAGGGTCTTCGGCCAGCGCGCGCATTCGTGCGCCCACGCTGCCTTGAGTGTAGCCCAATTCCTTGAGGATCACATCCATCTGGCCATGCAGTTCGGCCAGTTCCTCAAGTCCTTGTTCGTGGATTTCATCAGGGGTGAGAGCGGTGGTGGTCGAAGCGCTCACCGCCCAGGCGTAATATTCATCGCCCCTTGGCTGTGCCCACATGCCGGCATGGCTATTGGCGATGGCGCGCTGGGCCTTGATCTCTTCAAGTTGCGCGGCAAGCGTCGGCTGAATGCCTTGAGCAATGATCGTCTTCACGGCGCGCAAGGCCATGTCATTGCCGCCGAACTCTGAGGCTTCGAGTGGACCAGCGTAGCTTTCCTCAGCGCCCCGGATCGCCGCTTCCATTTGGGCAATGGTCTTGTCGAGCAGGAAATCGGGCGGCACCAGTCCCATCCCGCGGTTGAATTTCAGCCGATCAGTCTCAGCCGCGAGGATCTTGGGAAGCTCGCTCACGCGGGCAACATAATGCACCACATCATCGGCTTCGCGCAGCGGCTGGGTCGAGCCGAAAAAGCGCGGGTAATCAATATAGCCGCCGACATTCTGAATGACATTATAGGGCGCATTGCGCCAGCTGCCGACAGCAACATCGCCATAGGGCAAGGCCATGCCTTCCAGCGCCTTGGCAAAGGCGCTTTCGACGACCTCGAAGCCTGTTACCTGATCGGGGGTGAGAGCCTCGCGGGGATAGCTGCGTGCTTCTGCCAGCAATCGTTTGAGCGTTGCGGCGTAATCGCTGATCCCTGCCTCGCCCGGCGTGCCGAATGTGCCGCGCCAATGGGCGTATTCGCCAACATCGACGCCGAGCCCGGTGGCACGGCCCGGCTCATGCGCGAGCATGGCATAGGCAATGCGTTCCAGCGCCGCATCGGCAGCATTGCTTGCCGCTGGCATCTTTGCCAGAGGCGCGCCGGTGGCGCAGGCGGGCAGCAGGGCAAGGGCTGAGGCTCCGCCTGCGCCAAGGCTCAATCGGCCCAGAGCCTCGCGGCGGGTCAAATCAAGGCAGCTTTGCATCATCTGGCAAGGTGTGGCGGCGGCCAAGCGGCAAGTCAATTCGCGCCTGTGAATTGGGACAGGATCGGCTATAGGCGCGGCCACTATGCAGGATTTCGTACTTTCGTTGGTGATGCTCACCGCTGTTGCCTTGATGGCGGGCGCGGTTGTCTATTGGCGCCGCACGGGCGCTGTGAAGCAGCCCTTGCTGATGGTGCTGCTCGCCGTGATCGCGGTGATCAATGTGCTGATCTGGACGATCCCGACGAGCGACGGCCTTGCTCCGCTTGAGACGATAAAGGTGCAGCAAGAGGGCTGATCGGGCTCTTTCAAATAACAAACGGCTCGCCGCCGGACGTGCCCCAGGTGCACCCCTGCCCTAAAGCAGCGATGCGGTAGGGCGACGAGAGCACTCTCAAGCAGCGACGCGGTAGGGCGACCAGAGCACCCTAAAGCAGCGACGCGGTAGGGCGAAAAATACACACACCACCAGCCGCTCGCACCGCACGCGCGAAACGGCGGCAAGGATGGCATGCCTAACGGCGCACAGCCTATTTGATCGGGCAATCCGGTGAGAGGCGGAAATCGAGGTAATTGTCGACCGCGCCCATCAGATCATCGAGTTCGTTCTCGAAGAAGTGATTGGCGCGCGGGATTTCCTCGTGGTGAATGGTGATGTGCTTTTGTGTGCGCAGCTTGTCGACCAACTTTTGCACCGCACCCGGCTGCACCACAGTGTCAGCGGCGCCCTGCACGAACAGCCCGCTCGCGGGGCAAGGTGCAAGGAATGAAAAATCATACATGTTGGCAGGCGGGGCAACCGAGATGAAGCCGCGCACTTCCGGGCGGCGCATCAGCAATTGCATGCCAATGAGCGCGCCGAACGAATAGCCTGCAATCCATGTGCTTTGCGCCTCGGGGTGGATTGACTGGACCCAGTCAAGCGCGCTTGCCGCATCGGACAACTCGCCCACGCCCGAATCGAAAGAGCCTTGGCTGCGGCCGACACCGCGGAAGTTGAAACGCAGCGTCGCAAAGCCGCGATCGGCGAAAGTCTTGTAGAGCCGCTGCACGATCCGGTCGTTCATTGTGCCCCCGCCTTCCGGGTGGGGGTGGAGAATCATCGCCACCGGAGCGCGCGGACGCGGCGGGGGAGAAAAGCGGCCTTCAAGACGGCCTTCGGGGCCGGGGAAGATGACAGACGGCATCGCGAACCTTTGTAAATAAGTGGAACCGCGCTGAGCCGGGTGGCGGGCGGGAAAGGGGGCTTTATATATAAGGCGTGATGCAGATTTCGCAATTTTTTGTCGAGCAAAGCGTAAGAGCGGGCAAACAGCATGGCTGAGCGCCTCTATCTCGATCACGCGGCGACTTCGCCGCTGCGCCCCGAAGCGCGCGCCGCGATGGAGGCAGGCTTTGCCCTGTGGGCCAACCCATCGAGCCCCCACGCCGAAGGCCGCCGCGCGCGTGCCGCGCTCGAAGACGCGCGCGAAAGGATCAAAGGCGCGCTGGGCTGGCCGGGTGAGGTGATCTTCACGAGCGGCGCGAGCGAGGCTTTGTCGATTGCGCTGGGCCGCGCCAAGGTCAGCCGCCGGATCGTGAGCGCGGTCGAGCACGACGCGGTGTTTCGCGCCGCGCCCAATGCCGAGGTCTTCACCGGTGAGGAAGCGATTGGCGCCGATACGCTGATTGCCGTGCAGCATGTTAATTCGGAAACCGGCACGATCAATCCGGTAAGCAATACGGCCGCGACCATCCGCGAGGCGGGCGCGCTGCTGCTGTCGGACTGCGCGCAGAGCGCGGGCAAGCTGCCGCTGCCCGATGCGGATATGATTGCGCTTGGCGCGCATAAATTCGGCGGACCGATTGGCATTGGCGCATTACTGGTGCGCGATTTCAACTTGCTCGAGCCAATGGGCGGGCATGAGCGTGGCTATCGGCAGGGCACGGAGAACTTGCCCGGCGCGCTCGGCATGGCAGCGGCGCTGGAGGCGGGCGGCTGGGCAACAACGCCGCAGGAACGCGCGGCCTTCGCCGCCCGCGTGGAGGAGCATCGCCTCTCGATTGGCGATCAGGTCGACTATATTTTTGCGCTCACTCACCCCACCATCAGCGCGCAGGCGCTGCTGATCCGGCTGGATGCGCAAGGCTTTGCGGTGTCGGCAGGCAGCGCGTGCTCTTCAGGCACATTGAAGAAAAGCCGCGTGCTTGATGCCTTTGGCGTGGCCGATGATGTGGCGGCGCGCACCATCCGCGTGAGCTTGGGGTGGTCAACGACAGCTGAGGAGTTGGAGCGGTTCAGCAAGGCTTGGGCTTCACTATGCTAGTTCGTCACCGTCTCCCCGGACTCGATCCGGGGCCCCGCTTTCTTGTGTGCTGCACGCCATCCGGCGTGCAGTCCTCGGCGCTGTTCCTCCGCTACGCTCCGGGCGCCTGCGGGCGGGCAGTCGCCCTTGTGGCCCGTCCTGCGGCGGGCCGGGGTGCTCTCCTTCCCTCAGGGAAAGCAATCTCATGATCTACCTCGATTATCAGGCGACCACGCCGCTTGCGCCGGAAGCGCGTGAGGCGATGCTGCGCTGGCTGGGTGGGCCGGAGGATGGCAATTTTGGCAATCCTCATTCAGCCCACCGTATGGGCCGGATGGCAGCCGCTGCAATCGAGGCCGCCCGCGAGGAGATTGCAGCTTTGTTGCCCGCAGGTGGGCAGGTGATCTTTACGAGCGGTGCGACCGAGGCGCTCAATCTCGCCTTGCGTGGATGCCGGGGCGATGCGCTGACCTTTGCTACCGAACACGCTGCCGTGCTGGATTGTGCGGGCGCAGTGGAGGCTGAGGGGCGAGGGTTTGAGGTGCTCCCGGTCCTGTCCGATGGGCGGGCCGATCTGGCGGCGCTGGAAGCAGCACTTACGCTCCAAACCGGCGTCGTCGCCGCGATGGCGGTGAATAATGAGATTGGCGTGATCCACCCGCTCGAAGCCATCGCCGCCGCCGCGCATCAGGCAGGCGCGCTGGTGCTGGTTGATGCGGTGCAGGCCTATGGGCGCATCGCGCTCCCCGATAATGCCGACATGATCGCCATATCCGCGCACAAGATCCACGGCCCCAAGGGCATTGGCGCGCTGTGGGTGCGCGCCGGCGTGGAGCTTGCGCCGCTGTTGCTCGGTGGCGGGCAGGAGGGCGGGCTTCGTTCGGGCACATTATCGCCCGCCTTGTGCGCAGGTTTTGGCGCGGCAGCGCGCGTGGCAAGGGAACGCATGGCAGAAGACGCCGCGCATGTCTCCGCCTTGGCCACACGTGCCCGCGAATTGTTCGCGGGATGGCAGGTCAATGGCAATCTTGAACACCGCTGGCCCGGCAACCTCAACATCTGCAAGGATGGCCTCGATGTCTCCCGGTTGATGAGCGATTGCCGCCAGGTCATGTTCTCGGCGGGAAGTGCCTGCGCCAGCGGATCGGGTCGCCCCAGTCATGTCCTGCGCGCGCTTGGCCTCAGCAATGCCGAGGCCAAATCCTCGATCCGTTTGGGCTTTGGCCGCTATACCACTATGGGCGAACTCGAAACCGCCGCTGCTGCAATCAATCAGGCCGCCGAGGAGCAAATGCCATGAGCCTCACCATCACCTTTATCGACCCGCGCGGGCGGGCAATCGAGGCCAGCGCTGAGCCGGGGGATAATCTGCTGCGCGTGGGGCAAGCGGCAGGCCTTCCGCTCGAAGGCACCTGCGAGGGGCAGATGGCCTGCTCCACCTGCCATGTGATCGTGGCCGCCGAGTGGTTTGATCGCCTTCCGCCGGCAAGCGAGGAGGAGGAGGATATGCTTGATTTCGCTGCCGGTGCGCGCCGCACATCGCGCCTGTCGTGTCAGATCGATCTCACGGCCGAAATGGACGGGCTCAAAGTCAGCGTGCCGGGGGAAAGTCACGATGCGCGCCGGATGTAAGCGGGCGTTGGCCTTGATCGCCAGCCTTGCGGCAATTGCCGGATGCAACGACGCCGAGGACCAGCAATGTATGGAGGGGTTCTGTCTGCCGGCTGATGTGGTGATTGTGGGCCGCGAGCGGCCGGCCGACTTCACGCTCTACCAGCTTGCTTGGCGCGGCGAGCAATTCGGCCTTTATGTTGGCGATGCTCCCAGCTTTGCTGCTGCCTCGGCGCACCTTTTTGCCGTTCCGCTCGATCGCAATGCCCAGGCAGTGGCAGGAGGGGGCAGCGCCGAAGTGGTGATGCGGCTGGGCGAGGCAAGCCCGCGGTTTCTTCATCTCGGTGGGCGTTGTGACGAAATTCAAACCTGTAATCTGGGCGAACTGGCGCAAGCGATCACCCGGGCGCGCTAACCAGCGCGTCAACCCTGTGGAAACCCCTCTCCCTCGTGCCGCGCTCGCTTGCTAGACAAGGGGGATGGCCGAGACCGATCTTCCCGCTGATTCCGATCCCTTTGACGCAATCGTGGATGCGCCGTTTGATGCAGCGCTGTCCGAGCGTTACCTCGTCTATGCGCTGTCGACCATCACCGCGCGCTCGCTGCCTGATCTGCGTGATGGGCTAAAGCCTGTGCATCGCCGCCTGCTGTGGACGATGCGCCAGTTGAAGCTTGATCCCGCGAGCACCTTCAAGAAATCGGCCCGCGTGGTGGGCGAGGTGATCGGTAAATATCACCCCCATGGTGACACCGCCGCCTATGATGCGATGGTGCGTCTCGCGCAGGATTTTTCGCTGCGCTATCCGCTGGTCGAAGGGCAAGGCAATTTTGGCAATGTCGATGGCGATAATGCCGCGGCCTATCGCTACACCGAGGCCCGCCTGACGCTGACGGCGATGCAATTGATGGACGGGCTCGACGCAGGAACAGTCGATTTCATCCCCACCTATAATGGCGAGGAGGAAGAGCCCGAATTGATGCCGGGGCTGTTCCCCAATCTGCTGGCGAACGGGGCGAGCGGCATTGCAGTGGGCATGGCGACCAGCATTCCCAGCCATAATGTCGCAGAGATTATCGATGCCACGCTGGAGCTGATCGACAATCCCCATGTTGAGCATGAACGGCTGATGGAGCTGTTTCGCGGCCCGGATTTCCCCACTGGCGGACAGGTGGTGGATAGCCCTGCCGCCATATCCGAGGCCTATCGCACCGGGCGCGGGAGCTTCCGCCTGCGGGGCCGCTTTCATGCGCCTGAGGCCAGCAATCCTGATGATGCGGCGGCGGGCATCGAACGTTTGGGCGGCGGCCAGTGGCAGCTGGTGATTTCCGAAATCCCCTATCAGGTCGCCAAGGGCAAGCTCATTGAACAGATCGCGCAGGCGATTGCTGATCGCAAGTTGCCGATTTTGGAAGATGTGCGCGATGAAAGCGACGAGCAAATCCGCATTGTGCTCGTGCCCAAAAGCCGCAATGTCGACCCGGAGCTGCTCAAGGAGAGCCTCTACAAGCTGACCGACCTTGAGGTGCGTTTCAGCCTCAATATGAACGTGCTCGACGCCACCCGCACCCCGATGGTGATGGGGCTGAAAGAGCTGCTTGATAATTGGACAGCCGCCCAAATCGACATCCTGCAACGCCGCGCGCAGCACCGCTTGGACAAGATCGCGGCGCGGCTCGAACTGGTGCGCGGCTACATCATCGCTTTCCTCAATCTTGACCGGGTGATCGAAATCATCCGCACCGAGGATGAGCCTAAGCCGGTGATGATGGCGGAGTTTGACCTCACCGACCGCCAGGCCGAGGCGATCCTCAACATGCGGCTGCGCTCTTTGCGCAAGCTTGAGGAAATGGAGCTGAAACGCGAACAGGATGCGCTGCTCGCCGAACAGGCGGAACTGGAAGCCCTGCTGGGTAGCCCCGCCCGCCAGCGCACAAGGTTGAAGCGCGACCTGCGCGAATTGCGCAAGCACTACGCCGAAGACACGCCGCTGGGCCGTCGCCGCACGCTGATTGCCGAGGCCGCGCCAGCCGTGGAATTCAGCATGGACGCGATGATCGAGAAAGAGCCGGTGACTGTGATCCTCAGCCAGAAGGGCTGGATTAGGGCCGCCAAGGGCCACGTCCCGCTCGATCAGGAGTTCAAATACAAGGAAGGCGATGCGCTGGCCTTCATCCTCCACGCGCAGACCACGGATAAACTGCTGCTGGTGGCGGATAATGGCCGGTTCTTCACGCTGGGGTGCGACAAGCTGCCCGGCGCGCGCGGCTTTGGTGAGCCGGTGCGCACCATGATTGATCTTGAGACCGATGCCGGAATTGCCGCGATGCTGGTTTACAAAGCGGGCGCGCGGCTCCTGCTCGCCTCCAGCATTGGCAAGGGCTTTGTCGCGGAAATGGATGAACTCCTCGCTGAAACCCGCAAAGGCCGCCAAGTGGTGAACCTCAAGGATGGCGCGGCCTTGCGCGTGGTGCGCGAGATTGCGCCCGCCCACGATCACATCGCCTGTGTCGGGGACAACCGCAAGCTGGTGGTGTTCAACTTGGAAGAGCTCCCGGTGATGAGCCGAGGGCAGGGCGTGACGCTGCAACGTTACCGCGACGGCGGGCTGTCGGATGCAATCACCTTTACCCTTGCCGATGGCCTCTCCTGGCAGATGGGCGGCAGCGGCGAGCGCACCCGGACCGAGACGGAAATCGGCCTGTGGAAGGTCGCGCGCGGGGGAGCGGGTCGGATGCCGCCGCAGGGCTTCCCCAAGTCGGGCCGATTTGATTGAGGAATTAGCGCTCTACCGTTGCGCTGCATGAGCGCGTGTAGGCCGCGCTACCGCTGCGCTGCATGAGCGCGGGTATGCCGCCCTACCGCTTTGTCATTTTGGCGTAAAAAGGGCCGCCAACGCCTATGCGCTGACGACCCCTGCTTGTGCTTTACCGGAAAACTCAGTTGGGTGCACCCGTGCCGGCAGCGTCAGCTGCTGCGGCGGCGGCCGATTCAATGTCTGCGCGGGTGAACAGCACCACCAGCTTGTCCCCATCGACCGCAAAATGCTCTTTCTTCATCGCAACGCGGCCAGTCGGGCCTTCAAAGATGATCGCATCGGCAGCAAGATCCGCGCTAACGATGGTTCCGGCCGGATTGCCATTGGGGGTCAGCGCTTCAGCGCCGGCCACGAGGGCAGCGTCGCGGCGCGCTTGCGCTTCAGCGAGCTGTGCGGCCATCATTTCGTCAAGCTGGGCCTGTGTGATGTTGACACTCAGCCCGGCCTCGCCCGTGCCAATGGCAGCTGCGGGCACAGGAGCCTTGTGCTTGCCGGTGTTGATCACGACCACCTCGCCGGAGATCGCCTCAATCGTTCCCACCGGATTGCCATCATTGCCCATCACTGTGGCGCCGACGGCCAGCGCGCTGCTGGCGGCTTCAGCTGGGGCTGCATCTTGCGCAAAAGCGGTCGGGGCGGTGGCCAGCGCTGTGGCGGCAAGGGCAATCTTAAGAAATTTCATGGGGTTAAATCTCCTTGGGTTGATGGTGCAAGGCGGCCCCGCCGATCGGGGGGTGATCGGCGGGGCCCAAACCTGGCGGAAAAGCTTACAGGCTCATCGGCTCGCTGTAGGCCTCATCCGAAGTGGTTTCGGGAGCGCTCTGCTCGCTGTCACCGGCTTCGACTTCCTGAGTGGTTTCCGGAGCCTGTTCTTCGGTTTCAACCGGCTGGTCGACAACCTGAGCATAGGCAGCCGGAGCAAAAGCAAAAGCGGTCGAAATCAGGGCGATTTTCAGGGTCTTCATTTTCAAATCCTTTCGAAATGAACTTCGTCACGTTTAATGAAGTGAAAATAAAGATCACTTCACGGCCAGAATTTAAATATTCGCGAGGTTTCTGACCAATTTTTCGACTTTCAGATAGAGGGGTCTTCCTGTCCGTCGATGATTAGAAGTTAGACGAATGATTACGCGCTTGGCAAGGTCGCCACGCGTGACTTGTCCCGTCAGACAAACGGCCTGTCCCGGCCTTTAGATACTCGTTAATTCTTCAGACAGGATTTGCTCAATCCGTTCATCTGCGGGAAAGCCTTCGGCGACCCAGCGCGCCTCCACGGCCTTGAGGATTCGCGCCACCTCAGGCCCGGCCGTCACACCGCGCGCAACGATTTGGCCGCCTTTCAGAGGAAAAACTGGCGATTGCCATTCGCGCAGGGCCTGCGTGTCCGCGCCAAGCAGCAGCAGTCGGTCAAGCGCGTGGGGCATCCCGATTTCATAGGCCAGCGCGTGCAGGTTTGCGGTGTCGGCAGGCTGGCGCGCCGCCGCATTCACCAACCGAGCGCGCTGGGCTTTCGACAGGCGCAAGCGCGCTGCGACCACATCGGCGGTTTCCGGCGAGACAGGAAGCAGCGCAGCGAGCCGTCGGATAGGATCGCTGTCGACGCCTTGCGCGGCTTCATGCGCGATCAGTCCGGCCAGCGCCATGAGTTCATGAGAGCTCGTTTCG
Organism: Erythrobacter sp. SCN 62-14; assembly: GCA_001724215.1. Lineage (GTDB taxonomy): Bacteria > Pseudomonadota > Alphaproteobacteria > Sphingomonadales > Sphingomonadaceae > Erythrobacter. Next base: position 9,922 of record MEDW01000014.1, on the reverse strand, counting down.
GGCAGGATCACGCCCAGAACGCCGTGCTGGTGCATTCGCATCAAGGTCGACAGGGGTGAAGGCAAGGCGAGCAACGCCAGCAATTCTGCCGCAATCCTTTCGCGGCTGAGGCCCTTCAAGGTGTGGGCAAGCGCCGCGCAGGCGTGTTCCGCTGCATCATCCAGTGCAGCGCCAAAGCGCGCCTGAAAGCGGTAATAGCGCAGGATCCGCAAATGGTCTTCGGCAATGCGGTCTTCGGCCCGGCCGATGAAACGCACCCGCCTTGCTGCCAGATCTTCAAGCCCGCCGAAATAGTCGCTCACCTCAAGCGTTGCCGGATCGGCATAAAGCGCATTGATGGTGAAATCGCGCCTTGCGGCATCTTCGCGCCAATCCTGCGCAAAGGCGATGGTGGCGCGCCGGCCATCGGTGGCGACATCGCGGCGCAAGGTGGTCACCTCAACCGGTCCATCGGCAAGGATCGCCGTGATGGTGCCGTGTTCGATCCCTGTCGGTGCGGTGCGGATGTCGGCGCGCTGGCAGGCGGCGATCACTTCATCGGGTCTCAGCCGGGTGGCGCAATCAACATCATGCACCGCCATGCCCAGCAAGCCATCGCGCACCGCTCCGCCGACCCAACGGATGTTCGCAGGCCCGAGCGCCGCTGCAAGCCGCGCCAGCCCTTCGCGCCGGGTCCATTCGGCCTCAGCCAGATCACGCAACATCGCTGAGCTTCTCATAGGCGATCCGCCGCGCAAGGTTGGCGAGGATCGCCGCCGTCACCCCCCAGATGCGAAAGCCCTGATAGTCCATTTCAAGATAGCGCCGGTTGGCCCCGCGCCAGAACACCTCGTTGGTCTGCCATTGCGAGGAATCAAGCAGCAGGCCAAGCGGCGCGGTGAAGACGGCGGCGACTTCGGACGGGTGCGGCACCAGCGGCAAGCCCGGCGGGACAACACCCACCACCGGCGTCACCACAAAGCCCGTGCCGGTGACATAGTCATCGCTCACTCCGATCACCTGGACCGCTTGGCGCGGCAGGGCGAGTTCCTCCTCGGCTTCGCGCAGGGCAGCGGTGATGGCGTCTTCGCCTGCATCTATCTTGCCGCCAGGAAAGGCGACCTGCCCGGGATGATCGCGCATGGTGTTGGGGCGTTGGGTAAGAATAACCTGCGGATTATCAGCCACATCAGTTACCGCGATCAGCACAGCGGCAGGCGTGCGGCGACCATCGCGGGCAAATTGCGCATCGCTGAGAAGATCGGGGATGGGCGCAGCGTGGCCTTCGGCAAAAAGCCGCGTGAGGGTGTCGGCAAAGGCGCTCATGCGGCAGATGCGCCGGGCGGTAGCAGCGAAAAGCGCGCGCCCATGCTTTCCACCACCCAATCCTCGCCCGCTTCCAGTGCGATGTCGGCAAGCTGGGCATAGGTCGAGCGGTTGAGACGTGCCTCCAGTCCGCGCCGCACGCTGAGATAAAGCGCCGGGGTCTCGGGATCGCCACCTGCGCGCAAGGGATTGTCCGGCCCGGCAATCACCAGATCATCGGTGTTCAGCCGAAACACCAGTGCACCGTCGCGCGCCGCGCAATCGACCGCGACAAAGGCGGCATCATCCACTTCGATGGAAAGCTTTTCAAACGGCGTCACCAGCCAATGCGCGCCGCTCGCGTCGCGGGTGAGGAGCCCTGCAAAGGCTCGCACCATGGCCTCTCGCCTTATAGGACCCTCTTGGTGATACCACGTGCCATCGGTGGCAATCCGCATCTCGCTTTCGCCCAGTCTGGTGGGCGTCCATTGCTCCACGGGTGGCAATTTGCGTGCAGCGACCAGTTCGGCAATCTGCTCAAGGTTGAGTTCGGACAGGTAAGGTGGCGGCTCGTAGGGCATAGGCCAAGCGATGCCAGATCACGGCAGGCTAGCCAAGAGGCTCGGGCGCCAAAAGCCTAGGCGGCGGCGCTGCCCCACGGGCCGAGCATGCCTTCTGCGGGCATTGCGACAAGCGCCGCGCCGCGTGCCAGCAGCCGGTGCTGTTCATAGGGGCCGGGACAGCGCCAGCCCTTGGTCGCAGCATCGCTGAAGCCCCAGCGCCCGTAATATTCTGCATCGCCAATCAACACCTGCGGCAGCGATGCACCATTCGCCTCGGCAAGGCGCGCATCGGCGTCGATCATCGCGCTCATCAGGCCCACGCCAAAACCTTCGCCCTGCCTTTCGGGAACCACCGCGACCGGCCCCACCATCACCAAGGGCACTTGAGCGCCTTGGGGTGTCAAAAGACCAATCGGCCAACACTGGATCGTGCCGACGAGAAGATCATTTTCGTCGAGCGCGGCAAAGCTCAAAGCATCCAGCGGCGCCATGTCAGCGCGAATGCGATAGGCGGTGCGTGCGTGACGATCCGGACCAAAGGCGCGGTCAAGCACGGCCTCCACCATCTCTGGTGGCGCGGCGGACAGGGGAATCAGGCTGGCGGTGTTCTGGCTCATCGGGCCGCGCGCCTAATCGCTTTCGCTCGCGCTGCCCAATGGATTCTTATTGCGGGGTGAGTTTCAGAAGCCGCGCGCTCTTGCCATCCTCGGCCACCCACACCGCGCCATCGGGCCCTTCCGTGAGCGAACGCAGCCGCCGCGCAAAGGGGTAGCGCGCTGTTTCACGCGCGGTTTCGCCATCAAAGCTGACGCGGATGATCGCCTGAGTGGAAAGGCCGGTGATCAGCGCCTCGCCCTTCCACGGGCCAAACATCTTGCCCGAATAGATCAGCATATCAGACGGGGCAATCACCGGCGTCCAGTTGATCACAGGCTGGGTGAGATCAGGCCGGGTGGCGTTGGCAGGGATCTTGTCGCCATTGTAATGATCGCCGTCCGAAACCAGCGGCCAGCCGTAATTGGCAGCGCGTTTGACGAGGTTGAGTTCATCCCCCCCCGCCGGCCCGTGTTCCACTTCCCACAGACGGCCTGAGGCGTCCCATGCCATGCCCAGAATGTTGCGATGTCCGTAAGAGAAGATCTGCGCCGATGTGCCGCCGCGCGCTTCAAAGGGGTTTTCCTTGGCCGGTGCACCATCCAGCTTGAGACGCACAATCGTGCCGAGATTGTTGGAGAGATCCTGTGCGGGAAGCATTTTCTGGCGTTCCCCGCTGGCGATATACATATGGCGGCCATTGGGATCAAAGGTGATGCGGTGCGAATAATGTCCGCGGCCCGTTACCTTTTCATCCTGCCGCCAGATCACGGCGAATTCCTTGATCCGGCAATCGGTGATAGCAGGGCACACGAGCACGCCGCGCCCGGCAGCGGCGCCGCGCGTGTCATTATCGCCTGCCTCCGCCCAGGTGAGATAGATGATGCGGCCATCGAGCGGTTGCGATGCCTCGCCCGGCAGGAACGCCACATCGCCCAGCCCGCCCTGACCGCCATAATCCACCTCCGGCACGCCTTCGACGATCCCAATCGTGCCGGTCTTGGTGTCCATCACCTTAAGCGTGCCTGCCTTTTCGGTGATGAACAGGGTTTCGGTTCCCGGCGCAAAGCGGATTGCCCACGGCTCGTCGAATTCGCCTATGGTGGCGGTGGCAAATGCAGCCTCGGCTGCTGCGTTGTTACCGGTTTCGGCATTGGCACAGCTTGCCAGCAAGGCAGCGGGGAGCGAGAAGGCGATCAGCGCATGGGAATGGGTGGTCATGCTAGGGATAACTCACAAGTTTGCATTCGGTGCCAAGGGCTTTGCCATTGGCGTCGATGAGGCAGGGCGGGGGCCACTGGCAGGGCCGGTGGTGGCTGCTGCTGTGGTGCTGGGTGACGAGATACCGCCGGGGCTTGATGATTCCAAGAAGCTTTCCGCGCGTCGGCGTGCGGTGCTTGATGAGGCCATCCGCGGCTCGTGCTGCTGGGCGGTGGGGATCGCCGAGGCGGACGAGATCGACCGGGTCAACATCTTGCAGGCGACCATGCTGGCCATGACCCGCGCGGTGGCCACTTTGACGCAGGCGCTGGCCGCTGCAGAGCCTTGCGAAGTGCTGATCGATGGCAATCTCACGCCGCACGCCCGCGTGCCCGAATGGCGATGGCAGGCGCGCGCGATTGTCGGGGGCGATGGCAGCGAACCTGTGATCTCGGCAGCCTCGATCGTGGCCAAGGAATGGCGCGACCGGATCATGTGTGAGGCTGCGCGCGAATTCCCGCAGTACGGGTGGGAGCGCAACAAGGGCTATGGCTCGGCAGAGCACATGGCGGCGCTGCGTGAACATGGTCCTGCGCCGCTGCATCGCCGCAGTTTTGCACCCGTCGCGCAATTGGCGCTGCTTTAGGCGATGACAAGCGCGATACTGCTTGTTTTGGGCGGCCTTGCCGGCCTTGCGCTGGGCGGCGAATTGCTGGTGCGCGGCGCGGTTGGAATTGCGCAGCGATTGCGCGTCTCGACCCTGTTCACCGGCCTCGTGATCGTGGGGGCTGCGACTTCGATGCCCGAAATGGTGGCGAGCGTTCAGGCGGCGCTGGCGGGCTCGGCTGGGATTGCCTGGGGCAACATTGTCGGCTCGAACATCGCCAATTCGCTGCTTATTCTGGGAGTGACCGCATTGGTCGCACCGATTGCAATTTCGGGTATGGGGCGGCGCGATGCCGTGGTGGCGCTGGGCGCAAGCCTTAGCCTGTGGGCCCTGGCGCTTGGCGGGTTGGGCGCGCGCGGCATCGGGCTGGGGGCTTTGGGCTTGCTCGGGATCTATATATGGTGGCGCTATGCCCACCCGAGCGGCGGCCTTGCAGAAGACGAACCGCTCGGCTCACCGCCTGGTTGGCTGACAGCGCTGGGGTTTTTTGCTGCGGGCCTTGTGTCGCTTATTGCAGGCGGGCAGGCGTTGGTGGACGGCGCGATTGATCTGGCGCTGTTAGCGGGCGTTTCCGAGACTGCGATTGGCCTTACCGTCGTGGCGATCGGCACAAGCCTGCCCGAACTCGCCGCCTCGCTCGCCGCTGCTTTGCGAGGGCGGGCCGGCCTTGCGCTTGGCAATGTAGTGGGCTCCAACATCTACAACATCCTGCTGATCGGCGGGGTGACGATGGCAATCGCGCCTCAACCTGTCCCTGAAAGCCTTGGCGGCGCACAAGCTGGATTGATGAGCGCAAGTGCGATGATGCTGCTGGTGCTCTTGTGGCGGGGCGGCACGATCGGGCGGCTGGCGGGCGGGGTTATGGCAGCCATTTTTGCAGCCAACATCGTGTGGGTGTTCGTTTGAGTCTTTTGCGCCACACCCCTTGATGTCGAGTCTCCGGTTGCTGAGTGGACTCAATATCTTGTGGCGGTCTTGTTTCGTTCCGTGTGAACTGGGCCGACGCACCGGCGCACCCTGCAAAATCCGTGCTTGACGCGGACTCTTCAAGGACTCATGCCTGTGGATAAGTTTTGCACAGCAGGAAATGAGGTTGCCGCGTGGGAGTTCAGGAGAAAATCAAGTCTCGGGTCAAACTGGCTGAAAAGGCGCGGGAAAACGCGCGCCCGGCGGATTTGCCCTTGGGCCGCATCCTGCCCGGCGACTGCATCGAGGCCATGCGTTCGCTGCCTTCTGCCAGCGTCGATCTGGTTTTCGCTGATCCGCCCTACAACCTGCAATTGGGCGGCGACCTCAATCGTCCCGATGGCAGCCACGTCGATGCGGTCACCGATCACTGGGACCAGTTCGAAAGCTTTCGCGCTTACGACACCTTCACCCGCGAATGGCTCAGCGAAGCGCGCCGCGTGCTCAAACCCGATGGGTCGCTATGGGTGATTGGCAGCTATCACAACATCTTTCGCGTGGGCGCGATTTTGCAGGATCTCGGCTTCTGGATTCTCAACGATATTGTCTGGCGCAAGACCAATCCCATGCCCAATTTCAAGGGCACGCGTTTCACCAATGCGCATGAAACATTGATCTGGGCGAGCATGGGGGAAAAATCGCGCTACCATTTCAATTACCGCGCGATGAAGACCTTGAATGACGAATTGCAGATGCGGTCGGACTGGGTGCTGCCGATTTGTGCGGGCGCTGAACGCCTCAAAGAAAACGGCAAAAAAGCCCATCCCACGCAAAAGCCGGAAAGCCTGCTCTACCGTGTGCTGCTCGCCACCACCGAAAAAGGCGATGTGGTGCTTGATCCCTTCTTCGGCACCGGCACGACAGGCGCTGTTGCCAAGCGTCTGGGCCGGGAGTGGATTGGCTGCGAGCGTGAGGATTTCTACCGCGCCGTGGCGGAAAAGCGCATCGCCAAGGAATTGCCGCTGGATGAAAGCGCGCTCACCACGATGCAATCGGCGCGCGCTGCGCCCAAGGTGGCCTTTGGCGCAGTGGTGGAGACGGGCCTCATCCCGGCAGGCAGCAAAGTGTTCGACAAAAAGCGCCGCTGGATTGCAACAGTGCGCGCCGATGGATCGCTTGAATGTGGCGGCAAGACGGGTTCGATCCATGGGCTTGGCAAGGACTTGCAAGGCGCACCCAGCTGCAACGGCTGGAGCTTCTGGCATTATGAAAGCGAAGGTCCGCAGGGGCGCGATGTTCAGCCGATCGATGCTGCGCGGCAACTCTATCTGTTGGCGGCTGAGGACTGACCGGACAGATTCGTGCCGCTCAGCGGTGGTTGCAAGCCCGCTTCCCGGCCCGCTTGCGGCACAAATGTGGCGGCAAGATTGCTGAGAAATTAACAACTTGTTCAGAGAAACGGCTTGTCGTTTCTTAGTAACATTCTGTCGCAAATGGGGGCAACGAAACCCACCATTTCTTCGTAGAGGGCTCGACCGGTCAAATCCCCCTGACCCGACCGGCGTTCACTCATGAGGAAATAACATGAAGCTTAACAAGAAGCTCTGCCTGATCGCAGCAGGCACCGCCGCTGTGGCCGCGTTCCCCACCGCTGCCATGGCCGACGAAGGCGTTTACGTTGGTATCGGCGCGGGTGTTTCCCTGCCGGGCGACAGCAAGAACCGTGGTGCATTCACGGGTGCGGTTCCGGCCACCGACGATTTTGGCGCAATCCCCAATGGCACTCCGCTTGCCTGGGACACGGATTTTGACACCGGCTTCGCGCTGTCGGGCCAGGTTGGCTACAAGTTCAACAACGGCTTCCGTCTCGAAGTCGAAGCGGCCTATAGCCGCTATGACGTCGGCAGCCACTTTGATCTGCTGGTGGGCGGCGCCAATATTGATGGCGTCGATTCTGCGGTGCTCACCCGTGGTCCGGCCAATCCGGCCAACCCCACTGTTGGTGCGGTGATTGCCGATGGCCAAGGCCGGGTCAGCAATTTCGGCCTGTTTGCCAACGTCTTTTATGACATCGACACCGGCACCGCGTTCAAGCCCTACATCGGCGCTGGCGCAGGTGTGAACTGGGTTGATGTGGACTTCCGCCCTTCGGGCGTCGAGGTGGGCTCTGGCAATCAGGCCGGCATCGCCTATCAGCTGATGGCAGGTGCTTCCTATGAACTGTCGCCGCGTGCGGAACTGTTCGGCCAGTACACTTACCGCGCCAATGGCAATCGCGCAGACATCGACCTTGATCTTTTGCCCGCCACGCTCGGCATCCAGAACCACCAGTCGCTCCTGACTGCTGGTGTGCGGGTCAAGTTCGGCAACTAAGCCTTTATAAGAGCCCTCCTGAGGGTCGCAAACCAAGGGAAGGCCGCGCTTGTTACTGGCGCGGCCTTTTCTGTTGGCAGGAGCGGGCCGAGGGCTTTGTCTGGCGTTCAAGCCGGAGTAGGCAGGTCAGGCTATGACACGATCTGTCTATCTGTGCCCGATCACTTTGGTTTCCGGTCCGCAAGCTGCCGATGGCGATGCGCTGCGGCTTGGCGGATCAATGGCCTATGCCCGCGAATTTGCGCTTATTGTGCGCGAGGACGGCGCGGTGCGCGAGCGGCATCTCGCCACGCGCGATAGCATGGAAGCGGTGCTGGCCCGCTTGCCCGATAATCTTCAGGGCGAGGCGCGCGAACAATGGGCTCATTTGCAAAAGGCCCATGCCCCCCTGCAACTGGGTGCCCGCACCATCCGGCTCGATCAACCGCAGATCATGGGTATCCTGAATGTAACGCCCGACAGTTTTTCCGACGGCGGCAGCTTTGATGAGATCGAGGACGGCCGCGCTCATGCCGCCGCCATGCTGGAGGCAGGGGCTGCGATCATCGACATTGGCGGGGAAAGCACGCGGCCTGGTGCTGCACGCACATGGGAGGGCGAGGAACTCACCCGCGTGCTGCCGGCGGTTGAATATTGCGCCGCGATGGGCGCTGCGATCAGCGTGGATACGCGGCGCGCCGGCGTTTTGGAGGCCGCTTTGCAAGCGGGCGCACACATGGCCAATGATGTTTCGGCGTTGCGGTTCGATCCGCGCTCGATTGAGCTTGTCGCCAAGACGGGATGTCCGGTGGTGCTGATGCATGCACCCGGCAGCGGCGAGGATCTCCACGCGGGCGGCGAATATGCTGACGTGGTGTTCGAGGTGTTCGATTTCCTGCGCGATGCGCGGGCGCGGGCAATCGCAGCGGGCGTTGATCCGGCGCGCATCGTGCTTGATCCCGGCATTGGCTTTGGCAAGTCACTCAGCGACAATCTGAAGCTGATGAATGCGCTTGCGTTGTTCCACGCGCTCGGCAGTCCGCTTATGCTGGGGGCGAGCCGCAAGCGGATGATCGGGGCATTGAGCCGCGAGGAAGCGGCCGAGGATCGGCTTGCCGGATCGCTCGCGCTGGCTTTGCAGGGGATGGCAGCAGGCGTGCATATCCTGCGCGTCCATGATGTTGCCGCCACCGTGCAGGCGCGCAATGTCTGGCGCGGCCTGCGCGATGCGGCGCTCACTGATTTTGCCCACCTGCCGCCGCTGGATTGAAGCAGGCACACGCACTTGGCGCTGTGACTTGCAAGTGTCACACAGGCCCGCCAAAGAGGTGTGATATTATCTCATGAGGAAACTGCGATGCGCCGCCTGTCCCTGCTTACTGCCACGGCTGCTCTAGCCTTCACCGCTGCGACCGCCGCGCCTGCCATGGCTCAGGCCGTGAGCCCCGCGCCTGCGAGCCTTTCTGCGGACGAAGCGCTTGCACCCTATTACGATCAATTGCGCCAGCGGGTGACGCTGCCGGTGGCAGGTCCCAATCCCGCGCTCAGTCCTGCGGCCACGCTTACCCGCATCGCCTTTGGTTCCTGCAACCACCAGTCCGCTCCGCAGCACATGTGGGCCGAGATCGCCAAGCAAAGCCCGCAGGCGTTCTTGTTCATTGGCGATAATGTCTATGGCGATAATGGCTGGGATGCGGACGCTGATCTCGACAGTCTGCGCCGTGCCTATGAGTTGCAGGCGAGCCACCCGGAATTCCGCGATTTCCGTGCGCGCATTCCGATGCTGGTGACGTGGGACGATCACGATTACGGGCTGAATGATGCCGGCGGGCGCTTCCCGTTCAAGGCTTGGGCTGAGGAGATTTTCAACACTTTCTGGGGCGTGACAGGCGAAGCGCGCGCGCGTCCGGGTGTCTATGAAAGCCATATGTTCGGCGCTGAGGGCAACCGGGTGCAAATCATCATGCTCGACACGCGCTATTTCCGTTCGGACTTCAAGCGCATGGCGTGGTCGCGCGAACGCGCGCCTTTGGGGGTGTACCTGCCCAATGATGATCCGGCCGCCACCGTGCTGGGCGATGAACAATGGCGCTGGCTTGAGGCAGAACTGGCCAAGCCTGCCGATTTGCGGATTGTGGTGTCCTCAACACAGGTGCTCACCACTGCGCACCAATTCGAAGGCTGGACCAATTTTCCGCTCGAACGCGCGCGGCTTTTGAAGATGCTCGAAGGCCGCAGCCCCAGCGGGTTGGTGATCCTGTCAGGCGATCGCCATTCGGGCGCGATCTACAAGGACACCGCGCCCGGCGGGACGGAGGAGATGTGGGAGTTTACCAGTTCCTCGCTCAATCTCGCT
>MEDW01000013.1 GCA_001724215.1 Erythrobacter sp. SCN 62-14 | reverse complement strand
CGGCGGGCTGACCGCGCGCGAGATGTCCGAGCAGGTGCTCGACAATATGGACATCGAGAAAGAGCGCGGCATCACGATCAAGGCGCAGACCGTGCGCCTCAATTACACCGCCAAAGATGGCGAAACCTATCAGCTCAACCTGATGGACACGCCCGGCCACGTCGACTTCGCCTATGAAGTCAGCCGCAGCCTTGCTGCCTGCGAAGGCGCACTGTTGGTGGTCGATGCGGCCCAAGGGGTTGAGGCGCAGACGCTTGCCAATGTTTATCAGTCGATCGAGCACGATCACGAAATCGTGCCCGTGATCAACAAGATCGATCTCCCCGCCGCCGAGCCTGAAAAGGTCAAGGCCGAGATTGAGGACATCATCGGGCTTGATGCCTCCGACGCGGTGCTTGCCAGCGCCAAATCGGGCATCGGCATCGAGGAAGTGCTCGAAGCGGTGGTCGCGCGCATTCCCCCGCCCAAAGGCACCACCGAAGCGCCCTTGAAAGCGAGCCTCGTCGATTCGTGGTACGATCCCTATCTCGGCGTCGTCATCCTCGTGCGCGTGATTGATGGCAAGCTCACCAAGGGGCTGAACATCAAGTTCATGCAAGGCGGCACGCAGCACCTGGTTGACCGCGTCGGTTGCTTTACGCCCAAACGCACTGACCTCGCCGAACTCGGCCCCGGCGAAATCGGCTTTATCACCGCCCAGATCAAGGAGGTGGAGCAGGCCCGCGTCGGTGACACCATCACCACGGTGAAAAACGGCGCTTCGCAAGCTCTGCCCGGCTACAAGGAAGTGCAGCCGGTGGTGTTCTGCGGGCTGTTCCCGGTGGACGCGGCTGACTTTGAAAAACTGCGCGAAAGCATCGGTAAGCTGCGGCTTAATGATGCCAGCTTTTCCTATGAAATGGAATCGAGCGCGGCACTGGGCTTTGGTTTCCGCTGCGGATTTCTAGGGCTCCTGCACCTTGAGATCATTCAGGAACGCCTCAGCCGCGAATACGACCTTGATCTCATCACCACCGCGCCATCGGTGGTCTATCGCCTGCACCTTGGCCACACCAAGAATGAAGACGCCAAGATTATCGAGATTCACAACCCTGCCGACTGGCCCGATGTAAACCGCATCGATGTGATCGAAGAACCGTGGATCAAGGCGGTGATCTACACGCCCGATGAATATTTGGGCTCGATCCTCAAACTGTGTCAGGACCGGCGCGGCATTCAGACCGAACTCACTTATGTGGGCGGCCGCGCGCAGGTGACTTACGAGCTGCCATTGAATGAAGTGGTGTTCGATTTCTACGACCGGCTGAAGTCGATCAGTCGCGGCTATGCCAGCTTCGATTACGAACAGATCGGCAGCCGCGAGGGTGATCTGGTGAAGATGAACATCCTCGTGAACAACGAGCCCGTGGATGCCCTGTCGCTGATCGTTCACCGCGCCAACGCCGAGGAACGCGGGCGCGGCATGTGCGAGCGCCTCAAGGACCTGATCCCGCGCCACCTGTTCAAAATCCCGATTCAAGCCGCGATCGGCGGCAAGGTAATCGCCCGCGAAACCATCGCCGCCTTGCGCAAGGACGTCACCGCCAAATGCTATGGCGGCGACATCAGCCGCAAAAAGAAGCTCTTGGAAAAGCAGAAGAAGGGCAAGGCCCGGATGCGCGAATACGGCAATGTCAGCATCCCGCAGGAGGCATTTATCGCTGCGCTGAGGATGGGGGACGAGTAAGCGTCTTCCCTGCTTAAGCAAGAAGGGCACGAGTGAGCATCTCCCCTCCCTGAGGTCTGAGGATCGCAGGGCTTTTCATGCCTACGCCGCTTGTCCTGTCCGTAAGCCCCGGGGAAGGCCAAACGGCAGGCAGCGGCGGATTTAATGCAGTTTCGCTGCTGGTCCTGTGCCCTGATTTTCCAACCACGCCCTTGCATCTATAGTCAGGAGGTCATGTCTGCGCCTGGTTCAAATCTGCTGATGATCGGCTCCCTTTTGGCCTAAGGATTTCGCGCGCCCTGAGACGGCAGGCTTTTTCTCTTCAGGACAGTGTCTCACCTGTCTCAGGTATCACAAAAGTTCAGTTAAAGCTGAACGAACACGCCGCGCCGGAAAAGCGCGCGGCTTCACTTGGCGTTCAGCGCTGGTGCGACTATAGGGCGAGGTTATGACGACTTCGCTCCCCAACCGCCTTGCGCACGCGGCCTTGCTCGGCGCCCTTCTTGCCACCACCGCTGGCTGCGGCGGGGGTAAGGTCAAAAAGGACGTCGCCTATGTCGCGCGCGATGTGGAGACGCTTTATGCCGAGGCCAAGCGGCGGCTTGATCGTGGCAACACCGTGATGGCAGCCGCGCTGTTTGATGAGGTTGAACGCCAGCACCCCTATTCTCCGTGGGCGCGCCGCGCGCAGCTGATGAGCGCCTTCAGCTATTACATCGCCAAGGATTATAACAAGGCAATCCAGAATGCGCAGCGTTTTCTGGCGGTGCACCCGGGCAACAAGGATGCGCCTTACGCCTATTACCTGATTGCGCTCAGCTATTACGAACAGATCAGCGATGTGAACCGCGATCAGAAAATCACCGAACAGGCGCAAACTGCGCTGATGGAAGTCAATCGCCGCTTTCCGCAAAGCGAATATGCCGCCGATGCGCGTTTGAAGCTTGATCTGGTGGCCGATCACCTTGCTGGCAAGGAAATGGAGATCGGCCGGCTGTATCAGCGGTCCGGCCAATGGCTTGCAGCCGCGCTCCGCTTTCGCAATGTGATCGAGACTTATCAGACCACCAGCCATGCGCCCGAGGCTTTGTTCCGCCTCACGGAGAGCAACCTTGCGCTGGGCGTGCCGGAAGAAGCGGTGAAATATGCAGCTGTGCTCGGGGCCAATTATCCCGGGACGCAATGGTATGAACGCGCTTTCAAGCTGGTGCAGAAACACGCATCGGACGTTCGGCCAAGCTGACTTGCGAACGCGTGCGCCTGTTCATAGGCCGATGCATGACAGGTGACGCGGCGACCTGCTTGGGCTAAGGGCGAACAGCTCATGCTGACCCGGCTTTCGATCCGCAACATTGTCCTTATCGAAGCGCTCGATCTTGATTTCGCGCGCGGGCTTGGCGTGCTTACCGGCGAGACGGGGGCGGGCAAATCGATCCTGCTCGACGCCTTGGGCCTTGTGCTGGGGGACCGCGCGGAAAGTGCGCTGGTGCGCGCGGGCGAAGACAAGGCAAGCGTTACCGCTAGCTTCGAATTTGCCGAGCTTCCCGCAAGCGTGGCGCTGGCGCTCGAGGATGCAGGGATCGAATTGGAGCCGGGTGAGCCGCTGATCGTCCGGCGGCAGGTCAAGGCCGATGGTGGCTCCAAGGCCTTCATTAACGATCAGCCAGCGAGCGTCGCTCTGCTGCGCGAAATTGCCCCGGCGCTTGTGGAATTGCACGGGCAGCATGATGATCGCGGCCTTGTGAACCCGCGCGGGCATCGGCTGCTGCTTGATCGCTATGCCGGCACGGATCTGGCGGCTCTGGAGCGGCGCTATGCTGCATGGGCCAAAGCCGAAGCGCAGTTGGCCGAAGCGCGTGAGGCAGTCGCGGCGGCCAAGGCGGACGAGGATTTGTTGGTAGCGCATTTGGCCGAACTGGTGGCGCTGGAGCCGCAGGCGGGCGAGGAAGCGCGCCTTGCCGGGATCCGCGCCGATATGCAGAAGGGCGAGAAGCTGGCCGCCGACCTTGAGGGCCTGCGCCATCTTTGGGAAGGTTCGGACTCGCCGCTGGCAAACCTCAGGGTCGCCGCGCGCAAGCTGGACCGTATTGCCGATCAGCACCCGCTTTTGGCCGAGGCGCTTGCCGCACTGGATCGCGCGGTGATCGAGGCAAGCGAGGCGGAGGACAAGCTGGCGGCGGCAGCAGAGGCGCTGCTGCACGATCCGGCCGAGCTTGACCGGGCCGAGACGCGGCTGTTTGAACTCAGGGCAGCGGCGCGTAAGCATCGCTGCGAGGTTGATGACCTGCCCGATCTGATGCGGCAGATGCGCAGCGCACTTGATGCGATTGAGGGCGGCGAGGCGCAGTTGGACGCGCTCGAGCAAGCTGCGCGTGAGGCGCGCGCTGATTATGTCGCGCTGGCCGAAGCTGCGCACGCAGGCCGCGTTGAGGCAGCAGCACGGCTCGATAGCGCGGTGGCGGCGGAGCTTGCGCCGCTGAAACTCGATGCAGCGCGGTTCCTGACACAGGTCACGCAGCAGCCGCAAGACAAGTGGAACGCCAGCGGCATGAGCGCGGCGGAATTCCTCATCGCCACCAATCCCGGCGCGGATTTTGCACCCTTGAACAAAATTGCGAGCGGCGGGGAACTGTCCCGCTTTATCCTTGCACTGAAAGTGGCGCTGGCTGAACAGGGCGGGGCAGCGACGATCATCTTTGACGAGATTGATCGCGGCGTTGGCGGGGCGGTTGCCAGCGCGATTGGTGAGCGGCTTGCAAGGCTGGCGGCAAGCGGCGGGCAATTGCTCGCTGTGACGCATAGTCCGCAGGTCGCCGCGCGCGGGGCGCAGCATTACATGATCGCGAAGGCATCCAATGGCGCTGTCACCAAGACCAGCGTCGTGCTGCTCGATGGCCCCGGTCGTCAGGAGGAAATCGCCCGGATGCTGTCAGGCGCAGAAGTAACCCCCGAGGCCCGCGCGCAGGCGGATCGGCTGCTCGAGGGGGTGTGATGGCGAGCCTTGCAGACCTCTCCGAAGCCGATGCGGCCAACGAATTGATGCGGCTTGCCCGCGCCATTGCCAAGCACGACAGGCTCTATCACGCCGAGGATTCGCCGGAAATTTCCGATGCCGAATATGATGCGCTGGTGCGGCGCAATGCGGAGTTGGAGGCCGCTTTCCCGCATCTGATCCGCGAGGATTCTCCCTCGCGCAAGGTCGGCCACCAGATCGCTGCCTCGCCGCTCGGCAAAGTCTCCCACGAGGTTCGCATGATGAGCCTCGACAATGCTTTCTCGCCTGAAGAAGTCGCAGAATGGCTCGCCCGGATGCGGCGCTTTCTTGCGCTGCCCGATGACGCGCCGCTGGCGATCACGGCGGAAGACAAGATTGACGGGCTGTCCTGTAGCTTACGCTATGAAAACGGCGTGCTGGTCCGCGCCGCCACTCGCGGCGATGGGCAGGTGGGCGAGGATGTCACCGCCAATGTCGCGCACATCCCCGACATTCCGCAAAGCCTGCCTGCTGGTGTTCCCGAAGTCTTCGAGGTGCGCGGCGAGGTCTATATGGAAAAACAGTCCTTTACCGCACTCAATGCTGCGCAGCATGAGGTGGGTGGGAAAGTCTTTGCCAATCCGCGCAATGCCGCTGCGGGAAGTCTGCGGCAGAAAGATGCGAGCGTGACGGCCAAGCGCCCTTTACGTTTCTGGGCGCATGGTTGGGGGGCGGTGAGCGCGCTTCCGGGTGCGACACAGGCGGAAGTTGTGGCGCAGCTCAAAGCGTGGGGCTTTCCCGTCTCGCCGCTGTTCACTCGGATCGAAGGCGGGGCCGAGGCGCTGATTGCGCATTACAATGCGATTGGCGCTGCGCGGCCTGATTTGCCCTATGATATCGACGGGGTGGTTTATAAGGTCGACCGGCTCGACTGGCAGGCGCGGCTTGGCTTCGTCACCAAGGCTCCGCGCTGGGCGCTGGCGCATAAATTCCCGGCAGAGCGGGCCGAGACTGTAGTGGAGGCTATCGACATTCAGGTGGGCCGCACCGGCAAGCTGACGCCGGTTGGCCGCCTCGCCCCGGTGCTGGTGGGCGGGGTGACTGTCACCAATGTAACGCTCCACAACCGCGACGAAATTGCCCGGCTTGGCCTGCGCGTGGGCGACCGAGTGGTGATCCAGCGCGCAGGCGATGTGATCCCGCAGGTGGTTGAGAACCTTACCCGCGATGAGGAGCGCGCGGCCTTCGCTTTCCCCGATCACTGCCCCGAATGCGGCAGCGAGGCGGTGGCCGAGGAAGGCGAGGTGGATGTGCGCTGCACTGGCGGGCTGATCTGTCCGGCGCAGCGCACACAGCGATTGGAGCATTTCGTCAGCCGCAAGGCGCTCGACATCGAGGGGCTTGGCGCGAAGACCATAGCGCAGTTCTTCGCGCTGGGGTGGCTCGAAAGTCCCGCGGATATTTTCCGCCTGCGCGCGCGCCGCGCCGATATTCTGGCGCTTGAAGGGTGGCAGGATAAGTCTGTGGATAACCTGCTTAGCGCTATAGAGGCCAAGCGCGCGCCCGATGCCGCGCGGCTGCTGTTCGGGCTTGGCATCCGTCATGTCGGCGAAGTGACCGCCCGCGATTTGATGAAGAATTTTCACGAACTGCCAGATTTGCGCGAATTGGCCGAACGGGCGCGTAGCGGTGATTCCGACGCTATCAGCGATCTGACCGCGATTGACGGCATCGGCCCCAGCGTGGTGCAGGCCTTGGGCGATTTCTTCCACGAACCGCACAATGTCGCCGTGTGGGAGGACTTGCTGACCGAGCTCACCCCGCCGCGTTATGAAGTCAAAACGCTTGAAAGCAGAGTTGCTGGCAAGACAGTGGTTTTCACCGGCAAGCTGGAAACCATGAGCCGCGATGAAGCCAAGGCGCAGGCCGAACGGCTCGGCGCCAAGGCAGCAGGCAGCGTCAGCGCCAAGACCGATCTCCTGGTGGCAGGGCCGGGAGCGGGGTCAAAACTCAAGAAGGCTGCTGAACTGGGCATCGAAGTCATCGACGAGGCAAGCTGGGCCGCGATTGTAGCCGAGGCACAGCAATAATTTGGCAAGCCTTGTCCGCTAAACCAAGAGGATGAAAGCCTTGCTTGTCATCCTCGCTTTTGGCGTTGCCTTCTTTGCCGGGTGGGAAACTGACAATCCTATGATCGGCATGGCCATTGGCTTCTTCTTGCTGATTGCGGTCAATTTTCTCTTTGGTGGGGCAGGCGATGGTCTGAGCCGCAGCCCGGATAGCGGGTATGGAATGGGTTGGGATTTCATCAGCGACAGCGGCGATTCATGTGCGGGCGGAGATGGTGGCGGCGGTGACTGAGCCTGCGCCGCCCGGCAAGATCGGATAGGCGCTCTATGACGGGCTATCTGACCAAACTGATGCGCGATCTCGAAGCGCCGGTTGAAGTGCGGCGCTTTGGATCGGGCTGGTTTGCGGGCTTTTTCGCGCTGCTGTTTGCGGTGAGCGGCTTTGCCATGGTGGTGGCGCTGCGCTTTCCGGCGGTGCTGACGACGCCTGAATTGCAGATTGTGCGCGATTGGCCGGGGTTCAGGGCGGCCATCCATGCCTTGCTGCTGACAAGCCACGCGCTGGCGCTGCTCAGCCTGCTGCTGCGACCGCGCAAGGTGCTGGGCATGAGCGCATTGATGATCGGGCTGGGCGCGGCTTTGCTCGGCGGCGCGAAGGTTCAAGGAGCCGATACGCAGGGCTGGGGGCTGTTTTTCGGGCTCGATTTCTTCATCGTGAACCTGCTGGCGAGCGGGTTCATGTTTGCCCCGCTCGAACGCTTTGCCCCGCACCGCCGCGAACAGCGCCTGTTCCGGCAGGAATGGCGCGAGGATCTGTTCTATTTTCTCGTAAGTTCGATGTTCGTGCAGGTGCTCGCGTTCCTGACGCTCGCGCCCTCGCAGATCGTCAATGCCAATACGAGCAATTGGGAGGCTTTTCGCGCCGCTGTCGCCAGCCTGCCGTGGGTGGTGCAATTCCTGATCGTGCTGGTGGCCTCAGACTTCCTGCAATATTGGTATCACCGCCTGTTCCATCAGGTGCCGTTCCTGTGGGGCTTTCACGCGATCCATCACAGCGCCCGTTCGATGGACTGGCTGGCGGGATCGCGGATGCATCTGGTCGAGGTGATCCTGCTGCGCGCGGTGACATCGCTGCCGCTGTTCACGCTGGGTTTCAGCGCATCGGTGATGCAGGCCTATCTCGGATTTATCTATGTGTGGTCATCGCTGCTGCACGCCAATGTCGGCGGCAATTTCAACCAGCTTGGCGCTTGGGTTGCAACGCCGCGGTTTCATCACTGGCATCACGGGCTGGAGCGTGAGGCGTTTGATGTGAATTTTGCGATCCATTTCCCGTGGATTGACAGGCTGTTTGGCACTTATCACTTGCCCAAGGATCGCTGGCCGGAAAATTATGGCATCCCCGAAGATGTCCCGCATGGCTATGGCGGGCAGTTCCTCTATCCGTGGCGGCGAACTGGCAAAAAGACCGACGAGGTCTAGCGCATCGATCTGCGGCGGCGCAGCCACAGGATCGCCCAATCGCCGCGCTGGAGCCGCGCGACCGGACGAAATCCGGCAAGCCGCATGGCGCGTTTGACAGCGGCCTCCTGCTCGCCCGCGAGCAGGCCCGCCAGCAGTAGACTGCCTCCGGGCGCAACCGCCTTGGCAAAATCGGGGGCGAGTTCCACCAGCGGTCCTGCAAGAATATTGGCGATGAGCAGATCAAAAGGCCCGCGCATTTGCAGCAGCGGGTGATTCATGCCTTCTGCCACCACCATCACCGCCTCGCCCGCGCCTGCGCCCATCGGCACAGCGTTGAGCGCGGCGTTGTGCTCAACCACTTCCACGCAGACCGGATCAATATCCGACAAGGTGATCGCCGCACGCGGCCACAGCGCCAGCGCCGCAAAGCCCAAAAGACCCGTGCCGGTTCCGATATCGGCCACGCGCGCGGCGCGCATTCCGCTCGCCTTCATGTGGCCGAGCATTTCAAGGCATCCGGCGGTGGTGCGATGCTGGCCGGTGCCAAAGGCCTGACTGGCCGGAATGATGAAATCAATCGCGCCATCATCAGCCGGATATTCGGGCGTGTGGACGTGAAAACGCCCGGCGCGGATTGGCGGGGTTCCCTGCTGGCTCAGCGTGACCCAATCGGTTGGCGGGAGTTGCTCGACGGTGATTTTCGGCGCCTTACCCGCGAACAGGCCTGCGAGCGCGGCTTTCTCCGCCTTGCCGGGCTTTCGCGGGAACCAGCCTTCGAGCACCCAGTCATCGGGCCTGTCCTCTGCGACTTCGCGTCCGGCGATGACGAGTTCATAATCCCACTCGTCAATCAGATCATGGGCAAGCAATGCGGCCTGCACGATCTTTTTGGGCGCAAAAGCGGAGAGCTTCCATGTCGAATTATCGGACAAAGCTGGCTCCATTGGCGTCGATCACAGCACCAGTCATGCTGGCAGGGGCATCAAGCGCGCAAAAGGCGATGATCGCAGCAATTTCTTGCGGTGTTGCCACCCGGCCCAAAGGAATATCGGCAAGCAGGCCCGGCCCGCCGCGACTGGCGAGATAATCGCCCGCCATGCTGGTATCGGTAAAGCCCGGCGTGACGGCAAAGCTCAAAATGCCTTGCGCGGCATAGGCCCTCGCGATGGTCTTGTGCATCGCGATCATCCCGCCCTTGGCGGCTGCGTAATGCCAATGGGCAGGAGAATCGCCGCGATAGGCAGCGCGGCTCGCAACATGGATAAGCCTGCCGCCGCATCCGCGCTGCTGCCAATGAAGCACGGCATAGCGCGACAGTTCGGCCGCCGCTGTCAGGTTCACGCGCAAGGCATCATCCCATGCATCGAGCCATTCGATGTCTGAGCGCTCCAAGCGGTTCGCTTCGAATCGCCCCGCATTGTTGACGACCGCGTCAATCGTGCCGCCTGCCAGGTCCACCGCTTCTTCCCACAGACGCGCCACGCTCAAGGGATCGGCAAAATCGGCTGCCAGCATGGGCGGCGCTGCGTCGCCTGCGGCTTGCGGGCGCGAGGCGTGGCCGATCACCTTTGCGCCGCGCGCACCCAGCAATTCGAGCGCTGCCCTACCGATTCCGCGGCTTGATCCCGTGACAAGAATGTGTCCCATGCAATGCCCTATCCGAAACTTTGCAAGCCTTGTCGAGCGCAAGGGCGCTTGTCAGATGCGTTGCCATCGTTAAGGGAAGGGCAACAAGGGGATCAATCAAGGTGACTATGAAGACAAGACCGCTTTCACCCCATTTGCAGATCTGGCGCTGGGGCCCGCACATGCTGGTATCCATCCTGCACCGCGCGACCGGCGATGGCATGGCATTGGTTGGCCTTGGTGTGCTGGTATGGTGGCTGGGCGCGCTCGCCAGTGGACCGGAGGCTTACGCCACTTTTCAGAGCGCGATGGGTTCGCCGCTGGGACTGGTGGTGCTGGTTGGCTTGTCATGGGCCTTCTTTACCCACCTGATGAGCGGTTTGCGGCACTTTGTGCTCGATATCGGCGCGGGATACGAACTGACCACCAATCGTTTCTGGTCAATTGCATCGCCAGTGATTGCGGTGGTGCTGACCATGGCCTTCTGGGCCGTGATGCTGACCAAGTAAGGCAAGCAAGATATGGGTAACGGAACATCGATTGGCCGGGTACGCGGCCTTGGCTCGGCGCATCACGGAGCGCATCACTGGCTGGTGCAGCGCACCACCGCTATTGGCAATGTGGTGTTGATGGCATGGCTGCTGGCAAGTTTTATGATGATGGGCGATTTCGGCTATGCCAGCGTGGCAGGCTG
Source organism: Erythrobacter sp. SCN 62-14 (assembly GCA_001724215.1). Lineage (GTDB taxonomy): Bacteria > Pseudomonadota > Alphaproteobacteria > Sphingomonadales > Sphingomonadaceae > Erythrobacter. Next base: position 26,455 of record MEDW01000013.1, on the reverse strand, counting down.
GCTCGCCCAGCCGATTGCGGCGGTGCCGATGATCCTACTGGTCATCAGCCTGTTCTGGCACGCCCGCCTTGGGCTTCAGGTGGTGATTGAGGACTATGTCCACGACACCGGCACCAAATTCGCCGCCTTGTCGGCGCTTAATCTTGCAACTCTTGGCGGCAGCGCTTTTGCGATTTTCAGCGTGGCCGCGCTCAGCTTCGGAGGTCAGGCCTGATGGCAACGTCGGCAGCACGCGGAACGGCAAATGATGTGGGGGGCGCGCATCTGAAGGGCGCTTACACCATCATCGATCACACCTATGATGTGGTGGTGGTGGGCGCGGGCGGCAGCGGCCTGCGCGCCACGATGGGCGCAGCCGAGGCGGGCCTCAAGACGGCCTGCATCACCAAGGTGTTTCCGACCCGCTCGCACACTGTGGCAGCGCAAGGCGGCATCGCGGCGAGCCTTGGCAACAATTCGCCCGATCACTGGACCTGGCACATGTATGACACCGTCAAGGGGTCTGACTGGCTGGGCGATCAGGATGCGATTGAATACCTCGCGCGCGAAGCGCCGGCTGCGGTTTACGAATTGGAGCACGCCGGCGTGCCGTTCAGCCGCAATGCGGATGGTACGATCTATCAGCGCCCGTTTGGCGGCCACATGCAGAACATGGGCGCGGGCCCGCCGGTGCAGCGCACCTGTGCTGCCGCTGACCGCACCGGGCACGCGATGCTCCACGCGCTCTACCAGCAGAGCCTCAAGTATGATGCGGATTTCTTCATCGAATACTTCGCGCTTGATTTGATCATGGCGGGCGAAGGGGCGGATAAGAAGTGCGTCGGAGTGATGGCGATGTGCCTTGATGATGGCACGATCCACCGGTTCCGCGCGCAAAGCGTGGTGCTGGCAACCGGCGGCTATGGCCGGTGTTATTACACCGCTACGTCCGCTCACACCTGCACCGGCGATGGCGGCGGCATGGTGCTGCGCGCAGGGCTCCCCTTGCAGGACATGGAGTTCGTGCAATTCCACCCGACCGGCATTTATGGTGCCGGCGTTCTGATCACCGAAGGCGCGCGCGGCGAGGGTGGCTATCTCACCAATTCGGAAGGCGAGCGCTTCATGGAGCGTTATGCGCCTTCGGCCAAGGATCTCGCCTCGCGCGATGTTGTCTCGCGTTCCATGGCGCTCGAGATGCGCGAAGGGCGCGGGGTCGGGCCAGAGGGCGATCACATCTACCTCCACCTCGATCACATTGATCCGAACGTGCTGGCCCAGCGCCTGCCCGGCATCACCGAAAGCGGCAAGATTTTCGCAGGGGTTGACCTCACCCGCCAGCCGCTGCCAGTGACGCCGACTGTCCATTACAACATGGGCGGCATTCCGTGTAACTATCACGGGCAGGTGGTGACGCTCGGCCCGGATGGGAACCCTGATCATGTCATCCCCGGCCTTTATGCAGTGGGTGAGGCGGCTTGCGTCTCGGTGCACGGGGCCAACCGTTTGGGCTCGAACTCACTGATCGATCTTGTCGTGTTTGGCCGTGCAACCGGTCACCACCTGCGCGACAATCTCCAGCCCAATGCCAAGCAGCCCGAACTGCCCGCCGACAGCGCGGACTTTGCGCTGACCCGGCTCGATCACTTCCGTTATGCGCAAGGCGGCTCGCCCACAGCGCAGATCCGCGCCGAAATGCAAAAGGCGATGCAGAAGCATTGCGCTGTGTTCCGCGACCAGAAGCTGATGGACGAGGGCGTGGCCAAGCTGGCCGAACAGAACAAGCGGATGCAGGATATCCACGTCACCGATAAGTCGCTGATCTGGAACTCGGACCTTATCGAAACGCTTGAGCTTGATAACCTCATGGCGCAGGCGAACGTTACGATGGCAAGCGCCGCCAACCGCAAGGAAAGCCGCGGCGCCCACGCGCACGAGGACTACCCTGAGCGCAACGACAAGGAATGGATGAAGCACACCATCGCCTGGTTCGATGGCTGGGGCGGGCGCGGCAGCAACAGCCGGATCGATTACCGTCCGGTGCACGAATACACGCTGACCGACGACATCCAGTATATCGAGCCCAAGGCGCGCGTGTACTAAGCTCGCCCGTCAGGCATTTTCAATCAGCAGGCCGGAGCGGATTATTCCGCTTCGGCCTCCTTCGTTTCGGCTTCAGGCTCAGGCGCGGGGCGTTCGCGCGGGCGGGCAGGGACATCGCATTTTCGCTCTTGCCCCAAGCCTTTCAGAAAGCCGCGCCGCACCATCCCGGCCGTGAAGGCAGCCTGCATCGCGCGGTCCTTGCTCGCTGCGCCGCTCACTTCGCGCACCAGTCCGCGAAAGGGGATGATGGAACCGACAAGGCCCTGCGCCGCGCGGCCCACGTCGAACCCGCCTTTGCCTTCGGCAAAGGCATCGTAATCCTCGCCGAGCACTTCATCGAGCCGCAAGATTTGTGCCGTCAGGCTGTTGCAGGTGTGCAGCGTGTCGCTGGCATAGGGATCGAGCACAGCCCGGAGCAGGATTTCGGGGATGTCCTTGTTGGCTATCCCCAGATCAGTCAGCGGCGTCATCGCGACATCGCCGACATCAGGCGAGGCAGGGCGCCCTTGTGCCGCCAGCGGCGCGCTGGCCACTGTCACCACAGCAGCCAAGGCAAGGGCGAGGGGGTTAGATCGCTTGGATGTAGACATTGCACTCCGCCATGTTCGCACTTTCAAGGCCGCGTCGCAGCGCTTCCATGCGCTGCTGGCTTGACCCGTGGGTGAAGTTTTCAGGATTGATCGCGCGCCCTGAACCTTGGCTGAGTGTATCATCGCCAATCGAACTGGCCGCCATCATTCCGGCTTCGAGATCGCCAGCTTCAAGCAGATCGCGGTTCTTGCCGGCCCACACGCCCGCAAGGCAATCCGCTTGTAATTCCATCGCCACCTGCATTCGGTTGGCGGCTTGCGGATTGGCTCGCTGGGCGGCTCGGAGCTGTTGGTTGATGCCGGTGATATTCTGGATGTGGTGGCCATATTCATGCCCGATCACGTAGAGCCGCGCGAAGTTCCCCTGACTTCCTGATATCCGCGCGCCCGACATGCGCGCCAGTTGATCAAAGAAAGTGGTGTCCAGATAAATCCCCATATCCGCCGGACAATAGAATGGCCCTGCTGCTGATGATGCATTGCCGCAGCCGCGCGTTGCCACCGGGCCCGAAGGGTAAAGCACCAGTTCGGGCTGCTCAAAACGCAGATTATTGCGCGCAAACACTGGCGCCCAGGTGCGGTTGAGGCTGGCGAGCGCTGCGCAGGCCTCGTTGGCGTAGGCGCTGGCGTTGCACAAATCATCTGCGGTCACATTGGTTTGCGTTGATGTTGGGCCGATCTGGCTCTGTTGTTGCTGGATACCTTCGAGCATTTGCAGGGTTTGCGAGGGATCAACCCCGAACACCACCGCTGCAATCAGCGCGATCACGATCGTTCCGCAGCCAAGTCCGCCTGCCGCGCGTCCACTTCCGCCTTGGCGAACCTTGATTTCCGAGGTGTCAAACGGCCCCAGGCGCATGTGGTTTATCCCTTCACAAACTTGCATTTCGCAGGTGTTGCGTAATTTGCTGGACAGCGCCCCCGCGCGCGGCAAAAGCCTGACAAGGCAAGGTGGATATAGGTGCAGGAGTCGGCCCCAATGCTCAAGAGCCAAATGCTGTCAGGCAAGCGCGCTCTCATCACTGGCTCGACTTCGGGAATTGGCTTGGCGATTGCGCGCGCCTTGGCGGGTGCGGGCGCAGACGTGGTTCTTAACGGGTTGGGCGAGGCCGACCAGATTGCTTTGCTGTGCAAAGAATTGGGCGCAAGCTATCATGGGGCAAACCTGATGCAGCCCGCTGAGATCGCTGAGATGATGGCGCAAATCGGCCCGGTTGATATCCTCGTTAACAACGCCGGGATGCAGCACGTCGCCCCGATCGAGGATTTCCCGCCCGAGAAGTGGGATGCAATCATCGCGCTCAATCTGTCGTCGGCCTTTCACACCACACGCCTGGCAGTGCCCGGCATGAAGGCCAAAGGCTGGGGCCGCATCATCGCCACGGCCAGCGCGCATTCACTCACGGCATCGCCGTTCAAAAGCGCCTATGTCGCCGCCAAGCACGCGATGGCGGGCTTTACGAAGACGATTGCGCTGGAACTGGCCACGCATGGCATAACTGCCAATTGCATTTCACCCGGCTATGTCTGGACGCCCTTGGTTGAAAACCAGATCCCCGACACCATGGCCGCGCGCGGGATGACGCGCGAGGAGGTGATGAACGATGTGCTGCTGGCCAAGCAGCCGACCAAGGAGTTTGTGCAGCCCGACGATGTCGCAGCGCTGGCCGTGTTCCTGTGCGGTGATGCGGCGCGTGGCATCACCGGTGCGAATTACAGCATTGACGGGGGTTGGACCGCCGAATGAGCCGCCATTGCGGGCGCTTATGGGGAATTTGGGCGCTGTTGCTGGCGCTTGCGCTGGCGGCCTGCGCCCGGCCCGCAGCTCCTGTCAGCGTGCCCCCGGCCGAACGCAGCGCGATCGCCGGTCGCCTGATGCAGGATATCACCACGCTGGCGAGTGACGAGTTTGGCGGCCGCAAGCCCGGCACAATCGGTGAGGCGCGTACGCTCAGCTATCTTACTGCAAGAATGCAGGAGATTGGGCTGGTGTCGGGCACCAATGATCCGGGCAGCCCATGGCGCGCGCCGGTCCAATTGGTGGCGACACTGCCACAGACGAGCCGTATTGCCTTTGGCAACGGACAGCGCCCCTTTGTGGTGCCCAGCGAAGCGGGTTTTGCGATCACGCCGCGCAGGCGCGAACTTGCGCAAGGCGGCCCAGCCACCGGGGTGGACGTGTTGCTGGTGGGTGAGGAGATGGCTGATCTGACCCGTGATGATGTTGCAGGTTCCGTCATCATTTTGCTTGCGCGACAAAGCGACGCTGCTGCCCAGCGCGCAGCCTTGTTCGAGATGGACGCAGGAGCGGTCTTGACGATTGTCAGCGATGCAGCGGCGCTTGCGCAAATTCGCGGCGAATACAGCGAGGAGCGCGTGCGGTTGCTGGGTGACGAAGCCAACACGCTGAGTGCGTTCATCACCGAAGCGGCTATCGAGCAAGCTCTGGGAGCGGTGCGCTGGGCTGGACTGAAACAACAAGCGCTTGCCCAAGGGCCGGTTGCACTCGAAGTGAGCCTGTCGATCGAGGCGAACTCGCAGCGCCGCGAGTTCGTTAGCCATAATCTTATCGGCATGATACCGGGCAAATCCAGCAGCAGCGGCGCCGTGTTGCTTCTTGCGCATTGGGACCATCTGGGCGAATGCGGCCCACCTGATGCAGAAGATCGCATTTGCAACGGCGCCATCGACAATGCCAGCGGCGTGGCTGTCATGCTGGAGCTGGCTCGCCGTCTGAAGGCTGGCCCGGCACTTGATCGCGATATCTTCGTTCTGGCAACCACCGCGGAAGAAGTCGGTCTGCTGGGCGCGCGCGCCTTTGCGGCTGCCCCGCCAGTGCCGCTGGATCAGATTATAGCGGCCTTCAATTTTGATACGGTCGCAGTGGCACCTGCGGGCGCTCCGGTGGGGATTGTCGGGCGTGGGCGCACCCCGTTCGAGCCCATCGTTCTGGAGCACCTGACCAAGACAAGGCGCGTGCTTGGTAATCGCGACTTTGCGGAGAGTTTTCTTGCGCGTCAGGATGGTTGGGCGCTGCTTCAGCAAGGCGTGCCGACAGTGCTGATCTCAAGCGCTTTTGCCTCGCGCGAAATACTCGGACCCTATCTGAAGCGTGATTACCACAGCGCCTCGGACACAAGTGACAAGATCGAACTGGGTGGAGCCATTGATGATCTTTTGCTGCACGAAGCGGTGATCCGGCAGCTTGGCGATGCTGCGCGCTATCAGCCGCCTTCGGCATTGGTGGATCCGCAGCCCTAGCCCAGCGGCCTAGCCTTAATCACAAACTGCGGTTACATGGGCCGCCACGAATCTCTCCGCTATAGCCCGCGCGCCAGACGCGGCGCGAAAATTGTGAAAGTGGCTCTTATGGATATCCCTCTTGGCCTGACCTTTGATGATGTGCTGCTGCGCCCTGCGGAAAGCTCGGTGCTGCCGAGCATGGCCGACACCCGCACGCGCCTGACCCGCGAGATTGCGCTCAACATCCCGGTGCTGTCGGCTGCGATGGATACTGTGACTGAGGCGGACATGGCGATTGCCATGGCGCAATTGGGCGGCATCGGCGTGCTGCATCGCAATCTTGAGGTGGCCGAACAATGCGCCGCCGTGCGCGCGGTCAAGCGCTATGAAAGCGGCATGGTGGTCAATCCGATCACCATTCACCCCGAGGCGACCTTGGGGGAGGCTCGGGCGCTTATGGAGCAGCACCGGATCAGCGGCATTCCTGTCACTGACAACTCGGGCAAGCTGGTGGGCATCCTCACCAACCGCGATGTGCGTTTTGCCGAAAACCCGCTGCAGCCGGTGCGCGAGTTGATGACAACCGAGAATCTGGCGACTGTCCCGCTTGGCACGTCGCAGGAAGAAGCGCGCCGCCTGCTGCACCACCGCCGCATCGAAAAGCTGCTGGTGGTGGATGAGGCTTACAAATGCATTGGCCTCATCACGGTGAAAGACATCGAAAAGGCGGTGAACTATCCCAATGCCACCAAGGATGCGGCAGGCCGCTTACGGGTGGCAGCGGCAACCACCGTAGGCGAAGCAGGTTTTGCCCGCACCGAGGCGCTGGTCGAGGCGGAAGTCGATGTGATCGTGATCGACACCGCCCATGGTCACAACATCGAAGTCGCCCGCGCGGTTGAACGCGTCAAGAAACTGTCGAACGCGGTTCAGGTCATCGCAGGCAATGTCGCGACAGCTGAGGCGACCCGCTCGCTGGTCGATGCGGGCGCTGATGCGGTGAAGGTCGGGATCGGACCGGGATCGATCTGCACCACCCGTGTGGTGGCGGGCGTCGGCGTGCCGCAACTCACCGCGATCATGGAAAGCGCTGCCGAAGCCGCGAAATCGGGCGTGCCGGTGATTGCTGATGGCGGCCTGCGCACTTCGGGCGATGCGGCCAAGGCGCTGGCTGCTGGCGCGTCTTCTGTGATGATTGGTTCCATGCTGGCAGGCACCACGGAAAGCCCTGGCGAAGTGTTCTTGTATCAGGGCCGCTCCTACAAGGCCTATCGCGGTATGGGCAGCGTGGGCGCGATGGCGCGTGGAAGCGCGGATCGCTATTTCCAGCAGGATGTCTCGGCGCTGAAACTCGTGCCCGAAGGCATCGAGGGGCAAGTGCCGTTCAAGGGCCCGGCCGCCGATGTGGTTCACCAACTGGTTGGCGGCATAAAGGCCGCGATGGGCTACACCGGTTCTGCCACGATTGCTGACTTGCAGGAGCGCGCCAATTTCGTGCGGATCACCAATGCAGGTCTTTCCGAAAGCCATGTCCACGATGTCGCGATCACCCGCGAGGCTCCCAATTACCCGACGCGGTAAGGCAGGCGCGCGATGATCGAATTCATCCCCTATATGCTCATCATCTTGTGGTGGCATCCCGATGAGCCGGGTGCGTTCGAGCTTGAGCGTCGGGACGGCCTATTTGCGACCGAGCAAGAATGTCGCGCTGCAGGAACAGATCGAGAGGCTGGCGTCGAGATGTACTCGCGTGAGCATCAAGGCGCTAAGGCAAAGCACTTCTGCCTGCCGATGCCGTCGGGTGATGAGGTTGAACGAGCCTTCGATGCATTGTCAAAACATCACCTGCGGGAAGCTGAGTGACGCCCGCGGCCCGCGTTCAAAGCGCGATTGAACTGCTTGATGCCGTGATCGCGGGCGCCCGGACCGGCGGCGCTCCGGCAGACCGGATTCTGGCCGAGTGGTTCAAGTCGCACCGTTTTGCCGGATCGAAAGACCGTCGTGCGATCCGTGATCTGGTTTTTGATGCCATTCGCGCCTGTGGCCCTGTGCCGTCCAACGGGCGCGCAGCGATGCTGCGGCTTGCTGAACTGCGCCCGGAAATTGCCTCGCTGTTCGATGGCAGCCCCTATGGCCCTGCGGTGATTGCTGCGGGCGAAGCCGTTGCCGAGGGCGGAGCAGCGCCGCAATGGCTTTGCGAATTGCTACACCTGTCCGAGATTGGCGAGGATGTGCTCACCTCCCTCAGTTCGCGCGCGCCGCTCGATGTGCGGGTCAATACGCTCAAAGCGACACGCGATCGGCTCGTTTTGCCAGAACAGGGCGCACCCCTGTGTCTGCCCCATGCCTTGCGCTTTGCCAGCGGTACGCCGGTCGAAAGCTGGCCCGAATATGCCGATGGTTTGATCGAGGTTCAGGATTTGGGCAGCCAGTTGATCGTCGAGGCACTGCCGATCGAACCGGGCGCGACTGTGATCGATCTGTGCGCAGGGGCTGGCGGCAAGACGCTGGCGCTCGGAGCAAAGCTTGGCAATGATGCTGAAATTATCGCGGCTGACACCGACAAGCGCCGTCTCGGCAATCTGGCGCCGCGTGCTGCGCGTGCGGGAGCGAGGATCGCGCACACCGTGCTGCTTGACCCCGGTCGCGAACTGCTAGCGCTGGAGGCATGGCAGGCCCAGTGCGATCATGTTCTGGTCGATGCGCCGTGTTCGGGCAGCGGCACATGGCGCCGCTCGCCCGAGGCGCGCTGGCGGCTTGATCCGGCAGGGCTTGCGCGGCTGACAGCGCTGCAGGATCATGTGCTGGATGTGGCGGCGGCGCTGGTGCGGCCCGGCGGAATGATCAGCTTTGTCACCTGTTCTTTGCTCGATGCCGAAGGCCCCGACCGCATAAGCTCCTTTCTGGAACGGCATCCTGGTTGGCGCACACACCCCTTGGCGCTGGCTGCGCCCAGCACTTCGCGCGGCGGCGGCCAGCGTCTTGATCCACTAACAACAGGTTCAGACGGGTTTTTTGTCGCCTTGTTGCAATCTGCGTGATAGCTTTGACATATTATGGCCCAACCTGATGGTTCCCGGCTCGCTGATGTGAAGGAGCTTGTAATGCGTTTCGCGCCCGCCGCTGCCGCCCTGTCGCTTGTAATGGTTACCACGGCGAGCGTAACAGTGGCTTCACCTGCTGTTCCGCCATCGGCGCGCTCGGTCGAATTGCAGGAGCAGGGCCGCGTTGCCTTGGCAATGGGTGAAACTCAGGCGGCCATCGATGCTTTTGAGGCTGCTTTGGCGGCCGATCCTTCGCATACGGCGCTGTTTATCGATTTGGGCGAAGCGGCGCGGCAGGTCGGCCTGCAGGGTAAAGCGATCACCTATTATCGCGAGGCTTTGGCGCGCGAGCCCAAAAACTTCGCCGCCATTTCGGGCGAAGGCGAAGCTCTGGCTGAACGGGGAGCGGTGGAGAAAGCGAAACTCAATCTTGCCAAGCTGGAGAGCTTGTGCGGCGTGACCTGCCCCGAAACACTCGCTTTGCGCAGCCGGATAACCACTGCGCCGCGGCAACGGCTTGCGGCCGATGTGGGTGAAGGCACGCCTGCCAGCAATTGATCAGGCGATAAACGGGGCAAATTCTGCCAGCAAAGCTTCGTAAACCGGACGTTTGAACGGAATAATAAGTTCCGGCAGCAGCGCAGGCCTAACCCAGCGATAGGTGCCGAATTCGGCGTGATCGTGGGCGTTGAGATTGATCTGGCGGTCCTCGCCCAGAAATTTCCCAAGCAGCCAGTGCTGTTCCTGTCCGCGGTAGCGGCCTTTCCACACCCTGCCGACTAGTTCCGGCGGCAGATCATAGCGGAGCGGCGCAGCCGTGCGGGCGATCACTTCGACCAGGGCGGCGCCGATCCCGGTTTCCTCCTCGAGTTCGCGCAAAGCCGCAGTCTCGACATCTTCGCCTGGATCAATTCCGCCCTGTGGCATCTGCCAATATCCATGGGCGGAAGGGTCTAACCGCTCCCCCACAAACACCAGGCCTTGGGGGTTGAGCAACATGAACCCTGCACAGGGGCGGTAGGGCAAGTGGTCCATGCGCCTTACGCCCCCAGCATAAAGCGCATGGCCGCGATGATCCGTTCCAGATCGCCCTGCGTGCTGGGCACGGCTGCACGCAGATTGGTGAAGGAGTGGGTGACCCCTTGCATCTCAAGAAAGACGAAATCGCGGCCCGCTTCGGCCAGCGCAGTGGCATAGGCGCGGCCCGAATCGCGAATGGGATCAAGGCTGGCGGTGACAAGCACAGTGGGCGGGGCATCGCTGTGATCGCCAAGGATCGGAAAAGCGCGGGGCTCATCGCGCGGGGCGGCATAGGCGGCATCGAAAAAGCCCATGGTCTCACCTGTCAGCAGGAACCCTTCGGCAAAAGCCGCCATGCTGGCTGAACCATTGGCATCGGCAATCAGCGGGAAGATCGGCACTTGCAGCACCACCGGAACAGCCGCCGGATTGGCGGCGAGCAATTGCCCGATCACCACAGTCGCATTGCCGCCAGCGCTATCGCCCATCGTGATAAGCCCGCTTGTCTCGTAGCCAAGCTCTGCCGGGCTGCCAGCAATCCAGCGCGCAGCCGCTTCGCAATCCTCAATCGCAGCGGGGAAGGGTGCTTCGGGCGCGAGGCGATAATCGACCGCAACCAGCGGCAGATCGATCAGAGCGGCGATTTCGCTGCACAGTGCATGGTGGGTGGCCAGATCGCCAATCACAAAGCCGCCGCCGTGGAAAAAGGTGATCACGGGCGTTGGCCCTTGGCGGGCCTCGCGCGCGTCATAGAGACGCAAGGGGATTTCGCTTGCAGGGCCGGTGCAGGTCAGATCGCGGATCACCGCCAATTCGCGCGCAGGGCGATCCGCAATCCCGTGCATTGCCACATAGGACGCACGCGCTTCTGCCAGTGTCATATCTACCAGCTTGGGCCCTTCCACCGCTGCCATCATGGCCAGAAAGCCCTGCATATCGGGGCGGATAAAAGGCGCGTCATGGCTCATGTCTGGTCTCTCCCATTGGTCGTTGGGAGAGGCGATAGGCGAGACATAGGGCATTTTCCAAGCGCTTTTCACAGGCATCGCAGACAGGGCGGAACTTACCTGCCAGTGATGCGCTTCATGCACCTATGACGATGCCTCAAATTCTCTGGCTGCGGCGCGATTTGCGTGTGGCTGACAATCCCGCACTCTACCACGCGGCCAAGGCCGGACCGGTCGTTGCGGTCTATGTGCTCGATGATGAAGCTGCCAAGCATCATGCCTATGGCGGGGCTTCGCGCTGGTGGCTGCATCATTCGCTGGAAAGCCTTGCCAAAAGCCTTGCGGACAGGGGCTCGCGCCTGATTCTGCGACGCGGCGATGCGGCCCAAGAACTCACGCGCTTGGCGGACGAGATCGGCGCATCGACGATCCACGCCAATCGGCACTATGAGCCATGGTGGAGGAAGGCTCAGGGCAGGCTCTGTGAAAGCCTTGATCTGCAACTTTATGACGGCAATTACCTCATGCCGCCCGGTAGCATCACCACTGGAAGCGGCGGGCAGTACAAGATCTACACGCCGTTCTCGCGCGCGGTGCGTGCGGCCTTTCCGCCGCGCGATGCGTTGCCGGAGCCGGAAATAATCACTGCGCCCGCCCAATGGCCTGTCAGCGATGATCTTGCCGACTGGAACCTGCTGCCCACCACGCCCGATTGGGCAGGCGGCCTGCGCGAGTTCTGGCAAGTGGGCGAGGCAGCGGCGCTTGAGCGGCTTGAATGGTGGAAGGCTCATGTCGATGACTATGACGACAAGCGCAATTTTCCATCGCTCGATAAGGTCTCGCGCCTGTCCCCGCATCTCCATTTCGGCGAAATCTCACCGGTGCAGATCTGGCACGCGTTCAAGGATCGTGGATCGAAAGGCTGGGAGACTTTCGAAAGCGAACTGATCTGGCGTGATTATTCGCAAAACGCGATCCTGCAATTTCCCGCCTATGCGACGCAGAATTACCGCGCGGATTATGATCGGTTTGAATGGCGCGATCCTGCCACCGACGAAGCGGCCGCGCGCGATCTCAAGGCGTGGCAGCAAGGCCGCACCGGCTATCCGATCGTGGACGCCGGAATGCGTCAATTGTGGCAGACTGGGTGGATGCACAATCGGGTGCGCATGATCACGGCAAGCTTCTTGATCAAGCACCTGCTGATCGACTGGCGCCACGGCGAGCAATGGTTCTGGGATTGCCTGTGCGATGCCGATTACGCCTCTAACGCCACCAATTGGCAATGGACGGCAGGCACGGGCGTTGATTCCAACATGTTCGTGCGCATCATGGCGCCGCTCAGCCAGTCGGAGAAATTCGATGCTGCAGGCTATATCCGCAAATATGTGCCCGAGTTGGCCAACCTTCAGCAGCCCGAGATCCACGATCCTGAAGAATTCGGGCGGCGGCCCAGGGATTATCCGCGCAAGATCGTATCGCACAAATTCGCTCGCGAGCGCGCACTGGCCGCGCACAAGGCGATGAAGGGCGATTGAGGAACGACCAAGGCTCTTGCCCGCCATGTGCCGATGCGCCTAAGCCCCGAGCCGGATCATATAGGAACGGGAGAGCATCCATGACACGCATTACACAGCTCAGCGGCGCGCTGGCACTGGCGCTTGCAGCGGCTTGTTTTGCAGGGGCAGCAAGCGCCGAGGCACCGGCAAACACGGCTGCAGCCGCTTCGGTTGGAATGTCGGTCCCGCCGCAGCGCGACCCTTCCGAATTGGAAGTGCTGTTCTGGAGCGATGCGCAGCGCGCCGAGCGGTTCCGTGCGATGGAGCAATGGTTTGCAGGGCATGAAGTGCCCGCAGCCAACACCCTGCGCGAACTGCCTCAGGGGGCGCCGCTGTCTGCTGAAATGCAAGATGAACTGCGTGCGCTGATGCAGGCCAGCAATGCGGCCGGGCTGATGGTGGTCCAAGACGGCAAAGTGCGGTTTGAGGATTACGGGCTCGGGCTTGGACCGCAGGATCGCTGGACCAGTTTCTCCGTCGCCAAAAGCTTCACCTCGACCCTGCTCGGGGCCGCGATCAAGGACGGGTTGATTGCCAGTCTCGATGATCCGGTGACGCAATACATCCCGCAACTGGTAGGCTCAGCCTACGACGGCGTCACTGTGCGTCAGCTTGCGACCATGACCAGCGGGGTAAAGTGGAACGAGGACTACACCGATCCCAATTCCGATGTGGCGCGCATGAACCTGTTCACGGTGGAATATGGCCCTGATGCCATCATCATGCAGATGAAGGGCCTTGAGCGCGAGGCAGAACCGGGCACCAAGTGGGTGTACAAGACCGGCGAGACCAACTTGATCGGTGTGCTGGTTGAAAACGCGGTTGGCAAGCCTTTGGCTGAATACGCCAAGGAGAAGATCGTTGAGCCGGCGGGTTTTGCCGGCGGATTGTTCTGGATGGTTGATCCGCGCGGCGGCAATATCGGCGGGTGCTGCCTGTCGATCCGCCTTTCAGACTATGCTCGCATGGGCTTGTTTGCGCTTGAAGGGGGCAATGGCCAGGTTCCCGAAGGCTGGTTTGCTGAAGCCGGGCAGCCGCTGGTCGATTTTGCCCCTGCCGCTCCCGGCTTTGGCTATGGTTATCAGTGGTGGGCTTACCCTGAGGGCAATTATGGGGCGCAAGGGATTTTCGGGCAGGCCATCACTTTGGTGCCGGAAAAGAACCTGGTTGTTGCAGTCGTCAGCAATTGGCCGACCGCCACTTCGAGCGCTCTGCGCGATCAGACCCGCGCTGTTGTTGAAAAAATCGCCGCGTCACCAGACTGACGCGGCGACCCTCTCACACTGCCGGGCGATAGACGCCAAGGTGGCTGTAGCGTTGCAGGATGTTGTCGTGGACAATCGGGCTGAGCAATTCCGAGAACGCACAGCCCACAATGCAATTATCCCACCACACGACCTGCGCCTGCAGCGCTTCCAGACCGGGCATGGTCAACCAGCACATCTGACCTTCATGCATCCGGTTGATCGAGGCGGCGGAAAAGCCCGAGATTGAAAGATCATGCACCACGCTCTGAAAGGCGCGTCCCCCTGATGCCCGCAAGGTTGCCGGAATCATCAGCTTGGTGCGCGCACCGCAGCGATCTTCCTGTGCTGCGGTGTAATAGGGGTCGGTGGGGGCGGACATGGCGGTGCAACCTCATTTGTCGGGGGCGAGACTGTCGACAATCATTTGACAGCCAGACCTAAAGGCAGGTTGCAAGATGTGGTTAAATCCGCATTAGTGATTATTTTAGCTGGATAATTTATCGATCAATCGATGCGCTCGCGGTGCAAGGTCGTAAAGCCTTCACCCAGCAGGTCCGCAATTCGCGCGCCCACGACTTCAGGCGGTTTGACATCGCGTGGGTCTTCGCCGGGATAGGCGCGGGCGCGCATTTCAGTGCGGGTTGCCCCCGGATCGATGATGGCAACGCGCACCGGGCTGATCCGTTCAACTTCGGCAGCGTAGGTTTCCAGCAAGTTTTCAAAGGCTGCCTTGGTTGCGGAATAGCCGCCCCAATAGGGACGCGGGGACTGCGCAACGGAACTGGTGAGCCCAATCACCCGTCCTGCCTCAGCGCGGCGCAGCAGCATATCAAAGCTCGCCAGCAAAGCCTGGCTTGCAACCAGATTGGTGAGCAGGGCCTGATTAAACTGCTTGGGATCCATCTGTGAGAGCGGGCTCAATTCGGGCAGATAAGCGGCAGCCAGGCAGAGCACGTCAAGGCTCTGCCAACGGCCTGCAATCGCTGTCGCAAGGCGCGTGACGCTGTCAGGTTCGGTCAGATCAAGCGGAGCGATGGTGGAGGTGCCGCCAAGTGCATGGATCTGATCCTCAACCTCCTCAAGCGCTTTCACCTTGCGCGCCACCAGAATGACATGGGCGCCCCGCTCGGCAAGGGTTTTTGCGGTGGCTGCGCCAATGCCGCGAGTTGCGCCTGTCACAAGCGCGGTGCGCCCGGCGAGGGGTTTTGCATTTTCAGTGGTCATGGTTCAGGCTGCTTTGGGATCGGCAAAGGGAAGTTCGGCGGATTTCTGCTCGCTCAAAGCAAGATCGGTCAATGACGTGGGATATTGCCCAGTGAAACAAGCGTCGCAGAATTGCGGGTGGGAAGGGTCGCGATCAGCCGCGCCCACCGCGCGGTAAAGTCCGTCGATTGAGATAAAGGCAAGGCTATCAGCCTTGATGAAATCGCGCATCGCCTGAAGCTTCATCCGCGCTGCCAGCAATTTGGAACGTTCCGGAGTGTCGACTCCGTAAAAGCAGCTGTAGGCGGTGGGCGGACTGGCAACGCGGAAATGGACTTCAGATGCGCCTGCCTCGCGCATCATTTCGACGATTTTCAAGCTGGTCGTTCCGCGCACGATCGAATCGTCAATCAGGACGATACGCTTACCCGCCACCAGCCCGCGATTGGCGTTGTGTTTGCGTTTGACGCCCGAATGGCGCGCGCTGTCGGAAGGCTGGATGAAAGTGCGTCCGACATAGTGTGAACGGATGATGCCCAATTCAAACGGAATGCCCGATTGCTGGGCAAAGCCGATCGCGGCCGGAACGCCGCTGTCGGGCACGGGCACCACCAGATCGACATCACACGGCGCTTCCATGGCCAATTGCTCGCCAATTGCTTTGCGCGCAGCATAGACGCTCTGCCCGGCAAACAGGCTGTCCGGGCGGCTGAAATAGACGTGTTCAAAGATACAGGGGCGCGGGGAAACATTGCCAAAGGGGCGTACGCTGCGCACCTCGCCCGAGAAATCGACATGAACCATTTCGCCTGGCTCGACCTCGCGCAGCAGTTGCGCGCCGACGACATCAAAGGCGACTGTTTCGCTGGCGAAGACAATTGCATCACCCATGCGGCCCATCACCAAAGGGCGAATGCCGAGCGGATCGCGGCAGGCGATCATCCCTTCGGGGGTCATGACAATCAGCGCATAGGCGCCTTCGACAAGGCGCAGCGCATCAATCAGCCGGTCTGCTAAAGTGGGATAGCGCGAGGTGGCGACAAGGTGGATGATCACTTCGGTGTCGGAGGTCGATTGAAAGATCGAACCCTTGGCCACCAGATCGGCCCGCAGCATCATCGCGTTGGAGATATTGCCATTATGCGCCACGGCAAAGCCGCCGCTGGCCAGTTCGGCATAGAGCGGTTGCACGTTCCTGAGGCCCGATCCCCCGGTGGTGGAATAACGCACATGGCCCGCTGCCATGTGGCCCGGCAATTCGGCAATGCTTTCAGCCGAGGAAAAATTATCTGCCACATGGCCAAGCCCGCGGCTTGAATAGAATTCGCTGCCGTCAAAGCTGGTGATGCCCACGGCCTCTTGTCCGCGATGCTGAAGCGCGTGCAGACCGAGCGCGGTTGCAGCAGCGGCATCGGCCGCGTTGATCGCGCCGAAAATGCCGCACTCCTCGCGCAGCTTATCCCCATCTGTATCCATAAAGGGATGGGTGAAATTGGTGGATTTTGCCGCCATCACCTGGTTGTCCTGCTGCGCGTGCCCCTGTGGCTCGGTTTGCTAATGGCGATGTGACGTATCAATTACAAGGGAAAGTGACGCCGGTTGCCGACAGATTGCCTTTGATCGTCGCAAGGCGGCCACACTGCGTGAAGGCGATTGTGCAAGGCGCCTTGGGGCTTTAGAGGCCAAAGCTCTCAAGTCGATCAGGCAGACCTGCACACCTCATGCTTTCCCCTTTTGAATGGATGATCGCCAAGCGTTACCTCTGGCCGGGCAAGGGCGAGGCGTTCATTGCGCTGGTCGCCGGCATTTCGGTGGGCGTGGTGATGCTTTCGGTTGCCATGCTGGTGATTGTCATGAGCGTGATGAATGGCTTTCGTCATGAGCTGTTTGACAAGATCGTGGGTCTGAACGGCCACGCCATTGTGCAAGCCTATGGAGGAAGGCTGGATGACTGGGAAAGCGTGCTTGCCGATATTCAGGCGACCCCCGGCGTAACCAGCGCCAGCCCTCTGATTGAGCAGCCCTTGCTGACAAGCTTCAATGGGCGGGTTGAGGCAATCTTCGTGCGCGGCAATACGCCGGAAGACATTGCGACGCTGTCTGACAAGGTGTTGCTGGGCAATCTGTCCGATGTGCGTGCTGGCTCTGGCAAGGTTGCGATCGGCTCTCGCCTTGCCCAGAATATCGGCGCGCGGGTGGGTGACACCATCACGATTATCAATCCGCAAGGGCGCACAACCCCGTTTGGCACTTCGATCCGGCAGGTCGGCTATGAAGTGGGCGCAATCTTCGAAGTCGGCATTTATGATTACGACGGCAAATTCGTGATCATGCCGATCTCCGATGCGCAAACCCTGTTGCTGATGGGAGATGCAGTGCAGATGATCGAGGTCAAGGTCGAGAACGCCGACCGGGTGGGAGACATCCTCAGGCCGCTTGAAACACAGCTTATCGGCCGGGCGGCGATTGCCGATTGGAAGGCAATCAATTCGACGCTGTTTGAGGCCTTGCAGGTGGAGCGCGTGGCGATGTTCTTTGCGCTTTCGTTCATGGTTTTGGTGGCGGCCTTCAACATTTTGTCGAGCCTTGTGATGCTGGTGCGCGCCAAGACCCGCGACATTGCGATCATGCGAACCATGGGGGCCACGCGGCGCAGCCTGCTCAAGATCTTTGTCACCACTGGCACCACTGTTGGCGCAATCGGCACATTGTCCGGGCTCGCGCTGGGCTTTGTGGTGCTCTATTTCCGAGAGAGCATAGTCAGCTTTATCGCCTTTGCCACCGGCCAGCAGATCTGGGATCCCGAAGTGCGCTTCCTTTCAACGCTGCCCTCGCGCACCGATCCGTGGGAGATCGCAGGAATTGTGATGCTGGCGATGGTGATGAGCTTTCTGGCAACGCTTTATCCGGCGTTGAAAGCGGCGAACACCGATCCGGTTCAGGTGCTGCGATATGAATAGCGGGGGACCGATTGTCGCCCTCAAGGGTCTGAAACGCACCTTCGAACAGGGCGGGCAGCGCATCGAAGTGCTGCGCGGCGTGGATCTGACGATCATGCCGGGCGAAATCGTGGCGCTGCTTGGCCCGTCGGGTTCGGGCAAATCGACCATGCTGCAAGCTGTCGGCCTGCTTGAAGGCGGCTTTGAAGGATCGATCAGTCTGGTGGGCCAGGGCGCCGAAACGCTCGCCAGCGATGAACGCACCAGGCTGCGGCGCGAACATTTGGGCTTTGTTTATCAATTCCACCACCTGCTTCCTGATTTCGACGCGCGCGAGAATGTGGTGATGCCGCAGATGATCCTTGGCCTTTCGCGCGCTGAGGCTGAGGCCCGCGCAGACAGCCTGCTCACCAGTCTGGGGTTGGGCGGACGGCTGACCCACAGGCCAAGCCAATTGTCGGGCGGTGAACAGCAACGCGTCGCGGTCGCTCGCGCGCTTGCCAATCGCCCGGCGCTGGTGCTGGCGGATGAACCGACCGGCAATCTGGATGAACACACCTCGGACGCCGTGCTCGGCCAGTTTCTCGAATTGGTGCGCGGCGAGGGTAGTGCGGCGCTGGTCGCCACCCACAATGAACGGCTTGCCGCCCGGATGGACCGGGTGGTGCGCCTCAAGGACGGATTGCTTCACGAAGGGACAGGCTCATGACGACTATCGCCGATTTCACCGTCACCACCAATCGCGGTGAGGAGCTGAAGCTTGCCGATAAACTCGGTAAAGTGCTGCTCATCGTCAACACTGCGAGCAAATGCGGCTTTACCCCGCAATATGATGGCCTCGAAAAGCTGTATCAGCAATTCAAGGACAGCGATTTTGAAGTGCTCGGCTTTCCTTGCAACCAGTTCGGCGGACAGGAACCGGGCAGCGCCGATGAGATCGCGCAATTCTGCAAGGTGAATTTCGGCGTGACCTTCCCGCTCATGGCCAAGGTTGAGGTGAATGGAGATAAGGCCTCGCCGCTGTTCGACTGGATGAAGAAAGAGGCCAAGGGGTTGATGGGCACAACCGCGATCAAGTGGAATTTCACCAAATTCCTGATCGACCGCGAAGGCAATGTGGTGAAGCGCTACGCCCCGCAGGATACGCCCGCTGCCATCGCCAAGGACATCGCCAAGCTGATCTAGCGCTGCGCCTCCCTGTGGAGAATTAGGCTAGCGATACGCTTTGCGGAATCGGTGCAAATCCATAGGATAAGGCCTATGCGGTTTGCTCCTTTTATCCCCTTGCGCGTGCTGTCGTCTTTTTCGATGCTCGAAGGGGCGATTGACCCCAAGGCGATTGCGAAACTTGCCAAAGAACGCGGCTTTCCCGCGATTGCCATCTGCGATCGCAACGGGCTTTATGGCGTTGTCGCCTTTGCCTCTGCCTGCAAGGGCGAGGGCATTCAGCCGATTATCGGGACATTGCTCGGCGTTGCGCGCGAAGGCGTAGAGGGTTCGTCAGCGCAGGCCATTGATTACCTGCCGCTGTTTGCGCAGGACGAGGCGGGCTATGGCAATCTGTGCCACCTCGTCTCCAAGGCGCATCTTGATCGTCCGCTGGAGTTGGAACCTCATGTCACGCTCGCTGACCTTGCAGGCCACACCGACGGGCTGATCGCGCTCACCGGCGCGGGCGAGGGCGGGATAACGCGCCTCTTTGCCGATGGACAGCAGGCGGCGGCAGAGGCTTTGTGCGACGCGCTGCAAGCGCTGTTCCCGCATCGGCTTTATATCGAACTGGCGCGCCACGGCGATGCGATCTGCGAGCGCGCTGAGGATGCGCTGATCGACCTTGCCTACGCCCGCGATTTGCCGCTGGTCGCCACCAATCCGGCCAATTTTGCCGAGCCTCACATGCACAAGGCGCATGACGCGATGCTGTGCATTGCCCATTCGACCCATGTCGAGGCCGAAGACCGCCCGCGCTCCAATCCGCAAGCCTTTGTCAAATCGGCGCGGATGATGGAGGAGCTGTTCGCCGACCTTCCTGAAGCGACCGCCAACACCCTCGTCATCGCGCAGCGCTGCGCCTTTGCGCCGCCCTATCGCAAGCCGATTCTGCCCAGCCTTGCGGGCGATCTCGAAGGCGAAGCGCGGATGCTGGCCGAGGACGCGCGCAAGGGATTGGAAGCGCGCCTTGCTCCCTATGGCGCGATGAGTGACGAAGAGCGCCAAGCCTATTTCGACCGGCTCGAATATGAAATCGACGTGATCGTGAAGATGGGCTTTCCCGGCTACTTCCTCATCGTTGCCGATTTCATCAAATGGGCCAAGGAACAGGGCATTCCGGTCGGCCCCGGTCGCGGCTCGGGCGCAGGTTCGGCAGTGGCTTGGGCGCTCACCATCACCGATCTTGATCCTTTGAAACTCGGCCTGCTGTTTGAACGCTTCCTCAATCCCGAACGCGTTTCCATGCCCGATTTCGATATCGACTTCTGCGAAACGCGGCGCGGCGAGGTGATCCGTTACGTTCAGCAAAAATATGGCGCCGATCACGTCGCGCAGATTATCACTTTCGGTAAGCTGAAAGCGCGCGCGGTGCTGCGCGATTGTGGGCGCATTTTGCAAATGGGTTTCACCAAGGTGGACCGCCTGTGCAAGATGGTTCCCAACCACCCGACCGACCCGTGGACGCTGCCGCGCGCGCTCAATGGCGCTGCCGATTTCAAGCGCGAATATGACAATGACAATGAGGTGAAGCGCCTTGTTGATTTGGCGCTCGAACTGGAAGGCGCACCCCGCAATTCCTCGACCCACGCAGCCGGCGTGGTGATTGGCGACAGGCCCTTGGCGCAGCTTGTCCCGCTTTACCGCGATCCGCGCTCGGACATGCCGGTGACGCAGTTTGACATGAAGCATGTCGAAAGCTCGGGGCTGGTGAAGTTCGACTTCCTTGGCCTCAAGACGCTTTCCGTGCTGCGCAAGGCTGTCGATCTTCTCGCGGCTCGCGGTATTGCGATTGATCTTGATAGCCTCGGCCTCGATGATCCGGCGGTCTATGATCTGATGCAGGCGGGTAACACCGTGGGCGTGTTCCAGCTCGAATCCGAAGGGATGCGCCGCACGCTGAAAGCGGTGAAGCCGACCAATTTCGGCGACATTATCGCGCTCGTCTCGCTTTATCGGCCCGGCCCGATGGACAACATCCCGCTGTTCGGCCAGCGCAAGGCGGGCGAAGTCCCGATTGAATATCCGCACCCCAAGCTTGAAGGGATTCTGTCGGAAACCTACGGCATTTTCGTCTATCAGGAACAGGTGATGCAGGCCGCGCAAATCCTTGCAGGCTATTCGCTGGGCGATGCAGACTTGCTGCGCCGCGCGATGGGCAAGAAGGTGCAGGCCGAAATGGACGCGCAGCGCGGCCGCTTTGTCGAAGGCTGCAAGACTGTGTCCGACATTGATGCCAAGCGCGCCAATGAATTGTTCGATTTGATCGACAAGTTTGCGGGCTATGGCTTCAACAAATCCCACGCGGCCGCTTATGCGCTGCTGTCTTACCAAACCGCGTGGCTGAAGGCGCATTACCCGGAAGAATTCTACGCCGCTTCGATGTGCTTTGATTTGCACCAGTCGGAAAAACTGAGCGTGTTCGTTGATGATGCGCGCCGCTATCCGGGGATCGAGGGCGGCATCCAGTTGCTGCCCCCATGCGTCAACCATTCCGAAGGCCGCTTCACTGTCGAGCAGACCGAGGAGGGCTATGCGGTGCGCTATGCGCTTGCGGGCATTCGCAATGTCGGGGAAAAGGCGATGGAGGCGATTGTCGCCGAACGCGCCAAGGGCGGGGCGTTTACCAGCCTCAAGGATTTCTTTGAGCGTATGCCGGAAGGCACCATAAACCGCCGCCAATTGGAAGGCTTGATCTGTGCAGGAGCGTTGGACGCGCTGGAGCCGAACCGCGCCTTGCTTTTCGCCAATGTAGATCGGCTGATGGCCGTGGCTGACGCTGCCATGCGAGAGCGTTCCAGCGGGCAGGTGGGCCTGTTTGGCGGCGAGAATGCGCCTGAGGAAGACCTGCGGCTTGCCCCCACCGAACCTTGGAGCCGGTCTGAACAAATGGCCAAGGAACGCGAGAATTTCGGGTTCTATTTCTCCGCCCATCCGGTGCAGCAATATCGCGAGATCGCCTCATCCCACGGCGCGCGCACCTATCAAAGCGTGATGGAAACAGGGGCAACCGGCACAGGCCGCAGTCAGGTGGTGCTCGCCGCGATGGTCGAAGGCTACACCAAGGCGCGCACCCGTAAGGGCGGCGAATTTGTGCGCGCGGATTTCTCCGATCTTTCGGGGCAGTTTTCGGCCGCCTGTTTCGAAGAAGCGCTCGTCCCCAAATTCGAGGAATGGGCCAAGTCTGGCGAGTGCCTGCTGGTGACGATGGAACTCGATTCGCCTTCGCCCGGTGAGCCGCCCCGCATGACGGTGCGCGGAGCAAGGCCGCTCGCTTCGGCAGGCCATGCGCTCCCGCTGGAACTCAAAGCCGACATCGCCACCATCGAGGCGCTGCTCGAACTGGAAATCGCGCTCGATGCGGCAACGCTTGATCGGCCCAAGGCCAATGGCGAGGTGGTTGTCCGCTTGACGCTGGAGGATGGCGAGCAGGTGACCGTGCGCTTGGGCCGCAATTTTGCGCTTAGCGGCGAATTGGCAGAACGGCTGGGCGAAGTCCCGGGTATCAGCAATGTTGAACTGACGCCCGTCAAGAGCCGCCCGAACCTGCGGCTTGTCGCCTGAGCCATCCGGCGACCAGTGAGGTTGTGCCCCGCTGATCGCCGGATTGCCTGATCTCTACATCCCCGAACCCGGCCCATAGGTGATTTCGACACGGCGGTTCTGCGGTTCCCGCACGCCGTCCGCAGTCGGGACACGCGGCATGGATTCGCCAAAGGCCTCGCTGGTGATCGAACTCGCCGGAACGCCGCGCGTCGTCATGTATTCCGCCACCGCAGCGTTGCGCCGTGCGGCGAGGCCCATGTTGTAGCGCGCACTTCCCGCCCGGTCAGTGTGGCCTGCCAGCATCACGCGCGCGCCGCCGCAATTGCCGTAGGCGGTGATCGCGTTTGCCAGCACTGCGCCTGCCTCGGCAGTGATCGCCGCGCTGTCGAAGTCGAAGAACACGATATAGGGCCCCGTGTTGCAAACCGGCGGTGGGGGCGGGGGCGGGGTAACGGCTGCAGGCGGCGGCGGCGGCGGCGCAGGAGGAGGAGCCGCCGCCGGAGTGGGGGCAGGCTTGCTACCGAAGTTATAGGATAGGCTCGCGAGCAGGGAATGAGCCTGATAATCCGCCTGCAGGGGCTGTCCGGCAACCCCGGTCAGGCGGAAATCATTAATGTTGAAAAAGCGGTACTTGAGACCGAGATCGACCTTGGGGCTTAAGGCCACCCGGGCTCCTGCGAGCAATTGCCAGGCGAAATCGGTGCTGCTGTCGTCAATCACTGCACCCACGCCCGGCACGCGCACCGGCAATTGCAGATGCGCAAGGCCAACGCCGCCTCCTGCAAAGATCTGCAGGCCATCATCATTGCCAACTTCGAGCAGGCCGTTGAGCATCCCGCTCCAGATCGACAGATCGCGTTCGTTGCCAACCACTGTGCCCGGCGCGACATTTGTGCCGGGAACAAGCGCGGGATTGACCACTGTCAGACGCTTGTAGCCGTTGCGCTTGTACCCACCCTCAGCTTCGAGCCGCACGGCGCCAAAATCATAGCCCAGCACGATATCGGCATCGAGACCCAGCTTGGTATCGGCAAAGGCTGCGTTTTCCTGAAGCCCGTCCGGACGACCCCGATCAATATCGACTTTCACCTGATCGGGGACACTCACCCCGGCGTTGATACCGCCATAAAACTGCCGCTCACGGGCGAGAGTGGGCGATGCCATTACAAGCGAACTGGCAGCAATCAGCAAGGCATAGCGGATCATCGAGATCTCCGGGTTGAAGCAAGTCCAAGCGATCTACTGCGCGTCTATGGCAAGGCTGTGACAGGCACTTGCGCTGCGCGGTTCGCAAAGGCATGAGATGGGCACACCATCAGTTTTGGCATGGGGCGACTGTCTGCCTTGCGTGCTGTATTTCATGGGAGAGACAAATGGCCGAAGCACGGCTCGGAGCGATGCAGGATTTCACCATGCGGGTCACCGCGATGATCGATCACGCGGCGCGTGAAGCGCCGGAACGCGAGATCGTCAGCCGATGGGCCGATGGCAGCGAGACACGCACAAACTGGGCCGGCATCCGCCGCGATGCGTTGAAAATGGCGCAGGCGTTGCTGGCTCTTGGCATCAAGAAAGGCGACAAGGTGGCGAGCCTTGCCATGAACCATGCGCGCCACCTTGTCAGCTGGTATGGCGTTGCCGGCATGGGCGGGGTGCTCCACACCGTCAACCCGCGCCTGTTCGACGATCAACTCGACTACATCGTCAACCATGCCGAAGACCGCGTGCTGATCTATGATGCCGCCTTCCAGCCGATCGTTGATCGCATGAAGGACCGTTGGAAGACGGTTGAGCACTATGTCTGCTACGACAGCGGCGCTCATACCCTTGCGTTTGAAGATTGGATCGGCGCGCAGGACGGCGATTTTGAATGGGTGCCGGGCGACGAGCGCGACCCATGCATGATCTGTTACACCTCGGGCACCACCGGCAATCCCAAGGGTGTGCAATACGAACACCGCTCCACCATGATGCACGCGCTCGCCGGCCTGCAACCGGCGGCCTTCAATTTCAGCGCAGCCTCGGTGATGCTTCCCGTGGTGCCGATGTTCCACGCGGCAAGCTGGGGGCTGCCCTATGCAGGCGCGATGGCAGGGATCAAGTTTGTGTTCTCTGCCGTTAATGACCCTGCCGTGCTGCACGAATTGATGCTGCGCGAGGGCGTGACGGATTCGGCGGGCGTGCCGACGGTGTGGCTCGCCCACTTCCAGTATTGCGATGCCAACGGCCTCGATCTGCCGCCCCTGAAGGCTGCGACCATCGGCGGTTCGGCCGCGCCGCGCTTTATGATCGAGCGCTTGCTCAAGAACGGCACCCGTGTTCAGCACGCCTGGGGCATGACCGAAACCAGCCCAATCGGCACGGTGGGCGGGCCGACCTGGGATTGGGATACGCTTACCCTGGAGGAAAAGGTCGAGAAAACCGCGATGCAGGGCCGACCGATCTTCGGCGTGCAGCTGCGCACGGTTGACCTTGATGACATGGTCACCGAACTGCCGCGCGACGGAAAGACCTCGGGTGCGCTGCAGATTCGCGGGCCGTGGGTGATCAAGCGCTATTTCAAGGCGGAGAAAGACGCGGTCGGCAATGATGGTTGGTTCGATACCGGCGATGTCGGCATTCTGCACCCGGATGGCACCTTGCAACTGACCGATCGCACCAAGGATGTGATCAAATCGGGCGGCGAGTGGATCAGCTCGGTTGAGCTTGAGAATGCGGCTTGCGGCCACCCGGGCGTGGCAGAAGCCGCTTGCATCGGCATCTATCACCCCAAATGGGATGAGCGCCCGGTGCTGTTTGTTGTCAAGAAGGCGGGCGCCGAGGTGACGGGCGAGGACATCCTCGAACACTTGCGGCCCCAGATCGCCAAGTGGTGGATGCCCGATGCGGTCGAGTTCGTCGACGACATCCCGCACACCGCAACCGGCAAGATCAGCAAGAAAGACCTGCGCGACCGCTTTGCGGATTACAAGCTTGCCTGACATGGTGATCCGGCCTGCGCGTCCTGGTGACGCGCAGGCCATTGCCGGCATCTATGCCTGGCACGTTGCCAATGGCACGGCGACTTTCGATACGATTGCGCCCGATGCGGCTGAGTGGGCTGCAAAGATCGCCGATTTTGCGGCGCGGGGCTTTCCGTTTCTGGTTGCCGCGCGCGGCGGGGAGGTCGCGGCCTATGCCTACGCTGCCCGCTTTCGTGACCGCGCGGCCTATGCGCACACTTGCGAAGACAGCATTTATGTCGCCCATGATGCACGCGGACGCGGGATTGGCGCAGCGCTGCTGCCAGCGCTGATCGCGGCAGCGCGCGCGAGCGGCTTTTGCCAGATGATCGCGGTGATCGGCGGGGGCGAGCCCGCTTCGGTCGCGCTCCACGCGAAATGCGGCTTTGTCCATACTGGCCGGATGCGTCATGTCGGGCGCAAATTCGGCACGCTGCTTGATACGGTCTACATGCAATGCGATCTGACAGGAGAGGGATGGGGCGATGAGTGAGGTGCATATCGATCCGAGCCCGGCCAATTTTCAGGCCTTCAAGGAGCTGCCACGCGATCAGCCCATCAATATGCTCAACCTGCTGCGATACCGCGAATGGGCGCAATATCCGGAAGGCCACAAACACGCGGGCAAGGGTTGGAGCGGCAGGCGTGCTTATCAGGAATATGGTCGCACCAGCGGCGACATTTTCCGCAAGCTCGGCGGGCGCATTATCTGGCGCGGGGTCTTTGAAACCATGGTGACGGGGCCGGAGGCTGAGCGCTGGGACGATGGCTTCATCGCGTCTTATCCCGATGCGGGCGCTTTCTTCGCGATGATCAAGGACCCC
>MEDW01000012.1 GCA_001724215.1 Erythrobacter sp. SCN 62-14 | reverse complement strand
CCAGTTCCACGCGAACCGCGCCGTGCCGCAAGCGCGGGCGAAGTAGGTCCGCTGCACGTTCGTCGGGTCGAGCGCAATGCGGTGGGCGATCAGCATGCCCGCTGTGTTCTGGAAATGTTCTCACCCTGTCAAGGCCTGCCAAGCCATCAAAGCTATTCAAATCGGACAGAATCGAGCAGATCTGGTGAGAATTTAAGCGCACTGCTTAAGCCCTTGCGCGGCTTGCTCTTGCGCAAGCCTTGGGCTAATTCCTGTTCCAAGTGCTTTGGTCGCGAGATGGCCAGAGTGGGATGAAAGTTGACGATTATGGCGGATGCTCGGCCGCCGGACAGAAACAAGAGAGCTGGCAGCAACAGGGGCGGCAAGTCCGGCAAGGTAGCCGATTTTCGCTACAAATCCGCCCTCCAGCCCGATAGCAACCGGCCTTCTCGCAATGCGCGGGCAGGCTCCATGGCCCAGCAGATGGCCGATCCGCGCCGCAAGTGGCCGTCCGATCTGGCGGCGCTTGGCGAGAGGCGTGCGTCCAGCCCGTCCGAGGCCTATGCCGCACTGGATCTTGGCACGAATAACTGCCGCCTGCTGATCGCGCGTCCATCGGGTGAAGATTTCACCGTGATCGACGCCTTCAGCCGGGTGGTGCGGCTGGGTGAAGGCCTCGCTACCAGCGGCCGATTGTCGAACGAGGCGATGGACCGCACCGTGTCCGCGCTCGCGATCTGCGCGGACAAGCTGCGTCGCCGCAATGTCCGGCTGGCCCGATCGGTCGCAACCGAGGCCTGCCGCAGGGCTAGCAACGGCGCGGCCTTTATCGAACGCGTGCGGCGCGAAACCGGCATCGCGCTCGACATCATCAGCGCTGAGGAAGAAGCACGGCTGGCGGTGCTGGGCTGTCATATCCTGCTCGAAGCAGGCGACGGGCCAGCGATGATCTTCGATATCGGCGGCGGCTCGACCGAACTGGTGCTGGTCGAAGCAGGCGCGCGCAAACAGGCGCGCGTGCCGCGCATTCTCGATTGGCAAAGCGTGCCGTGGGGCGTTGTCTCGCTCACGGATACGGTGGGCCGGGCCGAGACGAACGAGGCGGAACGCATCGCCCGCTACGAAGCGATGCGCGATCTGGTGGCCACCAGCTTTGCCCCCTTTGCTGCGCGTGTGCGCGAGGCCGCGACCCATCCCGACATCCGTCTGCTCGGCACCAGTGGGACGGTGACGACGCTGGCGAGCCTGCATCTCGAATTGCCGCATTATGATCGCAAGGCAGTCGATGGTCTGATCGTGCCGTCGCATTCAATGCGCAGCATCAGCGCGATGCTCTCGGCGATGTCACCCGCCGAGCGTTCGCAACTGCCCTGTATCGGAAATGACCGGGCCGATCTGGTGGTGGCGGGCTGTGCGATCCTGGAGGCGATACTTGATCTGTGGCCGGCACGGCGGCTGGGCGTCGCTGATCGCGGCATTCGCGAGGGTATCTTGCGCAGCCTGATGGCGACCGACACACGCGGGCAGCGACCCTTGCGCGATCTCACCCGTCCGGGCACGCAACCGGACGAGCGGTCATGAGCCGTTCAGGCCGCAATCCGGACAAACGGGTGAAGACCGGGCGCGGGCGCACCGCGAGTCAGGTGCGCTGGCTCGAACGCCAGCTGAATGATCCCTATGTGCAGCGCGCCAAGGCCGAAGGCTATCGCAGCCGCGCCGCCTACAAGCTGATCGAACTTGACGAGCGATTCGATCTGCTGAAACGCGCTCGCCGCGTCGTCGATCTCGGGATCGCGCCGGGCGGTTGGACACAGGTGGTGCGCACCAAGGTGCCTCAGGCAAAAGTGGTGGGGATTGATCTGTTGCCGGTCGATCCGATCGAAGGCGTCACCATTTTCCAGATGGATTTCATGGATGATAAAGCGCCAGCCGCCCTCACCGAGGCGCTCGGCGGGGCGCCCGATCTGATCCTGTCCGACATGGCGGCAAACACCGTCGGCCACAAGCAAACCGATCATCTGCGCACCATGGGCCTTGTGGAAGCCGCCGCGTGGTTTGCCACTGAAACGCTGGAGCCGGGCGGCGCTTTTGTTGCCAAGGTGTTGGCGGGCGGCACGGACACTGATTTGCTCGCCTTGCTGAAAAAACATTTCGCAAGCGTCAAACACGCAAAACCCCCTGCGAGCCGCAAGGGGTCTTCCGAATGGTATGTGATTGCCCAAGGTTTCAAGGGGCAGAGCTGAGCGCCTGCCCCTTGTAACGCAGCTTATTCGCTGCCCGCCTCGTCAGCAGCGACTTCACCCGCTGCTTCGTCCACCGCGCCAGCGGTTTCTTCCTCAGCGACTTCAGCCGCCGGAGTGAAAGCAGGCAGAGCGATGTTTGAACCATTGGCGTTCATATAAAGCGCGACCGCTGCGCGATCTTCGATCTTGGAAAGGCCGGCAAAGGCCATCTTCGTGCCATCGACATAGCCGCGCGGGTTCTTGAGCCAGTTGTTCATGCGCTCCCAATCCCACTGGCCGCCAAGACCCTGCAAGGCAGCGCTATAGGCAAAGCCGGGCTTGGCCGCGACATTGGCGCCCATGATGCCGTGCAGATTGGGGCCAACGCCATTGGCGCCGCCTGCATTGATCGAGTGGCACGACTGGCACTTGGCCCACACGCGTTCGCCCTGCTCGGCCGTCACCAGCGTGAGCGCTTCGGCAAAGGACATTTCGGCAGGGCCATCGCTGGTCGTTTCAGCCACTTCGATGACATAGCCCAGTTCCGCCGGACGCGGCGCACTGCTGCCCTGAAAATATTTGTCCGCGAGGATCGACAGACCCAGCCCGAGCGCTGCCGCGCCGAGCACCCAGCCTGCCGCCGTGTTGAACAGATCGCCGCCAGACGATTGGCCTGCAGGCGAGGTTTGCGAAGAATTGTCCTGTGTCATTGCGGGCGTCCCTTAATGTTGCAACAGCGTGCGCGCAAGGCCCTTCGCTCCATCAATTCTTGCATGAATTGCAAGCAGGCTTGCCGCTGGGCGAACCGCGCTCTAGCAGGCCAACATGAACCACAGTTTGACCCAGAGCTTTCCGGGCCCGGCGCTGATGCTGGCGACCCAACTGCAACAGGCCGCCGCCGCCGATCCAGCGCGGGCAATTGCCTTTCAGGGATCGCCCGGCGCCAATTCCCACCGCGCCGCCACCGAAGCAAGGCCCGATGCCTTGCCGCTGCCCTGCTTCAGCTTCGAAGACGCCCTCGATGCCGTAAAGGACGGGCGCGCAGGGCAAGCCATTATCCCCATCGAAAATTCACAACACGGGCGAGTGGCTGATATTCACTTTCTGCTGCCTGAAAGCGGTCTCAATATTGTCGGCGAATATTTCATGCCGATCCACCATGCGCTGATGGCCTGCGGGGATGGCCCCTTCGAAGCCGCCTACAGCCACCCGCAAGCGCTCGGCCAGTCGCGCCGCTTCCTGCGCGAACGCGGCATTGTGCCGTTGAGCTATGTCGATACCGCGGGAGCAGCGGCCTATGTCGCTGAACGCGGCGATCCGGCGGTGGCTGCGATTGCGCCTGCAATTGCAGCGCAGCTTTATGGCCTCAAGATCATCGCGAACAATGTCGAGGACGCCGCCGACAACATGACGCGGTTTGTGATTCTGGCGCAAGATCCGCTGCCAGCAGAAGCGCTGGTGGGGCAAGAGCTTGTCACCACCTTTATTTTTGAAGTGAAAAACATTCCCGCCGCGCTTTACAAGGCCTTGGGCGGCTTTGCCACCAACGGGGTCAACATGACCAAGCTGGAAAGCTACCAGCAGGGTGCGACCTTTTCGGCAACCATGTTCTATGCCGATATTATCGGCGCGCCGGGCGATCCGGCGGTGGACCGGGCGCTTGAGGAATGTGCTTTCCATTCCAAGGAATTGCGCCTTCTGGGCACCTACCCGCAAGGCCGCGCGCGCGGTTAGGCAGGTCAAGGCCACAAGCCTGTTGCACAGCTTGGGCAGCCATGCCACCACTTGCCCGGCATGACCGCGGCCGCCCCTCCCCTTGCGCCCATCGCTGCAGCCCCCCCCTTAACCAGCGCGCCTGCAGGGTGGGACGCCCTGCGCGCATCAGGCGACATCCAGTTTGCCCCGGTTCCTCTGCCGCCGCCCGCTGCCCGGCGCGAACTTGGGCTGTTTGAACGGCTGCTTCAGGGCTTTTTCGAATGGCTGGGAAAAGTGTTGGGGCCGGTTGGGGAATGGCTCGGCGCATGGTGGGGAGCGATCGGCTGGGCTTTGCTAATCGGCGTTGCAGGCTTTGTAATCTATGGACTGGTGCGCACTTTCGGCCCCTTGGCGCAGGCCCGCAGACGGGTTGCCGAGGACACGCCCGCATGGCAGCCTGAACGCGCCGCCTCTCTCGCGCTGATCGAAGAGGCCGAGCAACTGGCGGCAGAAGGCCGCTTTAACGAGGCGACGCACCTGCTGCTGACCCGCAGCGTCGGCGAACTGGCTGCGGCGCGGCCCGGATTGGTCGAGCCATCCAGCACCGCGCGCGAACTGGCCGTCCTGCCTGCTCTGTCAGAACCTGCGCGGGAGGCGTTTCGGGTGATCGCCGAACGGGTTGAGCGCAGCCTGTTTGCGCTGGAGCGGCTTGAGCGGGCGGATTGGGAAACCGCGCGCGATGCCTATGCGCGCTTTGCCTTGGCCCTGCCGCGGCAAGTTGAGGCTGCGGCATGAGCGTTGGTCGCGCGCCCTTTTCCCGCACCGCGGCGGCAGCTCTGGTGCTGGGCGGCTTTGCTCTGTTTGTGGCGCTGCTTTATCTGATGGGTCGGGGCGAAGCGCCGCTGGCCGATACGCAGAACGGCGGCGCCCATGCCGCTGCCAATGGCCTCAATGGCTATTCGGGCCTTGTCCGCCTGCTGGGGGCGAGCGGCTACAGCGTGACCCGTTCACGCAGCCCGCGCGGGCTTGAGCGGCGTAATCTGGTGGTGATTGCTCCGCCGCCGTTCCTCGATGCTCAGGAGTTTGGCGATCTTCTCGAAAAGCGCCGCAGGCTCGGCCCGACGTTGGTGATCCTGCCGAAGTGGCGTGTAAGCGGCCCGCCGCGCAATCTCCCGCGCGATGAAGCCGCCAAGTGGCAGCGCGGCTGGGTGGTGCTGCGAGGAGCGAGCGGCGCGCAGTGGACAGGCGATCTGCCCGCGCCTTTCACCCTCACCCACCGCATCCACCACCCGCCCGAAGGCCCCCTGCCGCGCTGGAGCGGGTTGGGACTGGCAGGCGTCTTGCCAACGCGCGCGGTTGCCTATGCCGAAGTCGACCCATCGCATAGGGCCGTGCTGCGCGATGAGGCTGGCCGAACGCTGGCCTTGGTCGCCGGAAACGAGCGGATTGGCGACAGCGGGAGCGCCAATTATCCGGTGCTGTTTGTGGCCGAGCCTGATCTGGTGAACAATTATGGCCTTGCTGACCCGGCGCGCGCGGCGCTCGCGCTCAAGCTGCTGCAAGAACTCGATGACAGCGGCACGCGCATGGTCACCTTCGATCTCACCTTGAACGGCTTTGGCGGGGCGGAAAACCTGCTCACTCTGGCATTCCGCCCGCCCTTTCTGGCTGCAACCTTGTGCCTGATGCTGGCACTCGCGATCGTGTTCTGGCGTGCTGTCCTGCGGTTTGGCCCGGCCATCAGCACCGATCCGAATATCGGCTTTGCCAAGCAGCAATTGGTCACAAACAGCGCCAGCCTTGTCGTGCGCGCACGGCGCTGGGGCTTGCTGAAAACCCCTTATGCGCGCCTTGCCGAACGGCGTCTGGCGCGCAGCCTTGGCATGACCCACGCCGATGCGGCCGCGATTGATGCCGCTGTGGCGATGCGCCTGCCCGGCGAAGAACCCTTTACCCCGCGTGCCGCACGGCTGGTTGCCGCGCGCTCGCCCCAAGAGATCCTGAGCGCCGCCCGTGCGCTCGACACCTTGCACAGAAAGCTGAAGCGATGAGCATGAGCCTTGAGGAATTGAACGCGCTGGCCAGCGCTATCCGCGCCGAAGTCGCCAAGGCGATTGTCGGGCACGATGGGCTGATCGATCACTTGCTGATTGCATTGGTGTCAGGCGGCCATGTGGTGATGGAAGGCCCACCGGGCACCGCCAAGACATTCCTTGCCAATAGCTTTGCCACCGCGCTCGGCCTTGATTTCGGGCGCATCCAGTTCACGCCCGATCTGTTGCCCGGCGATATCCTGGGTTCCAACCTGTTCAATTTCCAGACCAGCCAGTTCACACTCACACGCGGACCGATCTTCTGCGAATTGCTGCTGGCCGATGAAATCAACCGCACCCCGCCCAAAACGCAGGCCGCGCTGCTCGAAGCGATGCAGGAGCGGCGGGTGACGCTCGACGGGGAAACCCACGCCCTGCCCGATCATTTCATGGTGGTGGCAACCCAGAACCCGATTGAAAATCAGGGCGTCTATCCCTTGCCCGAAGCGCAGCTTGATCGGTTTTTGTTCAAGCTGCTTGTCCCCTATCCCGATGAAACCGAAGAAGCGCGCATTGTCGCTGCCTACAGCCAGCGCCAAGGGCCGCAGCGGCCCGCTGATCTCGGGGTGAGAGCCGTGGCAGACGCAGCGCGGCTGGCAGCAGCAGGCAGCGTGCTCGATCAGGTCAAGGTGGCAGACGACATCATCGCCTATGTGGTTCGGTTGGTGCGGGCAACGCGGGCGCATAGCGAACTGGCCGTCGGCGCTAGCCCACGCGCCGCTGTGCTGCTGGCGGGCGCAGCGCGGGCGCGCGCGGCGCTGGGGGGGCGCGCCTATGTGCTGCCCGATGATGTCAAAGCGCTCGCCGTGCCGGTGCTGCGCCACCGCCTGACCCTGACGCCCGCGGCCGAAATCGAGGGCCGCGATCTCGAAGCGCTGGTGACCGAACTGGTCGAACAGGTCGAGGCACCGCGTTAGGTCTGTGACTGGATTGCGCAGCCTGCTCGCCAACCTTGCGATTGTGCCCACCGCGCGCGCTGGTTGGGCGGTGGCAGCGCTTGCTCCGCTGGCGCTGGTGATCGCGGCGGCGGCTCCCGGCGCCTGGGGGCTTGCCCCTGCGATTGCGCTGGTGCTGCTGGCGCTGATCGTGGTGGATGGGGTGATGGCAGGAGCGTGCCGCCAATGGCGCATCGAAGTGGCGCGTGAATGCGAAGTGGGCCAGCCGCTGCGCCTCGCGGTGGTGGCAGACATCGCCAGCGCGCGCGCCGAGGCCGCGCTGGAATGCGACCCGCGCCTCAGCGCCGATGGGCGCGTGAACCTGCGCCTTGCGCGCGGGGACGGGGCCGCTGGCGGCAGCCTTCAGGACAGCGAGTTATCGGGTGACATCACGCTGGTGCCAAACCGGCGCGGCACGGCTTTGCTCACTCGGTTGTGGCTGCGCTGGGAGGGGCCGATGGGATTGGGCGCGCGGCAAATCACCCGGCAGATTGATCGCAGCATCGCCATCTTCCCCGATCTTAGCCCCGTACGCAGCCGCGAATTGCAGGCCTTCCTGCGCCATGCACAAAGCGGGCTGATCGCGCGGCGGCTGCGCGGCGAAGGCACGCAGTTTGAAGCGCTTAGCGAATATGAAGCGGGCATGGACCGCCGCCGCATCGACTGGAAAGCAAGCGCGCGCCATATCCGCCTTTATGCCCGCGAGAACGAGGCGGAACAGGGCAACCAGATCATCTTTGCGCTCGATTGCGGACAGGCCATGTGCGAGGCCTTGGATGGCCAGCCGCGGCTCGATCGCGCAGTGAGCGCGGCGCTCACCTGCGCCTATGTCGCGCTCAAAGGCGGCGATAAATGCGCGCTGTTCGGCTTTGCCCGCACGCCTTTGGTGATGACGCCCTTTGTCGCTGAGCCGCGCAGCTTTGCCCGTCTGCAAAGCGCCGCCGCCAGCCTCGACTACCACAGTGAGGAGGCCAATTTCACCCTCGCGCTGGCCCGGCTGACGACCCGTCTCAAGCGCCGTTCGCTGATCGTGCTGTTTTCCGATTTCTCCGATCCGGCCGCCGCCGAACTGATGATCGAGAGCATCGGGCGGCTGCTGTCGCGTCATCTGGTGATTTTTGTGACACTGGCAGATAGCGAGCTTGAGGATTTCATCGCCGCCGAGCCCGGTGATCTTGCGACCCTTGCGCGCAGCATTGCCGCCGACAGCCTTGCCCAGCAACGCAGCCTTGTGTTGCAACGCCTGCGCCGCATGGGCGCAGAGGTGATCGAGGCGCCATGGGAACAGATCGGCTTTGCGCTGATTGATCGCTATCTGGCAATCAGGAATGCCGAGGCGATCGGATGAACTTCACTGCACTAGCAGCCCGCCTCAACCCCTTTGGCCAGAGGCGCAATTCCGCCGCTCCGCTGGAGCCGGTGAACACGGCGCTGCGCTCGGACCGCTTCCGGCTGGAACGCGAGGCCGATTGGCTGCGGCTTGAAGCGATCATCAAGCGCATGGAACAGGGCAAACTGGGTCGCATCAGCGATGAAGACCTGTTGGCCTTGCCGGCGCTCTATCGCACCGCGGCCTCAAGCCTGGCTGCCATGCGCGAAACCTCGCTGGATGCGGCAACGCTGGCCTATCTCGAACAGCTCGTCCTTCGCGCATGGTTTCAAGTCTATGGGCCGCGGCTCGGCTTCTTTCGCTGGCTGCGCGAATTTCTGCTGGGCGGATGGAGCCGGGCGGTGCGAGCGCTCAGCCTTGATATCCTCATTACGCTTGGCGTGATGGTGGCAGGGGTGATTGCCGGTTGGCTATTGGTGGCAAGCGATCCCGACTGGTATTATCGGCTGGTGCCGGCCGGATCGGGTCAGGGCCGCGTTCCGGGGGCAAGCGCCGAAGACCTGCTGGCAACCCTTGCCCCTGCCGACGAGATCGGCGGGCTATCGACCTTCGCCGCCTATCTGTTCAGCAACAACGCGGGCGTGTGCATCCTTGCCTTTGCGCTCGGCTTTGCCTTTGGCATCCCGTCCTTGATGCTGATGGTGCATAATATGGCGCTCCTGGGCGCTTTGTTGTGGCTGTTTGACGGGCAAGGCGTGGTGGTGGAGCTTGCCGCCTGGCTCAGTGTGCATGGCACCACCGAATTGTTCGGCATCCTGCTGTCGGGCGCGGCCGGCTTGCATATCGGGCGCTCGATGGCCTTTCCGGGCGATCAATCGGTGCTGGCCTCGGCTGCTGCTGCCGGACGACGATCTGCGCTGGTGATGGTGGGAGTGGTGTTCATGATGATCATTGCTGCCCTGCTCGAAGCGTTCCCGCGCCAATTGGTGGCAGGCACGCCCGAGCGTTTTGCCATCGGGGGCGTGATGCTCACCTTCTGGCTTGCCTATTTCTTCCTTTATGCCCCGCGCAAGCCAAGCGCCGATGAGCCTGCCGCATGACCGCTGCTGCTGTGCCCTTCACCAACAAACGCCGCCGCGAGATCACAACTCCCGAAGGGCTCACCCTGCCGCTCACCATCGCCTCACGCAGCGCGCGGGCCGGCGCGCTGATTCTGGATGTGATGATTATCCTGTTTGCGCTGATCGCTTTTCATATCGCCCTGATCGCAGTGGCAGGCGGCCTTATTGACAACATGGGCAGCGCCTTCAGCGCCGCGCCTTCGGGAGCGGCCGAATTCCTGCAAATCCTGCTGATCATTGTCGTCTTCCTTAGCTGGTATGGCTATTTTCTGGTGCAGGAATTGGGCCCGCGCGGCGCGACTTTGGGCAAGCGCATCCTGGGCATCCGCATCGCCGCGCGCGGCCAAGGGCAGGCGGCAGCGCGCCTCACACCCGAAGTGGTGATTGCTCGCAATCTCTTGCGCGATATCGAGGTGTTCTATCCGCTGGTGTTCATCCTTGTCACCGCGATGAGCGCCTATGCCGGCGAGAACAGCGGTGCGATGATCTGGGTGGCGGCGGGGTGGTTTGCGCTGTTCCTGCTGCTGCCGCTGTTCAACCGCGATGCCTTGCGCGCGGGCGACATCATCGCGGGCACATGGGTGGTCGAAGCTCCCCGTTTGCAGCTCGCCAGGGCGCTTTCGGCCCGCCCGGCCAGCGCCGCGGAAAAGACAGCGGTCGCTCCTGCTGCCCGCCCGGCCTTCACACCCGATGAACTCGGCGTCTATGGGGAACGCGAATTGCAGGTGCTCGAACGCCTGCTGCGCGAGGACGAACCAGCCGCGCTCGCAACTGTCCACACCACCATTGCCACCAAGATTGGCAGGCCGGCGGTGCCCGGTGATGCGCGCGCTTTTCTCGAGGCCTTCTATGCAGCCTTGCGCGCCAAGCTTGAGCAGGACATGAGATTCGGCAAACGCAAAGCGGACAAGCATTCATGATCATCACCCGGCGCACACTAATTGGCGGCACTCTGGCATTGGCGGCAGGCGGCTGCATTCCGCCTGATCAAAGCCCGATTGGCCGGCTCGCGGCGCAATTGCGGCTGATCGAGGCGGCCGAGATGGACAGCCTTGGGGGCACGCTGGGCGCGGAAATTTTCGAGCCCGAAACCGGCATGGCGGTGGGGATCAATCAGGATCGCCGCTTTGGCCATGCGTCTTCGTTCAAATTCTCGCTCGCTGCCATGCTGCTGGCCAAACACGCCGCAGGGGCGATTGACGCCGACAAAAAGGTGATGTGGAGCGAGCGCGATATGGTGGAACACGCGCCCTTCACCCGCGAACGGATCGCAAGCGGCGCGACCTTGCGCGAACTGGCCGAAGCAACGCAGGTCACATCAGACAATCCTGCAGCCAATATCCTGCTGCGCGCGCTGGGCGGCCCGGCGGCGCTGACAGGCTTCTGGCGCAGTCTTGGCGATGAGGTGAGCCGGATAGATCGCTTTGAGCCGGACATGAACAACGTGCCCGAAGGCGAGTTTCGCGACACCACCACGCCTGCTGCGATGGCGCGCACTGTGGCGCGCATCCTCTATGGCGACGCTCTGCCCGAGGCGGAACGCGCGCAATTGCGGCAATGGATGATCGAGACGCAAACAGGCGCAAGGCGGGTGCGCGCCGGATTGCCGAAAGACTGGGTGGCAGGCGACAAGACCGGCACCAGCGGGCTTGTCGGCAACACCAGCAATTTCATCGACATCGGCTTTGTCGAGCCCGGCAAGGGACGCCCGGCCATCACCTTTGCCGCCTATTACCGCGCACGCAGCGCAGGCGAGGAAGTGTCGGCCAGTGCCGAACGCGTGCTGATGCGAGTGGGCCGGGTGATCCGCGAATTCGTCGAACGCGACCGGCGTATCCCCATCCCCAATATGTTCCGGCAAGTTTAGGGCGGGTTCGTTTCAGACCGCCCACCCCGCCTCCTTGCCTTTGGCCCAACCCGGCCACCAAGATTACCATTACAGTATGGTGGCCGGGTGGGGAGGCAGGGCGGGCGGTTTGCTCCCAATGTCAGTGATCGGGCGTGGCCGACGCGCGCTCCTCTCCGCCGAAGATGGCAACCTCGTTCACGCCCTCGCTGGTGGCGCGCCCGCGATACATTCCAGTGGTGTTGAAGCTGTAAAGCGCCTCGCCCGCCGGCGTGATAAGGATCACCCCGCCATCCCCGCCGAGCGCCTCGACATCGGCCATCACGCTGTCGGCAATTGCCTGGGCACCCGGTTCGCCTGCCATTCTCAGCCGCGCGCAAATCTCGTGCGCCACGCCGACGCGGATGAAATATTCACCCCACCCCGTCGCCGAAACAGCGCAGGCGCGGTTATCGGCATAGGTTCCAGCCCCAATCATCGGCGCATCACCCACCCGGCCCCAGCGCTTGCCCGTCATGCCGCCGGTTGAGGTGCCCGCTGCCAGATTGCCTTGGGTGTCCATCGCAACTGCACCGACCGTGCCGAATTTGGTGTCGACATCAATGGCCGAAAGCTTGTCCGCCTTCATGCGTTCCAATGATTTAAGCCGCGCTTCGGAGGCGAAATATTCAGGCGGGGTGACTTCGAAACCCTTGGACACGGCAAAACTTTCCGCGCCTGAGCCAATCATGAAGACGTGTTCGCTATCCGTGCGCACCCTATCAGCCAGCAGGATCGGGTTCTTGACTGTCTTCACGCCCGCGACCGCGCCCGCGCTGCGATCGCGCCCGTCCATGATCGAGGCGTCGAGTTCGTTGGTCTCGTCCCATGTAAACACCGCGCCGCGCCCGGCGTTGAACAGCGGGGAGTCCTCCATCGGCAGGATCGCCGCCTGCACCGCCTCCATCGCGCTGCCACCTGCGGCCAGCACCGCGCGCCCGGCATCGAGCGCTGCCTGCAAGGCAGCCTCATACTCCGCTCGGCGTTCGGGTGTCATCTGCGCCGGATCAAGCGTGCCCGCCCCGCCATGGATCGCCAGCGACCAGCGCGGCTCGGGCTGCGCCTGAGGCTCCTTCGCCAAGGCGACAAGGGGGCAAAGAGTGAGGGCGGCGACAAGGCCAAGGACAGCGTTGTTCATGGCGGCAACGACTACCTTAAGGGCAACAGCCGCGCTAGAGGGCGAACATGAGCACAGTCCCAGTCCTTTTGCGCGATGCAACAGCGCAAGATGCCGCATCGCTCGGCGAGTTCGGCAGCACGGCCTTTTGCGCGGCCTTTGCGCATCTTTATGATCCGGCAGACCTTAACGCCTTTCTGGGGCAGGTTCATTCGCCTGCCGCGGTCGCGCAGGAGATTGCTGATCCTGCGATATTCCACCAACTCGCCGTGGACCCGGCAAGCGGAGCGCTTAGCGGCTTTGTAAAGCTGAAATATCCCGGCGGCTATCCCGGGCATTCGGATGCGCAGCGCCCGCTTACCCTTGCCCAGCTCTATTGCGCACCGCAGCGCACCGGCGCAGGGATTGGCGCTGCCCTGATGGACTGGGCGCTCGATCAGGCGCGCAGGCTGGGGGCTGATGCGGTGCAGCTATCGGTGTGGAGCGAAAACTACGGCGCGCAGCGGTTTTACCAACGCTA
This sequence comes from Erythrobacter sp. SCN 62-14, assembly GCA_001724215.1. Taxonomy (GTDB): domain Bacteria; phylum Pseudomonadota; class Alphaproteobacteria; order Sphingomonadales; family Sphingomonadaceae; genus Erythrobacter. The sequence continues at coordinate 25,786 of MEDW01000012.1, read as the reverse complement.
TGGCTTTGCGCATATTGCCGATATTGATTTTTGGGTCGGCAACCACCGCGATGATGAGTTTCTTTATGAATTGAGATTGTAGCCAACCTCGCCTATTTCACAGGGCGTAACCCCCGCAACGCAATTCAGGAAATCCCATGTCTGCAATCCGGCCCTGGCGCACCATCGAACGGCGCAAATGTCGTCAGATCATGGTCGGCAATGTCCCTGTTGGCGGCGATGCCCCGATCACCGTCCAGACGATGACAAACACCCCGACCGAGGACGTGAAGGCGACCATCGATCAGATCCGCCGCTGCGAGGAAGTAGGCGCGGACATCATCCGCGTGTCTTGCCCGACCGAGGAATCCACCGCCAATTTCAAACAGATCACGCGCGCTGCCCGCATTCCGGTGGTGGCCGATATCCACTTTCACTACAAACGCGCACTCGAAGCCGCCGATGCAGGCGCGGCGTGCCTGCGCATCAATCCGGGCAATATCGGCTCGGCTGACCGCGTGGCTGAGGTGGTGCGCGCGGCCAAGGCCAATGGCTGTGCGATCCGCATTGGGGTGAACGCCGGCAGCCTGGAAAAAGACCTGCTCGAAAAATATGGCGAGCCCTGCCCCGAAGCGCTGATTGAAAGCGCGCTTGATCACATCAAGCTCTTGCAGGATCACGATTTTCACGAATTCAAGGTGGCGGTGAAAGCCAGCGACGTGTTCCTTGCGGTGGCCGCCTATCATGGCCTTGCCGAAACCGTGGATTGCCCGCTGCACCTCGGCATCACCGAGGCAGGCGGCTTGATCGGCGGGACAGTGAAATCGAGCATCGGCATTGGCTCGCTCCTGTGGGCAGGGATTGGCGACACCATCCGCGTCTCGCTTTCGGCAGAGCCGGAGCAGGAGATCAAGGTCGGCTTTGAAATGCTCAAAGCGCTGGGCCTGCGCACCCGCGGGGTGAGGATTGTCTCGTGCCCCTCATGCTCGCGTCAGGGCTTTGACGTGATCCGCACTGTCGAGGCGCTGGAAGCCCGGCTTGAACACATCAAGACCCCGATGAGCCTTTCCATCCTCGGCTGCGTGGTGAACGGCCCCGGCGAAGCGCGCGAAACCGACATCGGCCTCACCGGCGGCGGCGCGGGCAAGCACATGGTGTACCTGCGCGGTGTGACCGATCACACCATCGAGAACGAAGACATGCTCGATCACATCGTGCGCCTAGTCGAAGAAAAGGCCGCCGAGATCGAGCGCGGCGAGCAGACTGCCTTTGATCCCCACGCCGCCCCGCAAAAGGCGGTTGAGGCAGCGGAGTAAGAGACGGTTTAGAGCGGTTTAGCGAGTTTAGGGCGTGCTTGAGGGCATTTTTCTGGGATTTGCCCTCGCGATGGACGCCTTCGCCGTGGCGCTGACCCAAGGCACGCGGTTTCGCCCGCGCTGGATGGGCGCACTGGCGATTGCCGCGACTTTCGGGCTGTTTCAGGCGGTCATGCCCTGGATCGGATGGGGGATCGGCGCGGTCGGCCTAGCCTATCTCGAAGCGGCCGGTCACTGGATCGCTTTCGGGCTGCTGACGTTCCTGGGGCTACGAATGTTGCAAGGCCATGATGGCGAGGTTGACCCTCGGCAGGCACTGACGGGCAGCGCGCTGCTGCTTGCGGGGCTTGCCACAAGCGTTGATGCGCTGGCTGCCGGAATCACCTTGCCAACGCTCAATATCGCGCCCTTGATCGCGGTGAGCCTGATCGGGGGCATCACATTCACATTAAGCCTTGCAGGCGTGTGGCTGGGCCGAATGGCAGGAGATGCGCTGGGGCGATGGGCCGAACGCGCAGGCGGGGTCATTCTGATCGCGCTGGGATGCAAGATCCTTGCGGAACATATGGGCTGGCTTGCGGGTTGAGCGCGCGATGCTCCACGTCGTCCACCATGCTGACTATATGGCCCCGCGGCCGACACGCGGCACTTTCAAATTCGACAAATACTGGCTGGTGATGGAGGAATTGCGCAAGGCCGCACATCCGCTGACCGAACACGCGCCCACGCCGATGCCGCGAGAATGGCTGGAAGCGGTGCATTGCCCCAACTATGTCGACGAGGTGTTCAGGGTGGCTGTGCCGCGCGACAAGGAGCGGCGCATCGGCTTTCCGGTGACCCCTGCCATCGTCTCGCGCGTCCAGCACACCAACGGCGGCACATGGTGTGCTGCGCAGCTGGCACGCGCGCACGGCTATGCTGCCAATTCGGCGGCGGGCAGTCACCATGCCCTGCATGATACGGGCGCAGGCTATTGCGTGTTCAACGATCTCGCCGTCACCGCCAACCGCCTGATCGCCGAGCGCCATGCGCAGCGCGTGCTGATCGTCGATCTGGATGTGCATCAAGGCGACGGCACCGCCAGCCTGACAGCAGGGCGAGAGGATATCTTCACGCTGTCGCTTCACGCCGAGAAGAACTTTCCGGTCAGAAAAGCGCGCTCCAGCCGCGATGTTCCCCTGCCCGATGGGATGGATGATGATGGCTATATGGAAGCGCTCACCCGTCACCTGCCTGAGGTTATGGCGGACTTTGCGCCCGATTTCGTGCTCTATCAGGCAGGCGTTGATCCCCACCGCGATGACAAGCTGGGTCGCCTTGCGCTCAGCGATGAAGGGCTGGGCCTGCGCGATCGTTTTGTTGTCGCTGCAGCGCGGGGTAAGGGCTTACCCATCGCTTCGGCGCTGGGCGGCGGCTATGGCGATGATGCCCGCGCAGTGGCTGCGCGCCACGCCGCCTCAATGCTCACCATGGCCGAGGAAAACGCGCGCTGGGATCAGAAATAGATGTCGATGTAATCGGTCAGCCCATCGCACCATTCAAAGCGGCGCAGTCGGTAATATTGGCGATTCTGAGTGATTTCAAACCGCCACTTGTCCTGCGCCTCGCACCGCCGCCCCGCATCGGGCGCGTTGAGGATGGAAATCGTCCCATCAAGAATGAAATATTTGTCTCCAATCTCGGTGATCATGCCATTGACGCTCACAAAGGCATCGCCATCGCCGCTTTGGCGCGCATCAAGAAACCATTGCCCTGTCCCATTGACCAGCACCCGCGCCTCGCCGCGATAATCCCAGCTGATCCATTGCAGGGTCACTCCCTTGGGCGCGGCAATGCGGGCAAGGTCGCTGACGCTGGTGATGCGGGTCGGCATCTGGCTGTCAGGCCCGCCTTCGACCCCGTCAAAAAATCCCACCGGATAATCCGGCAAGCCCTCTTGCAGCGCCGTCTCTGCCGACAGCGGCGTGGACAGCGCGCCAAGGATCATCAGCGCCGCAAGCCGCAGCAAATTCATCGCAGTTCCCCTCCTGAAGCGAATCGAGCCCTTGGCATGACTTGTTGCCCACCCTCCCGACCAAGGCAATCGCGCGATTGGCAAATTCACTCTTGGGAAAGGCGCGATTGCCGATATAGTGGAGCACCATGACAACACGGCGCGACATTCTGAAAGGCACGCTGAGCGCTGGCCTTGTTGCCGCTGGCGGGCTTGCCCTGCCGGCAAGGCTGTCAGCGTCGGTGGCTCCGGGCGCCCCGCGCGACCGGATGCTGTTCGAGATTGCCAAGCGCGAGCTTGATCGCGCAGGCGCCGCCATCTGGAAGCGCGATATTGTCGGGATTGCCGATTTCGGCCTGCATTCAGCGCGGCCGCGCTTTCACCTCGTCAATCTGGAGCGCTCAGAGGTTGAAAGCCTCCATGTCAGCCACGGCACAGGCTCGGACCGCGAACATGACGGCTGGCTCAAGCAGTTTTCCAATGTCGAAGGCAGCAACGCCACCAGCCGCGGCGCCTATGTGACGTGGGAATGGTATGTTGGGCGCTATGGCACTTCGGTGCGGCTCGGCGGGCTTGATTCCACCAATGATGCCGCCTTGCGCCGCTATATCGTGATGCACCGCGCCGCCTATGCGGAACCCGCTCATCTTGCAAAGTGGGGCAGGCTCGGGCGCTCGAATGGCTGCTTTGCTTTTGGCGAGGAGCAGTTTCGCACCGCTCTGCTGAACCTGTCCGGCGGACGCCTGCTTTATGCTGATTCGCTCGGGCTGGAAGAAGATGGCCGGATCGAAACCACCGGCCTTGCCATGCTGCGTCCCGATCATCCCACCGATCTGCAACGCTACGCGCCGGGATTATATTGATTCGCGGCCGCGCTGATGCGCGACGCAGACCACTCACCCCGCCTGACGAGCCGTGGCCCGACCCGGTCGCCAAAGCCCAATGGCATTCTTGGTGGCGGGGTGGCTGGTCTGCCGTCCACAAAGTGAGCAAAACCTAACCGTCGCGCAGATCATCCTCGATCACGATGATCTCATCAACCGGCTGCTGAGTGCGTTCGCGCACGCGCGGCTTGTCGAGGCTGGCGAGCACCGGGGCATCGCGATCATAGATGTCCTTGAAGGTCGCCATTGCGCCGTTGATGTCGGAGGCCATGGTGAAATAGGTGATGTAAGCGGGCATCCGCTTCTCGATCGGCACCTTGGTGTACTTGCCCGAATTGGCGATGGCGACGGCTTCATCCTTGGTCGCCCCCTTGCCCAAAATCGCCATGGTGATCGCCAGTTCCAGCGCCCGCTCGGTACGGATGCAGCCGTGCGACAGCGCGCGGTTCTCGTTGTTGAACAGGTGGCGCGAGGGCGTGTCGTGAAAGAAAATCGCGTGCGGGTTGGGCATTTCGAGCTTCATCAGCCCAAGCGAATTGCCAGGTCCGGGCTGCTGCACCACGGTGATCATGCCATTGGCAGCGCGCGTGCCCTTATAGCCATTGCGCCGCGCCCATTCGGGGTTGGAAAGCACACGCTCGCCCAGCCCTTCGCCCTTGACGATGGATTGCGGCACTGTCCAGGTGGGGTTGAACACCACGCCTTCGATGGTTTCAGCGAGCTGCGGCGTCGCAGTGCGCCCCGGCTTGCCCACCACCGTGCGATAGGTGCTGATGATCTTGTTGTTCACCGTCAGGCGCAGCTGGTATTCGGGCACGTTGGTGATGAGATATTGCGGCCCCAGATCGCGCGGCAACCAGCGCCAGCGGTCCATATTGGCGAGGATCAGCTTGCGCCGCGCGGTGTTGCTGGCGGGCGTTTTGGCAAGTTCTTCGCGCAGCCGCGCATAATCCGGATGGGTGGGATGCAGCTGTGCAAGCGTTCCGGCAATATCGCCGCTCTCCAGCGCATCGGTGAGCAGTTTGCCGGTGGGGAAACGTTCCACATCGGTATCGACCACAAACCATTGGCGGCGCGCTTCCATCGGGGTGCGGCCATCGCGCAGATCCTCAACCAACCAGACGAAAGCCTGCGAGGCGATCTCGTCGAGTTCCTGCGATGGGCCCGAAGCCAGCGCGACCTTGAGCGCGGCCAGTTCATAATCGGCGGGCACAAGACCTTCTGCGCCAACCCCTTCGATAACCGCCACGAGCGCGCGCGCCTGAGCCACGCTCCAGGATTGCGTGAGCGGGTGGATGACTTGCATGCTGGGCTGAACCACCGGCTCGGAAACCATCGGCGGGAAGGCCTGCTGAAAGGTGGCCGACGGCGTGGGCGCAGGCGAAGGTGCAGGTGTTGGTGCGCGATCCTGCGCGCTCAGCCCTGCTGCCATGATTGCCGCGAGTGCCGCTCCGCCCCAAAGATAGCCTGCCAACCTGTTCATATTGCACCTTGAATTGCCCGCCGCGATAAAAAGTGCGGCGCCCGTCTGTGACTGCCATAGGCCGCCCCAGCGCATTCTATCAACCAGCGAGCCTTGCGCTGCGATGAATCTGCAACTTGGTGATGCAGCGCAAACACAAACCGCTCTCTGCAAGCGGCGCGTGACGGCGCAGGCGCAAACCGCTAAGCGCGCAGTGCCATGAACGCCGCTGCCCGCCCCCTGCTGCCGATTGCTGTTGCCTTTGCGGGCGTGGGATTTCTGTCGGTCATGGATGCTTTCATGAAAGAGGCTGCGCTCCTGGCAGGTGCCTTTACCGCCACTTTGCTTCGTTCGGCGATTGGCGGGGCGATCATTGCGCCCATCTGGCTCGCGCGCGGGCCAGCCTGGCCGGGCCCGCGCGTGTTGAAACTTCACATCGAACGCGGTGTGATCACTGCCTTCATGGCGCTGACCTTCTTCTTTGCCCTCACCCGCCTGCCTCTGGCTGAAACCATCGCGCTGTCTTTCATTGCGCCGATTGTCGCGCTCTATCTGGCGAGCGTGCTTTTGGGGGAAACCATCAGCCGCAATGCGATCTGGGCAAGCGTGCTGGGGTTTATCGGCACGCTGGTGATTATCGGCGGCAAGATCGGGCAAGGCACGTTCGATCAAGACACCGCGTTGGGCCTTGGCTCAATCATGATTTCCGCGCTTCTTTACGCCTATAATTTTATCGTGATCAGGCGGCAGGCGCAGCTTGCCGGCCCCGTTGAAATCGCAACTTTTCACAGCATCGTCAGCGCACTCGTGCTGCTGCTGTTTGTCCCGCTGGCATGGCAGATGCCGCCGCAAGCAGCATGGCTGCCCCTACTGGCCGGCGGCGCCTTCACGGTGGCAGGTGCGCTGTCGGTTGCATGGGCCTATGCCCGCGCCGAAGCGCAGGTGCTGGTCCCGATCGAATATTCGGCATTCCTGTGGGCGAGCGTGCTGGGCTGGGTCTTTTTCAGCGAGGTGCCCGGCCTTGCGACATGGGCCGGCACCGCGCTTATTATCGGTGGGTGCTGGCTGATCACGCGTCAGGCCAAACCCGCTGCCCTCTCTGCTGGCGAAACGCCTGCCTAAGACCAAATTCCTACCCCGCGCCCCCTTGACCTTGCGCCGTTGAAAGCGCAATCGCCACGGCGAATTGGCTGCACCCATGGATCGGGGGCGTGGCCTTGGGACATCTCGCAAAAAAGGACGACAGCCGCCATGACTGCAATCGGCAAGGACACGCTTGGCACCCGCGACATTCTGAACGTGGGCGGAAAGGAATACGCCTATTACTCGCTCGCCAAGGCAGCGGCGCAATTGGGCGATGTGTCGAAATTGCCGATTTCGATGAGGGTGCTCTTGGAAAACCTGCTGCGCTTTGAAGATGATGGCTTCACCGTGGCGCGCTCGCATATTCAGGCGCTGGTTGATTGGCAGAACAATCCCACCACGGGCGAAGAAATCCAGTATCGCCCGGCGCGCGTGCTGCTTCAGGATTTCACCGGCGTGCCTTGCGTCGTTGATCTTGCCGCGATGCGCGATGCGATCAAGAAGCTGGGCGGGGATACCGCCAAGATCAATCCGCTGGTTCCGGTCAACCTCGTGATCGATCACTCGGTGATGGTCGATGAATTCGGCCACCCCAAGGCGATGGAAGCCAATATGGCTTTGGAATATGAGCGCAATGCCGAGCGTTATGACTTCCTCAAGTGGGGCTCCAAGAGCTTCAAGAACTTCACCGCCGTGCCTCCCGGCACCGGCATCTGCCATCAGGTAAACCTTGAACATCTGGCCCGCGCCGTGTGGTCAAGCGAAGGCCCGGACGGCGTCATGGTCGCCTATCCCGACACCTGCGTTGGCACCGACAGCCACACCACCATGATCAACGGGCTGGGCGTGCTCGGCTGGGGCGTCGGCGGGATTGAGGCTGAGGCTGCAATGCTCGGCCAGCCGGTTTCGATGCTGATCCCCGAAGTGGTCGGCTTCTATCTCGAAGGCGCGATGGCGGAAGGCGTGACTGCGACCGATCTGGTGCTCACTTGCGTTCAAATGCTGCGTGAAGTGGGCGTCGTCGGCCGCTTCGTCGAATTCTACGGGCCGGGCGTTGCCAACCTCACGCTGGCCGACCGCGCAACCATCGCCAACATGGCTCCCGAATATGGCGCGACCTGCGGCTTCTTCGGGATTGACGACAAGACCATCGATTACCTGCGCCTCACGGGCCGCAGCGAAGAAACCATCGCGCTCGTCGAAGCTTACGCCAAGGCGCAGGGCATGTGGTTTGATCCCGCCAATGTGCCGGTCTTCACCAAGACCCTGTCGCTCGACATGGCAGCGGTCGTCCCCAGCCTCGCCGGCCCCAAGCGCCCGCAGGACAAGGTCGTGCTCGACAAGGTCGATGACCTGTTCAACGCTGATCTCACCAAGCTCTACGGCAAGGCTGCCCCGGCGCGCGTTGGCGTGGAAGGCAAGGACCACGATATCGGCGATGGCGACGTGGTGATTGCAGCCATCACCTCGTGCACCAACACCTCCAACCCCGATGTGCTGATCGCCGCAGGCTTGGTGGCGAAGAAGGCCAACGAGCGCGGCCTTAAGCCCAAGCCGTGGGTCAAGACCAGCCTCGCGCCGGGTTCGCAGGTTGTGACCGATTACCTCGTGAAGTCGGGCCTGCAGGAGCACCTCGATGCGGTCGGCTTTGACCTCGTCGGCTATGGCTGCACCACCTGCATCGGCAATTCCGGCCCGCTCGCCGCGCCGATTAGCGCCGCGATCAACGGCAATGATATTGTCGCCGCCTCGGTGCTGTCGGGCAACCGCAATTTCGAAGGCCGTGTCAGCCCCGATGTGCGCGCCAACTTCCTTGCCTCGCCGCCGCTGGTGGTGGCCTATGCCTTGAAGGGCACTGTCACCGAAGACATCACCACCACGCCAATCGGGCAGGACAAGGACGGCAAGGACGTGATGCTGGCAGACCTTTGGCCGAGCAACGCCGAGATTGCCGAACACCGCGCCGCCAACATCGACCGCTCGATGTTCGAATCGCGTTACGCCAATGTCTATGATGGCGATGAGCACTGGCAGGCGATCACGGTCGAGCCGTCCGACACCTACCAGTGGCGCGCTGGCAGCACCTATGTCGCCAACCCGCCCTATTTCGAGGGCATGACGATGACGCCTGCCCCGGTCACCGACATCATCGATGCAAAGCCGCTGGCGATCCTTGGCGATTCGGTCACCACCGATCACATCTCGCCGGCCGGTTCGATCAAGGAAGACAGCCCGGCGGGCAAGTTCCTGATGGGCAATCAGGTCGCCAAGAAGGATTTCAACTCCTATGGCTCGCGCCGCGGCCACCACGAAGTGATGATGCGGGGCACCTTCGCCAATATCCGCATCAAGAACGAGATGGTCCCCGGCGTCGAAGGCGGATTTTCGACCTACGAGGGCGAGACCATGCCGATTTACGACGCGGCGATGCGCCACAAGGAAGACGGCACGCCGCTCGTCGTGATCGGCGGCAAGGAATACGGCACCGGCTCCAGCCGCGACTGGGCGGCGAAGGGCACGATCCTCTTGGGTGTGCGCATGGTGATCGTCGAGAGCTTTGAACGCATCCACCGCTCCAACCTTGTCGGCATGGGCGTCTTGCCCTTGCAGTTCAAAGATGGCGACACGCGCGAGACTTTGGGCCTCAGTGCCGATGACACCTTCTCGATCCGCGGCCTTGCAGACCTCACGCCGGGGCAGGATGTGACGGTTGAAGTCACCCGTGCGGATGGAACCCAATTCTCCTTCACTGCGTTGTGCCGTATCGATACCGCCAACGAGATGGAATATTACCGCCATGGCGGGATCCTCCATTACGTCTTGCGCAAATTGGCGGCGTAAGGAGACGCATGAAGCAATCCCAGCCCCTTATTATTGCAGCTGCAGTTCTCGCCCTCGCTGCGTGCGGGGGTGAGGCGCAGCAATCGAGCAGTGATCGCAAGGGTGGCGGTGCGCCGTTCGGCTTTGAACTGGCCGCGGCTGCTGCAACCGAGGCAACAGCGGCACCTGTGGTTGAAATCTCACCTGCGGAAGTGGCCGAAGAACTGGTGCGCGGAACGATCCGCCTGATCGATATACGCACTGCCGAAGAAGTCGCAGACGGCGGCACTATTCCGGGTGCAGAGCATATCCCGATGGATCGGTTGGACGCTTCCGTGCTGACAGGCGATGACGGGCGCGAAGTGGTGCTTTATTGCCGTTCGGGCAGCCGCTCGCTGGCCGCAGCGACCGCGCTTGCCGAGGAGGCAGGGCATAGTGTCACCCACATGCCCGGCGGAATTCTTGCCTGGCGTGAACGCGTGCGTCTGGCGGCTTGCGAACAGGGCGCCGCGCAAAGCTGCTGAACCGCCTGTAGGCCTATGTAAAAGGGCGGCTTTATTCTCCGGAGAGCCGCCCTTTTGCTGTGCACGATCCTAAGCTGCGATCTTGCGCTTCATCCGGCGGCGTCCCAGCACCGCTGCCGTAGCCAAACCGAACAGCGCCATCATCGGCGGAGCAGGCACATCGTGACCACCGCTGCTGCTGCTGCTCGACGAGGAAGACGATGAAGAACTGCTGCTCGAGGAGGTCGAGCCGCCCGAAGTCGATGAACTGCTCGACGACGAACCGCTCGACGACGAGGAGCTGGTGCTGCTGGTCATATCGCCCGAAGTGCCGCCGCCGCTGGTCGCGCCACCCGAGGACGAGGAGCTCGACGAAGAACTGGAGCTGCTCGAGGACGATGAACCGCCTCCACCCGAAGTCGTGGTGCCAGGCTTACCGCTCGTGCCCCCGCTGCTCGAGGAAGAGGAACTGCTCGACGACGAGGAGGAAGACGAGCCGCCCGAAGTCGTGGTTCCGGGCTTACCGCTCGTTCCGCCGCTGGTCGAGGTGGAGGTAGAGGTCGAAGTGCCTCCGCCGCTGGTTGAAGTGGATGAGCTCACATTGCCGCTCGAGGAGGTCGAGGTGCTGACGTTGCCGCTTGTCGATGAACTGACATTGCCGCTGGTTGAAGACGTGCTGGTAACCCCGCCTGTCGATGTCGAGGTCGAGGTGCTGATCCCACCGCTTGAACTGGACGTCGACGTGGAGACACCGCCGGTCGAAGATGTGACAGCTCCCGAGGACGTGCTCACACCGCCCGTCGAAGTCGAAACACCGCCCGAAGAAGTGCTGACCCCGCCGGTCGAGGTGGATACTCCGCCTGTGGTGCTCGAAGTGGAAACACCGCCTGTCGACGTGCTCACCCCGCCCGTGGTGCTCGACGTGGACACCTGCCCTGTCGAAGTGCTGATCTGACCCGACGACGAAGTTGTCGAGGTCGAGTTGTCGATAATGATGTTGATGCCGCTGGTCGTGGCGCCAGACGTTGTGCCATTCGAAGTCGTCCCGCCGTTCGACGTCAGGCCCGAAGTTCCGCCTGACGTCGAGGTTGTGGTGGAAACCGAGACATCACCCGACGACGAACCACCGCCACCAAAAAAGCCACCGAAAAAGCCGCCGGCCAGCCCTCCGGCCAGCCCGCCGCCAAAGCCGCCAAAGCCGCCACCAAAGCCGCCTCCTCCCCCGCCGCCCTGTACGGGCGGGAGCGGCGGCAAGGGCGCAGGCATGAAGGCCACCTGCGCAATCGGCGGGCACTCATTGGGATCGGCATAGGTCTGCACGATATTGGCTGGCATGCTGGGCGCGCCCACGCCGCCGAAACCAACCGGCTGACATTCGATGGTGCGCTCCACAATGCGGCGGCGCACCGGCTCTGCCATCGGAACCTCGCGCACCCGCGCGCCTTTGACATAGCGCTGGCCGGTGACGGGATCGGCGACGATCTCCTTGCCGGTGGTGAAGTCCGGGACATCGGTGTTCATCGGTTCTGCAACGCGCACGGCACCGCCTTGCAGCAGCGCTACACCTGCCGCAGCCGCGGAGAGCTTTGCGATAGCGAGTTTGAGCGACATAGAACCAAGCCTTGTTTGCGAGTGCCGGATCGGCGCGGACCATCCGCACTTCCCCTTACGCCAGGTTCTCTTGTGATAGGGTTACGCGCCTCGCGGCAATCCGGTTAACCATGGCGAATGGCGCAAATTCGGCTGCAATTGGCTCGAAAAGAGCCAAATTGACTCGCGCTGTCCCGAATTGGAACCGAAAACACCCGCTCGGTTAGCTGCCTGACGTTAACTATCTTCGTCGAACAGTCCGCCTTGCCCATGGGCTGGGGGCGAATCCGGGCGCGCCGGGGGAACGAGGTCGAGATGCTCCCACCCGGCATCATTGAGCACCCGCCCGCGCGCGGTGCGGGCCACCAGTCCAAGCTGGATGAGGAAGGGCTCGACCACTTCTTCGATGGTGTCGCGCGGCTCGGCGAGGCCCGCGGCCAGCGTCTCCACCCCCACCGGGCCGCCCTTATAGATGCCGGCGATCATCGACAGATAGCGCCGGTCCATCGCGTCGAGGCCCAGCCGGTCAATCTCCAGCCGGGTGAGCGCCTCGTCTGCCACCTCGCGGGTGACAATGCCGCTGCCTGCCACATCGGCAAAATCGCGCACCCGCCGCAGCAAGCGCCCTGCCACCCGCGGCGTGCCGCGCGAACGCCGCGCAATCTCGCGCGCGCCTGCAGGGTCAATCGCAAGGCCGAGCAGGCCCGCGGCCCGCGTCACCACGCGGTCCAATTCCTCGTGGCTGTAGAAATTCAGCCTGACGGGGATGCCAAAGCGGTCGCGCAGCGGCGTGGTTAGCAGCCCCTGCCGCGTTGTCGCCCCGATCAGCGTGAAAGGCGGCAAATCAATCCTGACCGAGCGCGCCGAGGGGCCTTCGCCGATGATAAGGTCAAGCGCGCGGTCTTCCATCGCGGGGTAGAGCACTTCTTCGACCACCGGATTGAGGCGGTGGATTTCATCAATGAACAGCACATCATGCGGCTCAAGATTGGTGAGCAGCGCGGCGAGATCGCCCGCCTTGGCGATGACGGGGCCAGAGGTGGCGCGAAACCCTGCGCCGAGTTCTGCGGCAATAATCTGGGCCAGCGTCGTCTTGCCGAGGCCGGGCGGCCCAAAGAACAGCGTGTGATCCATCGCCTCCCCCCGCGCGCGCGCGGCCGCGATGAAGACAGCGAGATTATCGCGCGCCGCCTCCTGCCCGATGAATTCGGCCAGCCGCTTGGGCCTGAGCGCCGCGTCCGGGTCGCTTGGCTGGCGGGTGGGAGAGTGGAGGGGGTCAGTCATACAAACTTGTCATGCTGAACTTGTTTCAGCATCCATCGTGCCGCATCCTCGGCGCCATGCGACAAGAGCGCCAACCTTGCGTCTATATTCTTGCCAGCCACCCTTACGGGACACTCTACATCGGTGTCACCAGCGATCTGATCGGCAGGATCTGGCAGCATCGCAATGGAGCAGTCGAAGGCTTCACTCGCCGTTATCGCGTCCATCGCCTCGTCCGCTACGAACTGTTCGGCGACATGGAAGGCGCGATCCTTCGTGAAAGACAGCTCAAACGATGGCACAGGCAGTGGAAGATCAATCTGATCGAGAACGCCAACCCCGATTGGCACGATCTTGCGGTCGGACTGGGATTGCCGCCGATAGCGCCGCGCTGATCGCGCAATGGATGCTGAAACAAGTTCAGCATGACGGGAAACTGCCCCCATCACCCACCCCCTCAAAACGGGTTCACTGTGTAGCCCTGCTGTTGCAGCAGCGCGTGGGCGGTGATCGCGGACAGCCACACTTCAACGCCGTCAATCAGATCATCGGGCGCAATCCCATAGGCCGCCGTGGTCTGTCCGCACAGGATGAAGCGCACGCCCTTACCCAGCAGCGCCTCGACAAGCTTTGCCGAAGGATTATCCCCTTTCCGCAAGGCGGGGTGGACGCCGTGGGCGGCATTAGTCAGCAGTTCGAGCCCGGCCCGGCCATGCACCACCACGGCCAGCTTAATGTTCTCCTCAGGCACGCCGGCTGCCACCGCCATGTTGAAAAATCGCGCCGCGCTTTCAAATCCGCGATTAAGCGAGCCTTCGGCGGCAGGAGCGCTTACATCAAAGGCAATCGCAAAACGCGCGTCTTCGGGGAGTGCGGCCATGCCCGACACGGGTGCGTGGGGGCCGAAATCCGCGATCACAGGTCCGGTTGTAAACGCGCTCATATCCTGCGCGGCAAGCGGGCTTGCCGCCAGCGCTCCACCAAACCCCAAAGCCATCATCCAGCGCATCATAACCCCTCCTATCCCGCGGCTTTCTTCAGCGCCACGCGGATGAGATCGCCCTCGCCCGCATCTTCGCCCAATTCCGCCAAGGCCGCTGCCACCGCTTGGGCGGCCACGGCGGGCTTGAAGCCCAAATTCTGGAGCGCACTTACCGCATCTGCGCCGAGGCCGCCTGCCGGAGCCGCCGCAGCAACGCCTGCTGCAAAGCCGCCCGCCGAACCCGGCCCAGAAGCAGGCATCGCGCCCGCCTTGTCCTTCAATTCGTTGACAATCCGGCTCGCCAGTTTCGGCCCCACGCCTTGCGCGCGGGCGACCATCGCTGCGTCCCCGCGCCCGCACGCATCGCGCAATTCGCCGGTGGAAAGCGCCGAGAGGATCGCCAGCGCCACCTTGCTCCCCACCCCCTGCACCTGAGTCAAAAGCCGGAACCAGTCGCGCTCGGCAGCCTCGGCAAAGCCAAGCAGGCGCATATCATTCTCGCTCACTTGCAATTGCGTGTGGACAGTGCAGGCCTCTCCCACCTCACCCAAAGCGGCCAGAGTGCGGCTTGAACAGAAGGCGAGATAGCCAACGCCATGGCAATCGACGATGGCCCAATCCTCGCCCACTTCTGCCAGAATGCCCGATAGTCTTGCGATCATGGTTTGTTCTAGGCACATTCGCGCCCGCTTGACCAGTCATTATGGACAGATGCCCACACCCCTGCCAAGGGAAGCGGCATGAGCTGGAACACATTCGGACGGGTCTTGCGGTTTACCACCTGGGGCGAAAGCCACGGGCCGGCGATTGGCGTGGTGCTGGATGGCTGCCCGCCGAGGATTGCCTTGTCCGAGGAGGACATCCAGCCCTTCCTCGACGCGCGCCGTCCGGGGCAGAGCCGTTTCACCACCCAGCGGCAAGAGCCCGATCAGGTGCGCATCTTATCGGGCGTGTTTCAAGGCCAGACCACTGGCACGCCGATCAGCCTGATGATCGAAAACACTGATCAACGCAGCAAGGATTATGGCGAGATCGCGCAAAGCTATCGCCCCGGCCATGCCGATTATGCCTATGATGCGAAATACGGCATCCGTGATTATCGCGGCGGCGGGCGCTCCTCCGCGCGTGAGACGGCTTGCCGGGTGGCAGCAGGCGCGATTGCGCGGCTTATCATCCCCGAAGTCACCATCACCGGCTGGGTTGAGGCAATCGGGACGAGCGCGATCGACTATGCCCGCTTTGATGCAGGCCAAATCCGCGCCAATCCCTTCTTCTGCCCCGATGCGGTGAAGGCGGCTGAATGGGAGGAATTGGTCGATAGCATCCGCAAGGCGGGCTCCAGCGTGGGCGCAACTGTCATGTGCCGCGCAGAGGGCGTGCCCGCTGGCTGGGGCGCACCGCTTTATGGGAAGCTGGACGCAGACCTTGCGAGCGGCATGATGAGCATCAATGCGGTAAAAGGCGTTGAGATCGGCGATGGCTTTGCCGCGGCGCGAGGCACGGGTGAAAGCAATGCCGATGCCATGGCTCCGGGCGCAGGCGGCGCGCCGGAATTTGCCAGCAACCATGCAGGCGGCATCGCGGGCGGGATTTCGACCGGACAGCCGGTGGACGTGCGCATCGCCTTCAAGCCGACCAGCTCAATCCTCACCCCCGTGCCTTCGATCACCAGCACCGGCGAGGCGACCGAAGTGCGCACCAAGGGCCGGCACGATCCGTGCGTCGGTATCCGCGGCGTGCCGGTGGCAGAGGCGATGCTGGCGCTGGTGCTGGCCGATCACAAGCTGCTCCACCGCGCTCAAGTAGCGAAGCGATAGCGCGACAAGAACGCGCTCAGGTTTCTTGAGCCGCACGCCCTCCGGCGTGCGAAATCCTCGCTCATGCTGGCTGCGCCAGCGTCGCTGCGGGCGCGCAGTCGCGCTTGCGGCGGCTAGGCCGCCGATACCCGCGCTCAAGTAGCGAAGCGGTAGCGTGGCAAGAACCCGCTCAAGTTTCTTGAATCGCGCGCCCAAACCCTTTGCCGCGCTTGCGGCGGCTGCGCCGCCGCGATACAAGCGTGCAAGAGGATTATTCCATCACAGCTTTTTGAATTGCACCTGCAGGCCGTCCTTAGGCTTGGGAATCGGCCAGGCCTGCCAGCCGGGATTGTAACCGGGCGCAGCCTCGATGCGATAGCGCTGCAAAAGCTGCGCCAGCAGGATCTTCACCTGCATATAGGCAAAGTGCAGCCCCAGACACATATGCGCGCCCCCGCCAAACGGCACCCAGGCATATTTGTGCCGCTCGCGCACCTTGTCGGCAGTGAACCGCATCGGATCGAAGGTGAAGGGGTTGTCCCAGTACTCCTCGGAATGGTGCGTCCAGTAGATATTGATGCCCACCATCGCACCTGCGGGAATACGGTAGCCGCCGAATTCAAACTCGCGCAGCGCGCGGCGCGGCATCGAGGGCACGGGCGGGATCATCCGCAGCGATTCCTTGAAGGCCATTTCCGTAAGATCAAGCTTGCCAAGATCATCGTAATCCAGCGCTCGCGGATTGCCCTGCCCATCGGGCCCGCCAGTGACCGCAAAAATCTCCTCGCGCACCCGCTCCTGCCATTCCGGCTCGCGCGCAAGATAATAGATCAGCGAGGTGGCAGACGAGGTGATGGTGTCATGGGCTGCCATCATCAGGAAGTTCATGTGATCGACCA
Source organism: Erythrobacter sp. SCN 62-14 (assembly GCA_001724215.1). Classification (GTDB taxonomy): domain Bacteria; phylum Pseudomonadota; class Alphaproteobacteria; order Sphingomonadales; family Sphingomonadaceae; genus Erythrobacter. Next base: position 9,216 of record MEDW01000012.1, on the reverse strand, counting down.
CTTCATCGACCGGCAGAAGCGAGCCATCCTCGCGCGTGGCTGTGGCGAACTGGCTGAACATGTCTTGCCCGCCCCCTTCGCCGCGGCGGCGCAAGGTTTCGCGGGTGAAATAATCGACCAGATATTTGCGGCCATCGACGCCTTTTTTCATCTGGGTGAAAGGCAAAGGCTTGCGGATCGGCGCGACCGAGGCCTGCACCATATCGACAAAGGCGACATTGATGCGATCCGCCTCAGGCCCCCAGGGAATGCCGATAAAACTGTCAGCGGCGAGATCGAGCGTCAGCTTCTTGATCGCGGGGTAGAAGGCCAATGGCCCCTCCCACTTCGCGACCTCGGCGGCGATCCCGCGATTGAGCGCGCCCGAATAATGCCGCATCGGTTCGGGCTTGAAGGCAATCGAGAGCGCACGGCGATCAATCCGGTGATGGTCGAAATCCATCAGCATCAGCCCGCGCGGGAACAATTGATCGAGCACCGGACCCCACCCCTGTTCGCTGGAAAAAATCTTTTCCTTGTTGAACAGGAGCAGCTCGTTCGCCTCAGCACCGATCAGCGCCACCTGCCAGCCGCCAAAGGCTCGATTCTTGTAAACGCGGCCGTGGGCCGCGATCATGCGCTGGGCAAAGGCGTGGGGATCGGCGAGCATGGTGAAAGTGTTGCCCACCACCGGCCAGCCCGCATCGCCGGGAATATGCGCCAGATCGGCTTCGCTCAGGCGCCCCTGCCCCCAATGCGCAAGGTTCTGGGGGAAGCCCTGAAGGCTGCGAGCTTCGCGGGGGGCGGCATCAGCAAGAGTGGCCATGGGGAAGTGGCTCCGTATCGGGTTCGTGTTTGCAACTGACTTTAGTGTAAATAAGGCGCAGATGTAAACAGCCCCCTGCCCTGAACGATCAAATCCAGCCCGAAAGCTCGCGCGCAACCATCCGCTTGATCATGGCAACGCCGGCGTCAGAGACGTTGAGGCAGTCCATCACGGCGTAATCTTCGCCGCCTGCTTCAATGAATTCATCGCGCCCCTCAAGCGCCAGTTCCTCAAGGGTTTCAACACAATCAGCAGCAAAGCCGGGGGCGGCCACCACCAATCGCTTGGTGCCTTTCTGACCTTCCTCGATCAGGGTGGTGTCGGTGGAAGGTTCAAGCCAGCGCGCCGGGCCAAAACGCGACTGGAAGGTGGTTTCAAACCGCACGCCTGCAAATTCGGGCCGCGCAGACAGCCGCTCACGCAGCAGCCGCGCGGTCTTTTGGCATTGGCAATAATAGGGATCGCCCTTTTCCAGCGTGCGCAGAGGCATCCCGTGGAAGCTCAGAAGCATCACTTCGGGTTTGAAAGAGAGCGCGGTCACCTGCCGCGTCAGATCATCGGCCAGCGCATCCAGATAATTGGCATCATCATGATAGGGCGGGACAAAGCGCAGCGCCGGTTGCCAGCGCATATCCCCCAGCACACGCGCGACCTCGTCAAACACCGTTGCCGTGGTGGCGGCGCAATATTGCGGATACATCGGCGCGATCAGGATGCGATCACAGCCCTGCTCTATCAGCTTGGTAAGGCGCGATTCAATCGATGGCTTACCATAACGCATCGCGTAATCGACAATCACATTGTCGCCAAACTCGCCCATGATGGCTTCGGCCTGCCGGGCCGTGATGTCCGCAAGCGGCGATCCGCGCTTGGTCCAGATCTTGGAATAGGCCTCAGAGCTTTTCTTGGGGCGGGTGTTCAAAATGATCCCGCGCAGGATCGGTTGCCAGGCAATCGGCGGGATTTCGATCACGCGCCGATCCGACAGGAATTGCTTGAGATAGCGCCGCACCGATTCCGGATCAGGCCCATCGGGCGTGCCCAGATTGATCAACAGCACGCCTATTGCACTGCTGTTCACCGGAGGGTGATCGGAAGGGAGCCTTTGGGGTTGCCAGGTCATTATCGGCCCAACGCATGGGGGAAGGTCTGTATCCGGCGCCGTGAATTGGCCCGGAACGGGAAAGCAAAACGTATCCGGGTCATATCCCTTCAGAAAGTAGGGGCAGACGCCGCAGGCGCAAGCCCGTAGCAGAAAACAGCGCGTTGGCAATTGCAGGGGCTGCGACAATCGCTCCGAGTTCGCCGGGATCGGCGGGCGGGGCCTCGCTTTCCATGAATTCAATCGCCATTTCGGGGCAATCGGCAAGGCCAGGCACGCCATAGGCGCCATAGTCGCTGCGTTCCGGCACGCCGCCGCGCAGCCGAATGGCGCGGCCGAGCGCCATGCCGATCCCGAACACCAACCCGCCTTCAATCTGCTGGCGGGCAATGTCGAGATTGATGATGCGGCCAATATCAACCGCTGCCGACAGGCGCGTGACGCGCACGCCGCCTTCGCCGGGCCGCGCCGAGGCAACGCAGGCAATGCGCGCGCCGCTTGTCAGGTCGCCAAGCCGCACGCAGGCCAGTCCCTCACCGCCCTGATCCGCGCCGCCGTCCCATCCCGCAATTTGCGCCGCGCGTTGCAGACAAGCCGCCAGCCGCACATCATTGCCCAGCATCGCCATGCGGAACGACAACGGCTCGCGATCAAATTTGGCAGCAATCTCGTCGATGAAGCTCTCGGTGGCAAAGGCGCTGGCCGCAGTTGCATTGCCGCGCACTCTGCCGACCGGCAGGCCGATTTCAGTCGGAATATGCTCTACAGTGACGCTGGGAATGGCATAGGGCGGCACCGCACCTTCACACGCAAGCGGGTCCTTTTGCCCCTTGGCCTTGGCGATCGCCGCCTGAGGCGTCAGATTGCCGAACAGACGATGGCCGAATTCCAGCATCGCGCTTGGGCAGGCGAGCCGCAGGCGCATCGCATCGAGTGCGCCGCCGCCGCCTTGCGCCAATTGCGCGCCGATCATGATATGCGCAGGCGCACGCGGACGAGCGCGCAGCACCTCGCTGCGGCGCGGCCATGTGAGCTGCACCGCAGTGATACCCTGTTTCGCCAAAGCCTTGACGATCAGAGCAATTTCGATCGCATGATCATGTTCGAGCCGCGCATCAAAACTGCCGCCTGCCGCCATGGGATAAAGCGCGACATCTTCTGTTGCCACGCCAATCGCGCGGGCAGCAGCGATGCGCGCCTGTTCGGGGGCTTGGGATGCGATCCACAATTCCAGCCTGCCATCGGCAAACCGCGCTGTGGCGGTCGCGGTTTCGAGCGGAGCAGCGTGGGCTGCCTCGATTTCATAGATCCGCGCCATATCCACGCGCCGCATCGCATCAGCGCCGAAGCCGGTTTCAACCAGCCGAAAACCCGGCCCGCTGCGCACCATCGTGCCAAGCCGCGCAGCGATTTCGTCGCTGTTGACAGGCGCCGAGACCGAAAAGCGCGGGCGCATCGCCTGCAATGCCTCTTCGGCTGCCCACCATGTGTTGGCAGCGACTGCAAGCCAGCGCTTGCTTTCCACGATACCTGCAACCCCGCGCACCCGGCTCGCCGCCGCGCGATCAAACCCCGCCAGTTCAGAGGCATCCACCGGACCATGGCGGATCGAGGCAAAGACCATGCCCGGCAAGCGCACATCGCCGGCAAAGCGCCACGAACCATCGACCTTGGACGGCAGATCAAGCCGCGAGAATAAGATCGCAGCCTCGCTACCAGTAGGCAGAGGTTCCTCGCGCGGGGGTTCGGGGCGCAAAGGAGCGGGATCGGGCGGGGGGCGCTGCGCTGCCGCGCTTGCCAACTCGCCAAAACTGGCTTGGCGCTCGCCATGGCGAACAAAGCCGCCAGCCACCTCGCATTCCTCCCAGGCCACGCCCCAGCGGCTCGCGGCCTCTTGCGCCAGCATGGCCCGCGCAGCGGCAGCGGCCTCACGGCACGGCGCTTCATAGGCAGCCAAAGCGGTGCCGTCAGCCGTCGCCATGAAGCGCGCGGTTCCCGCGAAGCGCTCCGCCATCAGGTTGTCCGCCTTGTCGGAAAGCCCCTCCAGCGCCGGATCCCACAAGGCAATCCATTTGCGCGCCAACGGCACATTGCCATAGGCACCTGAAATCGGCGCCGGTTCAGCCGCAATCTGGCGCCAGTCCGCCCCGAGTTCCTGCGCGATGATCTGGGGCAGTAGCGTGGTGATGCCCTGGCCCATCTCAAGCTGCGGGACAGCGACTGTAACCACCCCGTCTTCGCCAATCCTCAGCCATGCGCCGAACAGATGTTCACCACTCGCCGCGGTCACTGGGACAGGAAAGCGACGCGGCATTAGCCACCACGCCACCACCAGCCCGCCGCCTGCGGCAGCGCCTGCCAGAATGCCGCGCCGGGTGAGCTGCATCAGCCCTGCACGCTGCCGGTATCAAGCCAACGAGCGAGCCGTTCGGCAATGGCGACAAACGGCGCTGCTGCCTCGCTCTCACCAGCGGCAGGGGGCGTGCCGGCATCGCCACTAAGCCGTGTCTCCAGCGTCAAGGGCACCCGTCCAAGAAAAGGTATTTCAAGCGCAGCGGCGAATTTTTCAACCCCGCCTGAACCAAACGGGTCGCTGATATGGCCGCATTCAGGGCAGCAATAACCTGCCATGTTCTCGACCAGGCCGATGATCGGGACATTGCCTTGGTCAAACAACTGCCCGGCGCGCGCGGCATCGATCAGCGCCAGATCCTGCGGCGTCGAGACGAGCACCGCGCCATCCGGGCGGTGGGCTGACAGCATCGAAAGCTGCACATCGCCGGTGCCGGGCGGCAGATCGATCAACAGGATATCGGTGTCATCCCAGACCGCATCGATCAATTGCGACAGCGCCTTGCCCGTCATCGGCCCGCGCCAGGCCAGCGCCTTGCCGGGCGCGACAATATGGCCCATCGAAAGCACCTTGACGCCAAACGCGCTTTGCAAGGGCACCAGCTTGTCATCTTCGACCTTAGGCTTTTGCCCTTCGGTGCCGAGCAATTTGGGCTGCGAAGGCCCGTAGATGTCGCCATCAATCACGCCGACCTTGCGGCCCATTTTCGCCAGCGCCACCGCCAGATTGGTGGTCAGCGTCGATTTACCCACACCGCCCTTGCCCGAGCCCACGGCAATCAGCCTTGTGCGGCGACGCTCCCCGGTCAGCGCAACGCGCACTTCGCCAATCCCGGCGACAGTCTGCAAAGCGGTGCGGATCTCGGCTTCGAGCGCGTCGCGCGCCTCGGCAGACAGATCGCCAGCCTCGGCCACCACCACCGCGCGGCCGGCCACAATCCGCGCCGAGCGCAGCCGGTGATTGATCTGGGGCGTCAGCGCAGCACGCAAACGGGCTTCTTCGGCGGCAGGTTCGCGCGGAGGATTTTGCTTGGTCGTCATCTCACTTCGCCTCTAAGCCGTAATGATATGGTGGGCCAAGCCGCAAAATCACGCGGGCAACCCCTGTTTTTCGCGGCAAGGCAACCTATAAGGACAGGATGCAAGTGTTTGATCGTTTGAAAGAGCGTTTTGGTTGGGCTGCACGCGGCCTTGCCATGGCCGGCAAAAACAACCCCTGGGGCGGCGGCGACCGCGGCGAGCCCAAGGGCGAAGGCGGTGATGGTCCGCGCAATCCCTGGCTGCCGGGCGGCGGTTCGGGCGATGCGGGCAAACGCCGCTCAGCCAGCATTGAGGATATCTTCAAGAACCGCGGTCCGGAAGGCCCGCGCCGTGCCGGCGGTGGGGGCGGATCAGGCGGGCCAACCTTCCGTCTGCCCGAACGGCCGGGCGGTAAAAGCTGGCTGCCCGTCGGGCTTGGCGCAATCGTGCTGATCTGGGCTGCGGCCACCAGCGTCCACTTCGTCCAGCCGGGCGAACAGGCGGTGGTGACGTGGCTTGGCGGCAAATATTCCACCACCTTCGATTCGGGCACCAACTTCACCCTGCCCTACCCGATCCAGATGGTGGAGAAGGAAAATGTCACCCAGATCCGTTCCGAATCTATCCCGGCCAATGGTCAGGAAAAGCTGATTCTGACGCAAGATCAGAATCTTGTTGATCTGTCCTATGTGATTCGCTGGAACATTTCGGATCTGACCTATTTCAAGTTCCAACTCGCCAATCCGCGCAACGCCCTGCTCGAAATCGGCGAGGCGGCGATGCGCGCCGCTGTTGCCAAGCAGAACCTCAGCGTTGTGCTAACCGGTGCCGGCCGTGCCGAGATCGAACAGGAAGTGCGCGAAAAGATGCAGGACAGGCTCAACGCCTATCGTTCGGGCATCACTGTGCAGGGTATCGAAATCAACAAGACCGATCCGCCCAGCCGCGTTGAAGAAGCCTTCAAGGATGTGTCTTCGGCGCAGCAGGATGCTGACGCCGCGCTCAACCGCGCCCGCGCGATTGCGCAGCAGGTGCTGGCCCGTGCACAAGGTGACGCGACTGAATTCAACAACATCTATGCTGAATATCGTCTCGCGCCCGAAGTGACCCGGCGGCGGCTTTATTATGAAACCATGGAATCGGTGCTGTCGAAAACCGACAAGACCATTGTCGAAGGGCGCAGCAATGTGACCCCCTTCCTGCCGCTTCCCGAATTGCAGCGCCGCGCGCGTGAAAGCGCCGCTCAGCCTGCAACGCCCAAGCAAGGCCAGTAAGATGGACATGACCTTCCAGAAATATCGCGTAGCGCTGATTGGGGTGGCCGTGGCGCTCGTCGCCTTGGCGAGCAGCATTGTCATTATCCCTGAAACCCAGCAGGGTGTGGTGATCCGCACCGGTCAACCCGTGCGCATCTTCAATATGTTCAAGCCCGATGTGCCATTCGGCCAGACGGGGGCGGGGATCAATTTCCGCATCCCCTTCATTGAACAGGTGCAGATGGTGGATCGCCGCGTGCGCGATCTCGACATGGAACGCACCCAGGTGCTTTCCAGCGATCAGCAGCGCCTGCAGGTCGATGCCTATGCGCGTTATCGCATCATCGATCCGCGCCGCTTTGTCGAGCGCGCCGGAACAGAGGCCCAGCTGGAATCGCAATTGACCCCGATCCTGACCTCGGTGCTGCGGCAGGAACTGGGGCGCAGGCCCTTTGCCACGCTGATCAGCGCTGAACGCGGCACAGCGATGACCAACATCACCCGCACGCTCGATCAGCAGGCGCGGCAATACGGCGCGCAGGTGCTCGATGTGCGGATCAAGGCAGCCGACCTTCCCGAAGGCCGCCCGCTTGATGCGGCCTTCACCCGCATGGAAACCGACCGGCAGGAAGAAGCCGCCACAATCCGTGCAGCGGGCCAGCGCGATGCGCAGATCATTCAGGCCGAAGCGCAAGCAGAAGCTGCGCGCATCTATGCCGAAGCCTATGGCAAGGACCCGGAATTCTACGATTTCTACCGCGCCATGCAGTCCTATCGCCAGACGTTCCTCAACGGCGAGGGTAATTCTGCGATGGTGCTTTCGGAAGACAGTGAATATTTCCGCCAGTTCCGCGGCGGCAAGAAATAGCGCGCCTTGGCTGATCGGACCTGATTTGTGCGGTTGATCGACCAGCCGCCATTAAAGGCCGATCAGCGATGCACGGGCAGGGGTTCATTCAAACGCGGTTAAGCGCGGACAGGCCCATGTGCTAGGCACACATTATGGCATTGCGGAACGCTCCGGCCACACGGGGCATTGCCACAGGATAAGGATAAGAGGACGTGAACAAAGTGCGGTATGTTTATGGACTTTCGAGCGCGCTCCTGGTGGGCGGGGCCGCGATTTCGCTGATCAGCGGATCGCCGCTTGGCGCGCAGGTCGCGCAAAATGATGATGCGGCGATGACCCGGATCGTGCCCGCTGCGGGCGCACCTGCCAGCTTTGCCGATCTTACGGAACAATTGCAGCCTGCCGTTGTGAACATCGCAACCAAACAGCGCATTGAGGTCAACAACAACCCCTTTGCCGGAACGCCCTTTGCCGAATTGTTCAGCCGGCGCGGTGGCGGCCAGCCGCAAACCCGCGAGGCACAATCGCTGGGTTCTGGTTTTATCATTTCAGCCGATGGATTTGTCGTCACCAACAACCACGTTGTTGCGCCCGATAACCGCGCGAAACTGGAATCGATCACCGTCACCTTGTCGGATGGGACCGAATACGAGGCCGAGTTGGTGGGCGCAGATGCAGCATCCGATCTCGCCGTGCTCAAGATCAAGGCCAACAAGACATTTCCTTTCGTGACCTTTGGCGATTCGGCCAAGTCGCGGGTTGGCGAATGGGTGGTGGCGATTGGCAACCCCTTCGGCCTCGGCGGCACAGTGACCAGCGGGATTATCTCTGCGGTCTATCGCAACACCGGCATGGGCGGCGCCTATGATCGCTACATCCAGACCGATGCCAGCATCAACCGCGGCAATTCGGGCGGCCCGTTGTTTGATATGCGCGGGCAAGTGATCGGCATCAATAATGCGATTTTCTCGCCCACCGGCGGCAGCGTCGGGATCGGCTTTGCGATTCCGTCTGAAATCGCCCAACCGATTGTCGAGCAATTGAAGACCGGTCGCGAAATCCAGCGCGGATTTCTGGGTGTCGGGCTTGCTCCGGTGGATGAAGATCTGGCCGCCTCGCTTGGCCTGCCCAAGAAGCGCGGCGAGATTGTGCAGACCGTGCAAGACGACAGCGCGGCTGCGAAGGCTGGCCTCAAGCCCGGCGACATCATCGCCAAGATCAACGGCAAGGATGTGACCCCTGATCAGAGCGTCTCCTTCCTCGTCGCCAATCTCGAACCGGGCGCGCGGGTGCCGATCGAAGTGCTGCGCGAGGGCAAGCGTGTCTCGGTGACAGCCGTGCTCGGCAAGCGTCCAAGCGAAGCCGAACTGCGCCAGCAGGCCCAGACGTTCGATCCCGATTCGGAAGAGCCCGTCTCACCTGGCCAATCGAACGAAACGATTGAAAAGAGCCTCGGCGTGCAGGTGCTGGCCATGACCCCGCAGATTGCAGGCTCGATTGGTGTGGCTCCTGATACTAAGGGCGTGGTGATTGCCGCGGTTGATCCCAATTCAGATGCAGCGCGCAAAGGGCTGAGGCGCGGCGACATCATCCTGTCGGCCAATTACAAGGATGTCGCCAGCGTCGAGGCACTGCTTGCCCAAGTGAATGCCGCCAAGACAGAAAAGCGTGACGCGATCCTCTTGCGGGTCCAGCGCCGCGGCCAACCGCCAGCCTTTGTGCCGGTGCGCCTGCGCTAGGGCCTGTGGGGATTCACAAGCGGGTTGAATTGTGATTCAAGCTTGGGATGGACCGCTATGTGCTGACAGACGCCCAGTGGGCGAAGATCGAA
>MEDW01000011.1 GCA_001724215.1 Erythrobacter sp. SCN 62-14 | reverse complement strand
CTTGGGGAAGGGCGGGTGGCCGAGGCTGCGCAGTCCTATCGCGAAGGGCTTGCGTTACTGGAAGGGACTGATCCTGATGATCTGCGCTGGGGCTTCATTCAGGCGCGGCTGGCGCGGGCGGCAAGCCTTCTGGGCGAAGATGCCGAGGCGCTTAGGCTCGCGGAATTGGCGATCCCGGCTCATGCAGCCAAGCTTTCCCCCGATCATCCTGGCCGGGTGATTTCCGAAGGCATGATCGCCTTGGCACAGGCGCGTTCGGGCGCTCCTGCACAGGCCTTGGCGCTGCTGGAGGCAGGCATCGCTGCCAATGAGGCGCGCTTGCTCGATAGCTATGCGCGCGCTCAGGATGTTCGGGCGATCGCGTCGCGTAACAACACCTTGTTCAGGAATTTCAGTTGGGTAGCGCTCAAGAACAACCGCATCGAGGATGGTTGGCGGGCTGCGCAACTGGCCACATTGGGCGAACTTGCCCTATCGACGGCGCGCTTGTCCTACCCCGGCGATGCCGAGGGTTTCGGCGCCATGCTTGAAGCGGTGCGCGATGCGCGTCGCAGCGAGGCCGAGGTGCGCGCAAAGGTCGCAGGGGGCGAGACTCAGGCAGATGCGCTCAGTGCTGCGATTGCGCGCCGCGAAGCGGCAGAGGAGGAACTTGACGCGCGTTATCCTGGGCATGCTGAATTCTTGCGCCCCAAACCGATGACGCTGGCCGAGGCGCAAGCAAGCCTTGGAGACGATCAGGCGATCATCGTGCCGATGTCGATTGAGGATCGCAATGTGACCATGCTGGTAACAAGCACGGGAGCAATCTGGGCGGAAACAGTTTCGCAGTTCAATTCAACCGCAGCCTTGGTTGCCCGGCTGCGGACGTCGCTTGAAAATGAAAGCTTGGGCGAGACTGCCAGTGGCGGGTTTGACACTGCTGCCGCACACGAACTTTACACCCGCTTTTTCCCACCTGAGATCGAACGCGCGCTCAAGCACAAGACGAGCCTGGTGTTCCCTTCCGGCGGGATTTTGGCGCAGATTCCGCCAGCAGTGCTGATGTCGCGCCTGCCTGCCAGAACCCGTCCGGGGCGCTATCTGATTGAAGATTATGCCATCACTATCCGTTCCAGCCTGCGTCCGCTGGCGCGCGCCGGGCGCGCTTTGGCAAGTGGCTTTGCCGGGATCGGAGCGCCGCAGCTTGCTCCGCCCCGCGCAGCGCGGGCGTCGCTTCGCGGGGTCACAATCAACCCCAAGGATTTGCGTGCATTGCCCTCTCTGCCCGGTTCTCAAGCCGAGCTTGAGGCCATGCGCGAGGCTTTTGTGGGAGAAGAGGCTTTGCTTCTCACCGGCGCGGACGCTACCGAACCGAAGGTGCGCGCGGCTGGGCTGGGAGCCTATCGTGTGCTGGCGTTTTCCACTCATGGTCTGGTCGGCGGGCAGATGGCCGCGCTACCAGAGCCCGCATTGGTGCTAACCCCCCCTGAGATCCCATCGCCTGATGACGATGGCCTGCTCACCGCTTCGGAGATCGCCGGGCTTGAGCTGGCGGCAGACTGGGTGATCCTGTCGGCTTGCAACACAGCAGCAGGCGATGGTCGGGGCAGTGCAACCTATAGCGGGCTGGCGCGAGCCTTCCAGCTTGCAGGCGCGCGATCCTTGTTGTTGTCACATTGGCCGGTGCGCGATGATGCTGCGGCGTTTCTCGCCGTTGAAACCCTGCGCCGAGCCGAGGCAGGCACTGACCGGGCGCAGGCCTTGCAGGCGGCGCAACTGGCGCTGGTGCGCGGGACTACCGGATTGAGGCTGGAGACAAGCCCAGGGGTGTGGGCGCCGTTTGTGCTGATTGACTAGCGGCGCGGCGGCTTTTTGCGAGATTTACGGCACGGCTTAGAGCCCATTGGCAGGTTTATGGCGCCTTTCTGCAAGACATTGCTGACTGCGATAGGCATGATGCACTGCTGAAAGCCGGACTTTGGGGGTTAATGGCCCGGCTTCATTGATCTCGCATATTTGTGACGACTTGTGCGAGGCTATCCAGTGGGGGGGATATAAAGCATGGGCGTTTCCAAAAAAGCATCCGACTTGTTCATCGAGTGTCTGGAGGCAGAAGGTGTTGAATACATCTTCGGCGTGCCGGGTGAAGAAAACCTCGATTTCCTCGAAAGCCTCTCCAAATCCGACAAGATCAAGCTTGTCCTCACCCGCCATGAACAGGGCGCAGGGTTCATGGCCGCAACCTATGGCAGGCACACCGGCAAAACCGGGGTGTTTCTGGCAACGCTGGGGCCGGGGGCAACCAACATGGTGACAGCGGTCGCCTATTCGCAGCTTGGCGGAATGCCGACGCTGGCGATCACCGGGCAGAAACCGATCAAGAAATCGAAACAGGGCCGCTTCCAGATCCTCGATGTGGTCGCCATGATGAGCCCGATCACCAAATACGCTCACCAGCTCGCCAGCGCCGACAATATCCCGAGCCGCGTTCGCGAGGCGATCCGGCTTGCCGAGGAGGAAAAGCCCGGCGCGGTGCATCTCGAATTTCCCGAAGACATCGCCGAGGAAAAAACCACCAGCCGTCCGCTTGCCCCTTCGCTTGCCCGGCGCCCTTCGGCAGAGGCAAAAGCGGTGCGGCAGGCGGTGCTGGCATTGGAACAGGCGAGCAAGCCGATCCTCGTGATCGGGGCAGGCGCAAACCGCAAGATGACGGGGCGAATGCTGCGCCAGTTCATCGACAAGACCGGCATTCCCTTTGTCACCACGCAAATGGGCAAAGGCGTGGTCGATGAACGCCACCCGCTGTTTCTGGGCTGCGCGGCGCTTTCCGCCGGAGATTTCGTCCACCGCGCCATCGAGGATGCTGATTGCATCGTCAACATCGGCCATGACGTGATCGAAAAGCCGCCCTTCTTCATGCGCAATGATGAAGAAGGTCCGGTCGGGTCGGACAGCCCGCCGATTGTGATCCATGTTTCAACCAAGACCGCCGAAGTCGATCCGGTCTATTTCCCACAAGTCGAAGTGATCGGCGATATCGCCAACGCGATCTGGCAGATCAAGGAAGACATCGTCCCGCAAGGGCGCTGGGATTTCAAACGGATGCTCGAATATCGCGCCGCTGAGATTGCCCATACAGAGCCGCTGGCCGCTGATACCCGCTTCCCGATCTTCCCGCCGCATCTGGTGGCGCAGGTGCGCGCGGCGATGCCCGAAGATGGGATCATCTGCCTTGATAACGGGGTTTATAAAATCTGGTTCGCGCGCGGCTATACCGCCTATCTGCCGAACACCGTGCTGCTCGACAATGCGCTCGCCACGATGGGCGCTGGCCTGCCGTCCGCCATGATGAGCGCAATGCTTTACCCGGATCGCAAGGTGATGGCGATCTGCGGCGATGGCGGGTTTATGATGAACAGCCAGGAGATGGAAACCGCGGTGCGATTGGGGCTCAATCTCACTGTCCTGATCCTGCGCGATGATGCCTATGGGATGATCCGCTGGAAACAGGCCAATATGGGCTTTGCCGATTATGGCCTCACCTATGGCAACCCCGATTTCGTCAAATATGCCGAGAGTTATGGCGCCATCGGCCACCGGGTAACGTCAAGCGAACACCTCACCGATGTGCTGACCGATTGCCTCGCCGCGCCCGGAGTGCATCTGATCGATTGCCCGGTTGATTACACCGAGAACGATCAGATCCTGAACCACGACATCAAGCGGCTGTCGAAGGAATTATAAGAGGTTCGACATGCCGACGAAAGCTGATTTCGAACGCGAACTAACTTCCCAATTCGCCTCAGCGGCGCGCTTGGGCAAGTCATCGATCATCGTAAATGCGGGTGAACTGCATCGGTTGGTGGGAGGATATCCGCCTGCAAAGCAAGGCGCGCACGCCATGCCCACGTGCTGTAATCTCATGCATCAGCATTATCGGCCGGGTCACGATGAGATCGTCAGCGCCCCGCCGTCTGGACGCGGTGCATCGCTGACAATCAGGTATAGAATTCCAAGGAGGCGTTAATGCCCCAACTCAAAGACACCTACCCGCTTTATCTCAACAACAAGGCCGCCCAGCCGAACACCGACCTTGCGGTGACCGACAAATACACCGGCGAAGTGGCCTTTCGCACCGCGCTCGCCACTCCTGAAGTGATCGAGGAAGCGATAGCTGGCGCTTGCCAAGCGGCAGAGCCAATGGCGCGGCTGGCGAGTTACGAGCGGCAGGACGTGCTGATGCACTGCGTGGCGCGCTTTCGTGAACGGTTTGATGAACTCAGCTTTGCTCTGTGTGTCGAAGCGGGCAAGCCGATCAAGGATGCAGAAGGCGAAGTCACGCGCCTCATCGACACCTTCCGCATCGCTGCCGAAGAAGCGGTGCGGAATTATGGCGAAGTGCAGCCGCTCGATATTTCTCCGCGCGCGCGGGGCTATCAGGGGATGTGGAAGCGCGTGCCCATCGGGCCGTGCAGCTTTATCTCGCCGTTCAATTTCCCGCTCAATCTCGCCGCGCACAAGATTGCTCCTGCGATTGCAATCGGCTGCCCTTTCGTGATGAAGCCTGCCAGCCGCACGCCGCTGGGCGCGATTATCATGGGTGAGGTGCTGGCCGAATGCGTTATCCTGCCCGAAGGCGCGTTCAGCATCCTGCCCGCTGCCCGTGACGGGGCGGATCTGTTCACGGTCGATGATCGTCTGAAATTGCTCAGCTTCACGGGTTCGCCGGGGGTGGGCTGGGATTTGAAGGCCAAGGCCGGCAAGAAGAAAGTCGTGCTCGAACTGGGCGGCAACGCGGCGGTGATTATTGACAAGGATGCAGACCTTGCCGATGCGCTCGAACGGGTGATCTTCGGCGCGTTTTACCAATCGGGCCAATCCTGCATCGGGGTGCAGCGCATCCTGATCCACGCCGATGTCTATGATGCCTTCAAGACGATGCTGGTCGAGAAAACCCGGACGCTGGTCGCAGGCGATCCCAAGAACCGCAACACCTTTATCGGCCCGATGATTTCGAATGGAGAGGCCGAGCGGCTTAAAGCCTGGATCGATGAAGCGGTGGAAGGCGGCGCAAGCCTGCTGTGCGGCGGGGGTCTCACCCGCGGCAATATGCTGGAGGCGACTTTGCTCGAAAATGTGCCGGAAGATGCCAAGGCGAAAAACGAGGAAGCCTTCGGGCCGCTCGCCATCCTCCAGAAGTTCGGCCACTTCGATGAGGCGCTGGACGAGGTCAACAATTCCAAATTCGGGCTTCAGGCGGGCATTTTCACCCGCGACCTGTTCCAGATGTTCGACGCGTGGGACCGGCTTGATGTCGGCGGCATCGTCATCAATGATGTGCCCAGTTACCGGGTCGACAACATGCCCTATGGGGGCGTGAAGGATTCAGGGCTTGGCCGCGAAGGCGTGCGCTTTGCCATGGAAGATATGAGCGAAATCCGGAATCTTGTCCTAAGACGGGTCTGAGCTTGCTCACGCCTCGGCGTTTTACCTGCGCTCAGCGTGTCTGGCTTGCGCCCGATTCATCCTGGCCAGCCTTGCCCAAGTGCAAGCGTGGCGATGCGGCCACTGAGGGTGGTCGCGGTCTCGACCTTGCAGCCATACCATTGCTCGATCAGCGATGATTGCAGGACGCGCTGAGGCGGACCTTCCCCGACGATCTGGCCTTCCTTGAGGACCAGCAAACGATCGGCGAACACGGCGGCAAGATTGAGATCATGCAGCACTGCCAGCACCGCCCCGCCTGCGCGGGCATGGCGCCGGGCAGCGGCGAGGGCGGTTTGTTGCTGGGCAAGATCGAGCGCTGAGGTTGGCTCATCAAGCAGCAGCAGTTGGCCTGCATCATCGCCGCTGTCGGCCTGCGCCAACACCCGTGCAAGCTGGACGCGCTGGCGCTCTCCGCCCGAAAGGCCAAGGTAGCGCCGATCCTTCAGGTGATCGAGATTGACCGCCGCAAGCGCCCGCGCCGCCGCTGCGCGATCTTCTTCGGGGCGGCCGGCAAAGCGGTGCGGCAAACGCCCCAGCATCACCACTTCATGCACCAGAAAATCAAACCGCAAGCTCGGACTTTGCGGCATCACCGCCAGCCTGAGCGCGAGATCAGCAGCGCGCCATTGGCTGAGCGGCTTGCCGGCAATGATGATCTCGCCGTGAGCGGGCCATTCGCCGGTAATCGCTTTAAGGCAAGAGGATTTGCCTGCACCATTGGGGCCAACCAGCGCAACGAATTCCCCGCTTTCCACCTTGAAAGAGACATCGCGCACCAGGTTGCAGCCATCGCGGGTGACGCCAAGACCTTGCACATCAAGCATGAAACAGGGTTCCTCTCGCACGGCGCAGCAGCCACAGGAACAGCGGCCCGCCCACCAGAGCTGTCAGCACACCCAAAGGCAATTCGGCAGGTGCCACCAGAATGCGCGCCAGCGTATCGGCAGCGAGCAGCAGCACCGCGCCCAGCACCACCGCCAGTGGCAGCATGAAGCGGTGATCGGGTCCCACCATCAGCCGCGCCAGGTGCGGTGCGATCAGGCCAACAAAGCCGATCACGCCCGCCGCTGACACCACCGCCGCTGCCGCCACGCAAGTCAGCACCAGAATGAGCCGTTTCAAAGGCTCGACACGGATGCCGAGATGGCGCGCTTCTGCATCCCCCAAAAGCAGCGCGTTGAGCGGACCTGCCAGCACTGGCACCGCCACCAGAATTGCCAGCACCGCCGGGGCCACCGTGGCAAAGGCCCCCCAATCGGCTGCCGACAAACTGCCCAGCGTCCAGAAGGTGAGATTGCGCAACTGGGTATCGGTGGCGATGAAAGTGAGAAGGCCAATGCCGGCCGCGGCAATCGCGTTGACGGCAATTCCGGCCAGCAACATGGTGCTGGCATCCACCAGCCCGTCGCGCCGGGCTAGGCCATAGACCAGCAGGGTTGTCAGCAGGCTGCCTGCAAAGGCCGCCAGCGGCAAAGCCAGCGCTCCCAGCAGGCCGACCAGCCCCTCAAAAAGGGTAGCGCCCAGCACGATGATCGCCACCGCGCCCAGCGCGCCGCCGCTCGCCACCCCGATCAGCGCCGGATCAGCGAGCGGATTGCGAAAGAACGCCTGCATCAGCACCCCTGCTGCCGCAAGGCCTGCGCCTGCCACCATGCCCATCATCACCCGCGGCACCCGCACCGCGCCGAGCACGGCATCGGTCATGTCGTCCGGCGCCGTTCCGCCGAGGCCGAGCTTCCAGCCGATCCAGCCGACCACCTCGCCCGGCGCAATCTGGACAGCGCCAGCGCCCAGCGCGCCAATTGCGGTGACGGCAAGCAGCGCAGCTGCCAGCAGCAGAGCAGCGCGGGGATGATGGCGCAGCATCTAGCGCTTGCCTGCAAGATCAGGATGCAGTTGCAGCGCCAGCGCGCGGATCGCCTTGGGTGTCAGAATACCAAAGCCTTGCAGATATTCGCCCGGCAGCGAGATCACCCGGCGATTGCGCCATGCCGGGGTTTGCTGTGCACCGGGCGCCGCCATGGCCACCGGCACCCCGTCTTTCATCTCCAGCCCATCCTTGTTGACCAGAATGAACTGCGGGGCAGCGGCCACCATCACTTCCTGGCTCATCGGCTTGAACCCGTCAAAGCCGGTGGCGACGTTTATGCCGCCTGCCAGCTCGATCAGATTGGCCGGTCCCGTGCCGCGCCCTGCCACCAGCGTCGGGCGGCGTCCGCCTGACAGGATGAACAATCCGCGCGGCTTGGTTTTCGCCTTGGCCACCAGCGCGCGGGCCGATGCCATATCTGCGCGGAACTTTGCCACCACCTGCTCGCCGCGCTCACGCCGCCCGGTCATGGCCGCGACCTTGCGGATGCGCCGTTCAATGGCGGCAAGGGTCGGCTCAGGCTCGAACAGTTGCACTTTGACGCCCGCCTTGCGCAGCTGTGCGGCCACCGCAGGATCGAGCACGTCGGTGGTTGAAACCAGTGTAGTGGGCTTCAAGGCCAGCACCGATTCCGCCGAGGTCTGCCGAAAACCCGGCAGGCGCGGTTTGCCCGCAAGCGGCTTCAAATGATCCATGCCGCCGCCAGTGCCGACGATCTGATCGCTGGCGCCCAGTTCGACAAAAATCTCTGCCAGCCACGAGGCGGTGACGACATAGCGTTCCTCAGCGCGCGCTGGAGAAAGCGGCAGCGCGAAGGCCGCCAGCACGGCAATAAAGGCGAAAATCCGGTTCATGATGCACCTGTTGCAAAAAGGTTTTCAGCCCAGCACCCCCAGCTTGCGCGAGCGGCGGACGTAAGATCGGGCGCGGGGCGCAGCTCGGCAGCCTTGCGACCTTCATTCGTGAAGATCAGCGCGCTGACCGCGCCGCCTGTGCGTTCCGCCCAAGCGCCATCCACACCATTGGGGCGCAAATGCATCCGGATGTCCTGTTCATGGATATGCACCATGCGTTCATCGCGCCGGACATGGCTGACGCAGCCGATCGCGGTTTGCTGCGCGCTGTCGCTGTAGGTGGTAAGACGCACCGCTTCCCCGGCTTGCGGCAAGGCCATGATTGTCGCTGCAAACAGCTCGGACGGGTTTGCGGCAAGCGGCTCGGCCAGACCCGCAACACTGCGATCGGGGCTGAAGCGGTCAGCCGGGAGGATGCCGGTAAACTCGCCGCCCGGCGTCTGATCGGGGTGCGTGAAGGGCGCAAAATGCGCCTCGGCCCCGGTTGCGGCGGTGCGATGCATAATCAACACCTTGAGCACATCGCGCCCTTCTGCATCAAAGAATTGGAGCGAGCGGGTGCGGCCATGGGCCTCATCCTGTTCGATGAACCAGAAGGCATGGGCCACCGAGGCAGCGGAAAACGCCATGTCGATATGCGCACCAGTGAGGCGGATGCAATCGCCGGTTTGCGTGATGTCGGCGATCTCGCCAATCAGCAGGCTAACGCCCGCCGCGCTGCCATGGGCGATCAGCACACGGCGCCACTGCCTAATCGGGGCGAGCAGCGCAAAGGGTTCGGCAGCAAGCCGGGTGGCCCCGTCACCCACCCGGCAGGCGGTCAGCGCGCCCTCCGGCACGCCGAGCATCGCAGCAGCCTGCGGCGAATGAAGATGGTGATGCGCCGCCTTGAGCTCCTCCCACGCGGCCCGCAGCTGCAACGCCTGCCGGGCCCGATCAGATGGATTGGCAAGTTCTTTCATGCTGGCTGTCCTCATCCTCAATAGGCCGCGCGCAAAGTGGCGTAGAAATAGCGCCCCGGCGGGTCTTCGATGTTGCCCACGCTGCTGAAATTGATCGGCACGCGTTCATCAAACAGGTTGTCGACCCCCAGCGCGATGCGCCAGTTGCGGTTCACCGCCCATTCGACGTTGAGATCAGTGACGATGTAATCGGAGTTGAACGGCCTGCTGCCACGAACAGCCGGATCAGGCGCCCACAGGTTGAACAAGCCGCGCATCCGGCCCAGCATTCGCACCGGGCCAGCGTCGGCCACGGCCTGCGCACGCACCGCGTGTTCATAGCGCCCAATCAGCCGGTCCTTGGTCGCAGCATCGACCGCTTCAAGCCATTCATAGGTCAGATCAAAGCGCAGCCAGCGTGCCGGTCGCAATTCGCCCATCGCCTCGATGCCGCGGATCTCGGCGCGCCCGCGATTGGTGTATTGCTGCTGGATCAGTCCGGTGATGATCTGACCGGTGGGCAGGACTTCGATCAGATCGCGGATCTTGTTGTCGTGATAGACCACCTCAACGCGCGCCTGGCTGCCGCTCCAGCCCACTGCGGTTTCAATCGTGCGGGTCTGCTCGGGACGAAGATCAGGGTTGCCTTCGATGATGAAGCGACCGCGCAGGAAGCGCGAGAAGTTTTCGAGCGAAGTGGGCGCGCGAAACGCCTCGCCATAGCCTGCGCGGGCAAACAGGCCGCTGCGTGCATCCCGCCAGCCGATTGAGGCGCGCGGATTGAACACCGTGCCGAACAAGGTGAAATCGTCAACCCGCCCGCCGAGCGTCACCGTGATCTGATCGGTCGCTCGCCATTCGTCCTGCACATAGGCAAAGGCGTTGGTGCGCTTGGCGGTTTGCGTGTTGATGCTGATGTCGAGTGTGTCGTGCCACACGCCGGCCCCTGCAATCAGCGCATGATTGCCAAGATCGAGTGCATAGCGCCCTTCGCCCACCAATTGATCGAAGCGGGTGGTTTCATCAGGGCCGGGAAAGCTGCGATTGGTTACCCCATCAGACCGGTTGAACCCGGCATCGAAGGACAAAAGGCCCGGCCCCACATCGCCTGCATATTGCAGGCTGACATGGGTGAGATCCTCGTTTTCAAAGGCGGTATATTCCACCAGTGGGCCACCCGGACGCGTGGCTCGCGCCCCGCCGCGCTCATCGCGCTGGCGGAAGCGTTGGAGATTGGCGCGCAGGCGATGCCCGCCCAGATCAACCGCGCCCGAATAATCCAGCGACAGCCGGTTGATGCCGGAAAGATCATCGTCGGCCACTCCGCTGTTGAAGCTGAAGGCTTCGGCCCCGCGATGCCACACCGACAGCCGATGGCCGACCGCGCCGGTCTGAAACTCGCTGGCGGCTGACAGGATTACCCCGGCGCGATCCCCATCGCCAGTCGCGCCAAAGGTTGCCGTGCCGCGAAACGTGGGCCCTTCGCCCGGCGCGCGGGTGATCACATTGACAACGCCGCCTGCCGCATTGGCCCCGTAAAGCGCCGACATCGGGCCGCGCACCACTTCGATCCGTTCAACATCTTCCGGTGCGAAATTGTTGAGATTGGTTATGCCGTATTTTCCGGTGCGCGGCACGCCATCGAACAATAGCAGCACGCTGGTTCCGGCATTGGGAATAAAGCCGCGAATGGTGACCGACATATTCGCCCCGCTGGTGCGGGCATCAACGCCTGGCACCATGCGCAGCGCTTCGGTGACGCTGGTGCCCTGAAAGGTGTCCATCGCCTCGCGGGTCACCACCGAAATGGTGGCCTGCACATTGTCGATCGATTGTTCGCGCCGTCCGGCGGTCACCACAATCTGGTTTGCGCGATCAACCATCTGGTCATCGGCATTCATAGCTTCATCGGCAAGCACGCTAGCATCGGCCTCGGCATCGGCGGCGCTTTCGGCATAGGCAGGATGGCTTGCCAAGGCTGCAGCGCAGGCGACAAGGCTGGCTGCTGAAGCGCGCAAGCCTGCGCGGCTGGAACGGACGAGCGGCAAGCCCTCAAGGTCTGAGAATTTCATAAGTCTTTCCTGTTTATAGCTGGCTTACCCCACCAAGCGCTTGAGCTTGGCGAGGGCATTTGTGTTGGTTTCATCGTAGGAGATGATGCCTTGGAGGCGTCCGTCTGCGTCCATCAGATAGACGCTGGCGGTGTGATCGATGGTGTAGTCGCCGGCAGCTGTCGGCACCTTTTGGTAAAAGGCGCGGTAGGCGCGCACCGCTGCGTCGATCTCCTCATTCGTGCCTGTCAGGCCAAGGATCGGGGTGCCGAACAAATCGACATAGCGACCAATGTCGGCCGGGCTGTCGGTGTCCGGATCGACCGAGACAAAGACGATCTGGAACTTGTCGCCATCGGCGCCCATTTGCCCGCGCCACTGCGCCATGCGCGAGAGCGTGGTGGGGCACACATCGGGGCAGCGGGTAAAGCCGAAGAAGATCGCAAAGGGCTTGCCCTTGAGCGTTTCATCGGTGACACGCGTGCCATCAGGCGCGGTCAGCGCAAAGGGCCCACCGATGGTGTCGGGATAGGCGCCATTTCCGGCAGGCGGCGTGCGGTCAGGCGCCAGCATCACGATAGCCCCTGCGCCCACCACCAGCGCGACCAGCAGCCACAGCATCAGCCGCAGCGTCTTGAGCCCTTCGGCAGTGCGTTCGGGCGAAGGCTCGGGTTCGGCTTCGGGGAAGGGGTCACTCATGGCCCGCGTGCCCGCCGCCCATGCCATGTCCCATCGCGCCTGCGCTCTGCACCTCGAGTGCGACTTCGACGGGGCCTGCGCCTTCAAAGGTCAGCGTCAGTGGCACCTTCTTGCCCGCCTTGAGCGGCTCTTTCAGATCCATCAGCATCACATGAAAGCTGCCGGGCTTGAGCAGCACTTCACTGCCTGCGGGGACTTCGAGCCCGTCTTCAAGCTCGCGCATCCGCATCACATCGCCGTCCATCACCATGGTGTGGATCTCGACCCTTACGGCGACCGGGCTCGCGCCGCCGATCAGACGATCAGCAGCGCTGCCGGTGTTGGCAATCATCATGAAAGCGCCGCCTGCCTTCTGGCCTTCAGATGTCTCACGCGACCACGGCGCGGTGATCGCAATCGCGCTGGCTGCGGCTTCGGTGGCGGCGGGTGCCTCGGCCTCGGGCGCAGCGTTGCAGCCTGCAAGGACGACAGTGCTGACGAGGGCAGCGGCGACAGATAAAGTGCGGATCATCGGGAATTCTCCTCGGATAAAAGGGGGCAGGCAGCGGCAAGCTCGCGCGCGATCAGGGGGGCGAGCGCACGCTTTTCTTCCAAAGCAAGGCAGGCACCGATCTCGATCCGGCGCCCGTGGTGAGAGAGAAAGAGGCGCAGGCGCGCAGGCACAGTCTCGTCGCAAACAAGGCGCGTGCCGCGCACCGGCCATTCGATCGTGGGGTGGGTGATGCTGCGCCACAGCAGCCGCCCGCCGTCGATCGCCAGCCATTCGGCAGCAGGCTGCGAACGGCGATGCCAGTCGAGAACAGCGACGAGCAGCGCCACAGCGCCAATTGCGAAAAGCGGCAGCAGCCATTGCCCGCGCAAGGCTGGCAGAATGGTAACGACCAGAAACAGGCCGATCAGAACGGTGAAAGCAGCGCGCGCCTCTGCCGAGAGGTGCGAGCGGTTTTCCTGCAAGTGCAGGACGAGCCCACCCGTTGTGGCAGGCGACACGGGATGGCCCGCGTCTGGCTGCCCCGGCGGGCAGCTATGAATGGCATACATGAAAAAGGCTCCGACAGCCCGCTGCGCCACATGAGGTGCGCAGCCGGGCTTACCGACACAAAGGGTTCAGGGTGTCAGGCCGAAGCAGGCGGCCCGCGCAGCGGCGGGCGCAAAAAGGGCAGGTCGCGGCGGCGCGGCGCGTGGAGCGGGGCAAGCCCAACCAGCAGGATAAAAGCCAAAGCTGCGGCGAGCAGGACCGGATCAGCCCCGCCAAGCGCTGCGTGGCCAAGGCCTGCAAAAGCACAGGGCTGGCCCTTGTCAGCCGCCTTGGAATGATCGCCGCCCGTGTCTTTCTTGCCCGGTATGACTATCTCGACCTGCTCGGGAATGCCGGTGGCCTCAGAGCAGATCGTCACCGTCAGCAGGCGATCGCCGCCCGCCGAAAGCATGAACCCGGCCGGAACCGCCGCCTTCACCACCAGCGCAAGCGCCAGCAGCACCAGCGTAAGCCGGGAATGATTACGGATCAGGGCGCGCAAGGCTAGCATTGTCGCTGCCACTTAGCGTCTGCCTCAGGCAATGTCACGATGTCTCATGCGCACTTGTTGTTGCAAGGCGAGCAAACCCTCAGACCGCTTATCGCCCGCGGGTTGCCGGCGTTTATTCTTGCAGTGCTGGCGCAGGTGGCAGAGATGGAACGCCGCCGGATTGCCGAGCGCACTGCCTCAGGACGGCAAGTGGCCCTAGTGGATTGATTCTGACGTTGCGCTCCCGGAAGCTCGGCTAGGGTTCGCTCGTTAATCCGCTCTTATAAAACAATTTTCTTGACAGCAGACCCTGCGCGAGGCCGGATTCTTACGTCGCGTTCGAACCACTAGAGACCCTTAAGGCCACCGGCAAGACCCACAAGGGCAAGCAAAGCCTTGGCAGGCCCTTTGCAGCGGATGCAGCAGCGGTGAAGGCGCGGCGCAAGGCAAACAGCGCAAGCATCACCCAGACGGCTCACCAGTTCGGTCTCTCGCAGGCCACTGTGAAGCGGTACTGTGCGGGGGCGTGAGGGGGCCGCTCGGTTCCTGCGTTCTGCGTTTTTCGTTTCTGGTGGTGAAGACCGGCGGGGCCGGTTGTGTTCCTGTAAGACGGGCAGGATCGAGGGTGAATTATGCGCGGGTCTGGTGTGGGATTGGCTCTGGTGGCGCTGCTTACCCTCGCCAGTTGCAAGGACTCATCTGGGATCGATGCCTATAATGATTTCGAGAGCCGACTTGCGAAGACATACCAGAACAAGCCCGATACGAATGGAACGCCCTACGCGCTGATCGTGAGAAATAGGAGCGGGCGCGCATGGCTTTTAACAGTCCATGGCCAGCCAGATAACCTCGCTGCCTGTGAGAAAATTGCCGCGCCCTACAATGCGGACCCCAGTTTTTCGGTCTTGAAAGAATCAAGATACGGCTGCGTCCCGGTGGATGACGACTTCCTCTTGCCTGTTTGGTGACTCTCTTCAAAACGGGCACACAAAGCGGGCACACAGAGTCCCAGCGGGTCCGTTTACCCCCTCAAAAACAACGCTTTTAGGATGCTGGCTGGGGCGGAAGGATTCGAACCTTCGCATGGCGGTACCAAAAACCGCTGCCTTACCGCTTGGCTACGCCCCAGCAAGAGCCGCGCTCTATAGCGGCCCGAGAACAAATGTGAAGCGCAAAAGACGCAAGCTTGTGGTGACAATTTTCAGCCCAAACGCTTGCCTAGGAAATCGGCAGCGCAGTGGCGTTCTCTCAACTGCGTTTGTTCATCACCCCATGTCTTGTTGACGATTCGTCCGCGTTGCACGGCGGGCCGCGCGGCGATCTCGTCGACCCAGCGCTTGACGTGTGTGTAGTCATCGATGCTGAGGAACGTTTTTGCGTCGTTGTAGATGTCGCCGGTGGTGAAGGGGGCAAGCCAAGGGAAATTGGCGATATCGGCGATCGTGTACTCATCTCCGGCGAGGTACCGGCTGTGCGCTAGCCGCTGGTCTGCGACATCGAAAATCCGCTTGGTCTCCATCGCATAGCGATTGATCGGATATTCGTATTTTTCCGGTGCATAGGCGTAGAAATGGCCAAAGCCACCACCGATGAAGGGGCCGCTTGCCACTTGCCAGAACACCCAGCTTAAGGTCTCCGCGCGCCGCGCCGCGTCAACCGGCAGAAATTCCCCGAATTTTTCAGCAAGGTGCATCAAGATGGCACCCGATTCGAATACGCGGAACGGCTCTGGCCCGCTGCGATCGAGCAGGGCAGGGATCTTGGAATTCGGGTTTACGCTTACAAAGCCGCTGGTGAATTGTTCGCCTTCGCTGATGTTGATCGTCCATGCATCATATTCGGCGCCTGCGTGTCCCAATTCTAGCAATTCTTCGAGCAGGATCGTCACTTTCACCCCATTGGGCGTGGCGAGCGAATAAAGCTGCAAGGGATGTTTGCCCACCGGCAGATCGCGGGTCTCGCGTGCGCCTGCGGTTGGCCGGTTGATGTTGGCGAACCGGCCGCCTGAAACTGTCTCAGCGCTCCAGACCTTGGGGGGGATATAGGTGGCATCGGCCATACAGGGCTCCTTGGCGGACGATTTGGATTGCAGCGAGGCTATAGGAACAGGCGAAATTAACCGCTAGGGGCATATCTCATAGCGCACAGGCGAGCCATGACCAGCGAGACGCACAGCTTTTACGATGCCCATGCCCACGGCTTTGTCCGGGTGGCGACCGCCACGCCTGCCAGCCGGACGGCCGACGTGACGCATAATCTGGCGGGGATTCTCGCCGAGGCAGGCCGTGCACATAAGGCCGGGGTTGATCTGGTGGTCTATCCCGAACTCACGCTATCGTCTTACGCGATTGATGATCTGCTGCTGCAGGCAGCGCTGCTTGATCGTGTTGAACAGGCTTTAGCGGAACTGGTGGCGGCTAGCGCTGATCTGACGCCTGTGCTGGTGGTGGGGGCGCCCTTGCGCCGGGCTGGCAAGCTTTACAATTGTGCGGTGGTGATCGCGGGCGGACAGGTGCTGGGGGTTGTGCCCAAGAGCTATCTGCCGAACTACCGCGAATTCTATGAAAAGCGCTATTTTGCTCATGGTCGCGGCTGCGTGGATCTGTGGATTGGCGTGGCGGGCGAGGAGGTGCCTTTCGGGACCGATCTGATTTTCTCCGCTGGCAATCTGCCGGGCTTTGTTTTCGGCATCGAGATCTGCGAGGATTTCTGGGCACCCCTGCCGCCCGGCACGCTGGCCGCGCTCGCTGGCGCGCTGATCGTGTGCAATCTTTCTGCCTCACCTGTGACCATTGGGCGTGCCGATGATCGCCACCTCCACTGCCGCGCCAGCGCCAGCCGCGGCATCTGTGCCTATGCCTATTCGGCCAGCGGGCACGGCGAGAGCACCACCGATTTGGCATGGGACGGGCAGGGGGTGATATACGAGCTGGGCGATCTGGTAGCCCAAAGCACCCGGTTCGATCTCGCGCCCGAACTGTGCGCCGTCGATATCGACACCGCGCGCATTGCTGCCGAACGCCTGCGCAACCAGACTTTCGCTGACGCAGCCGAGGCAGCGGGGCATCCTGAGGACACTTATCGCAAGGTGGTGTTTGAACACGCGAGCGCGCCTCGCGACAAAGGCCTAGTCCGTCCGGTCCCGCGCTTTCCCTTTGTGCCCGATAGGCGTGAGAAGCTCGACGAGGACTGCTACGAGGCGTTCAACATTCAGGTCGATGCGCTGATGCGGCGTATCCAATCGACGGGCGCGAAAAGCCTCGTGATCGGCATTTCGGGCGGGCTTGATTCGACCCATGCGCTGATCGTCGCGGCCAAGGCTTGTGATCGGCTGGGCCTGCCGCGCACTTTCATTCGCGGCTATACCATGCCGGGCTTCGGCACCTCCGAACACACGCGCGGCAACGCCCACCGCCTGATGGAGGTGATGGAGATCACCGCAGGCGAGATCGACATCCGCCCCGCGGCGCAGCGGATGCTGGCCGATATCGGCCACGCTTTTGCTGATGGCGAGCCAGTGCACGATGTGACGTTTGAAAATGTGCAGGCCGGCCTCAGAACCGATTACCTGTTCCGCCTAGCCGGCCAGCATGGCGGCTTTGTGCTGGGGACGGGCGATCTCAGTGAATTGGCGCTGGGCTGGTGCACCTATGGCGTGGGCGACCAGATGAGCCATTATGGCATCAATGCAGGGCTCCCCAAGACGCTGATCCAGTATCTTATCCGCTGGGTGATCACGACCGGTCAGTTCACCGATGTCTGCAGCGATGTGCTCGGCGCAATCCTGAAAACCGAGATCAGCCCTGAACTGGTGCCGCCGGGCGCAGATGGCGCGATTCAGTCGACCGAGAGCATCATTGGGCCTTATGAACTCAATGACTTTTTCCTCCACCACATTATCCGCTATGGGCAAAGTCCCTCCAAAGTCGCGTTTCTGGGATGGCACGCCTGGAGAGCGCGCGAATGCGGGTTGTGGCCGGCAGGCTTCCCCGATGATGAGAAGCGCGAATATGATCTGGCGATCATCGCAAGCTGGCTCGACAAATTCTGCGCGCGCTTCTTTGGCTTCTCGCAGTTCAAACGCAGCGCCATGCCCAATGGGCCCAAAGTCTCCTCGGCAGGCGCGTTAAGCCCGCGCGGTGACTGGCGCGCACCATCTGATGCGGTGGCAGCCGTGTGGCGCGAGGAATTGCGTGCTGGCCTGCCGCCGGAAATCGCCGCGACCCTGCCAGATTTGTCCTGATATGTCCGCTCCGCTGCCGTTATCGGCCATTGCGGTGCTGATGGCCTGCAACATGGCTTGGGCGCTCAACATTGTTGTCAGCAAGTTGGCAGTCGATGAGTTGGGCGTGCCGCCCTTGTTTTACACAGTGCTGCGCTCGATGCTGGTTGTGGTGGTGCTGTTCCCGCTCTTGCGGCCCTTGCCGAAGCAACTGCTGCGCGTGTTGTTGATCGGATTTGCCATCAGCGGGGGGAGTTTTGCGCTGTTGTTTGCCGGGCTTAAGACGGCAACGCCCTCAGCCGCGGGGATTGTTAATCTCTCATCGGCGCCGCTCGCGGTGCTCTTTGCCGTTGTGTTTCTGGGTGAAAAAGTCGGCTGGCGGCGCGGCCTCGGCATGGGCTTGACGCTGGGCGGCGTCTTGCTGGCGATGGGCAGCCCTTCGGCAGCGGGCAGCATTACCGGCCTTGTGCTGGTGCTGGGATCGGCGGTGGTGGGAGCGCTGGGTTCGGTGTTTGTAAAGACGATCACGCTCGATGCCGTGCGGCTTCAGGCTTGGGCGGCGGTGGTTTCACTCGCGGCGCTGGTTCCGGCAACGCTTGTGTTCGAAAGCGGGCAGATCGCCGCTTTCGAGGCCAATCCGGTGCCCGTTGCGCTGTGTGCGCTGTTTGCCGGGTTGATCGTATCGGTCGGCGCGCATTCGGCCTATTTTCGCATTCTGCAACGCCATGACGCCAATCTCGTCGTGCCGTTGACGCTGCTGACCCCGCTGCTGACGATTGCTTTTGGCGCATGGCTGACCGGCGATGCCATCGGCTGGCCCTTGCTGGCGGGCGGAGCGCTGGCGATGGTCGGCGTGGCGGTGATCGTGGTGCGCCCCAGCAGCAAGCTGTTCAAGCCGTTGCTGGTGCGCTCCAGATTTTAAGGCCAGATTTTGAGGCCAGATTTTGAGGCGGGTTCAATCCACCAATTCGGCGACCTTGGCGTGGGCCGCGGCGATCTTTTCTTCTGCACCTTCGCCCATAATGCCATCAGCGGCGATGATCGTCACATCGCTGATGCCAAGGAAGCCGAGGAAGAAGGTCAGCCAGCGGCTCATGAAGTCGAAATCCGCGCCCACGGGCGTGCCGCCTGAGGCAATCGCGAGATAGGCCTTCTTACCCTTGAGCAGGCCTTCCGGGCCGGTCGCGGTGTATTGAAAAGTCGTGCCCGCACGCGCCACCAGATCGGCCCATGCTTTGAGCGTGGCGGGCGGCCCGAAATTGTAGATCGGTGAGGCGATCACAATGGTGTCGGCATCCTGCAATTCTGCAATCAGCTTGTCGGCAATCGCGGCCAGTTCTGCCTGCTCGGGGGTGCGTTCAGCCGCAGGCGTCAGGTTCGCGCCAAAACGTTCGGCGCTGACATAGGGTAGATCATTGGCGGCCAGATCGCGGGTGACAAGGTTTGCGCCCAGCTTTGCGGCAAGGCCATTGGCGAGCTTGTCGCCAAACCCGCGCGAGACGCCGTCTGCGCCGTTGATGCTGGTGGTGATGTAGAGAAGATTGGCCATGAAAAGTGCTCCTTGAAAAGCGTGGTGAAAAAGGGGTGGAGCCGGCCGGGGAGGGAGAGCAGCCGGCCGGCTCCTAGAGGATCGGATCAAGCAGCGTCGACCAGCACCACTTCGCTGTCTTCAAGCGCCGTGATGGTGACCTCGGCCATCTGGGTGATGGCGATGCCGTCGCGCGCCTTGGCTTCGACCTCGTCGATGCGGATCTTGCCCGTGGCAGGGACAAGATAGAGGTGGCGATCAGCCGAACGCGGCGTGTAAGTCACACTTTCGCCTGCCCGGATGGTCGCGCCCAGCACGCGGGCATCGGCGCGAATTTTCAGCGCATCATTATCATTCGCCACCCCGCTTGCGAGCGGGACGAAAGCGCCCGCGCGCGCATCCTTGGGGAACTGGCGCGCACCCCAGCTCGGCTCACCGCCGCGGGTGTCGGGTATGATCCAGATCTGGAACAAGGTGGTGTCCTCGTTTTCCAGATTATATTCCGAATGGCGCACGCCATTGCCCGCGCTCATCACCTGCACATCGCCCGCTTCGGTGCGGCCTTCATTGCCCATGCTGTCGCGGTGGGTGATCGCGCCTGTGCGGACATAAGTGATGATTTCCATGTCGGAATGGGGATGGGTCGGAAAGCCAGTGCCGGGCGCAATGCGATCATCATTCCACACCCTGAGCGCGCCCCAGTGGACGCGGGCGGGATCGTGGTAATTGGCAAAGGAGAAGTGATGATGCGCATCAAGCCAACCGTGATTGGCCGCGCCAAGGCTTTCAAAGGGGCGAAGTTCGATCATGTCGTGCCTCCTGGGTTCGAGTGTTGAACGCCAGATAGGCGCGAAAGTTCGAACGGATAAGTGCGATAAAACTTGCCAAAATGTTCAGATGATCCGAACATAAGCCGCGATGAAACTCGGCGAACCCACTCTCGATCAGCTGCGTATCTTTATCGCCGTGGCGGAACATGGCAGCTTTGGCGGCGCGGCAGCTGCGATGGGGCGTGCGGTTTCGGCAGTGTCTTACGGCATCGCGCAATTGGAAGCGCAGCTTGGCCTGACCCTGTTCGCGCGCGAAGGCTCGCGCCGGCCGGTGCTGACAGCAGCCGGAGAGGGGCTGCTCGCCGAAGCGCACGGGATTGCCGACGGAGTGGATGCCTTGCTCGCCAAGGCGCGTTCGCTCCATGCAGGGCTTGAGGCGAGTATTGGCCTTGTCATCGACGTGATGGTTCCGGGCGAAGTGACCGCGCGCGTGCTGGGCGAATTTCGCCGGATGTTTCCGACTGTCGCGCTTACGCTCAATATCGAGGGGTTGGGCGCGGTTGCGGCCTGCCTCATCGACAAGGAAGCGCAATTGGCCATCGGCGGGCCGGTGACGGCCGATCACCCGGAATTGGAGCGGCAAGTGATTGGCGAGATTGATCTCGTCCCTGTCGCTGCGCCTTCGCACCCACTGGCGCGCGCAGGGGTCCAGCCGGGGGAAAGTCGCCAGCACCTCCAACTGGTGCTGACCGACCGTTCGCGCCTGACCGAGGGGCAGGAGTTCTCGGTTTTGAGCCCCGCCACATGGCGGCTGGGCGATCTGGGGGCCAAGCACTCGCTGCTGATCGAAGGGCTGGGCTGGGGCAATATGCCGCGCCACATGATTGCAGGCGATCTGGCGGCAGGGCGCTTGGTCGAGCTTGACCTGCCCGAAAAGCCCGGCGCGCAATATCGGCTGTCGGCGTTGTGGCGGCGTGACGCGCGGCTTGGCCCTGCGGCAAGCTGGCTGATTGATGCCTTCAGGGAAGGGCTCGCCTAGCCGCCGAAGATAATCGGCGTATCGCCTGCTTGCCACGGCGCAAATTTGGGCATGATCGCGGCGAACAGATCGCTGGCGATATGGCCTTCGAGCCATGCGGAAAGGCGCGGCAGGGGTTGGGCGGCGAACCAGTCCCGGTCGCTGTGCGCAAATTGCCGGATGAAGGGAAACAGCGCGATGTCGGTGAGGCTACGGCGCGGCCCGCATAAGTGGGCTTGGTCTGCCAAGCGCTCCTCCAACGGCAGCAACAGCGCGAGCGCGGCGGCGCGGTGGTCCACGCCGTCTGGCTCATAGCGGCTGGGATATTTGGCGCGGTCGAGATGGTGCTTGAAGGGGCCGTCATTGGCTGCGATCAGCGCTGTATCCTCGCCCGCCAGCCAGCCCTCCGGGTCATTCTGCGCCAAGGCCCAGCGCATGATTTCAAGGCTTTCGTCAATAACTTGTTCGTCAGAGAGCACCAGCACCGGTACGGTCGCCTTGGGGCTGGCGGCGATCAATTCAGGCGGCTTGGCAGCGAGTTTTACTTCGCGCAATTCCGCCGCAATACCCGCCACCCACAGCGCCATGCGCGCACGCATCGCATAGGGGCAGCGGCGGAAGGAATAGAGGATGGGAGCCGCGCTCACGCCGCCTCAGGAGCGCCGCAAGCCGCGCAATCCTCGCCCGGCAAGACCGCCCGCCCGCAGGCGCGGCACATCGTGGCGGTGCCTTGCCCAAGGCCGTGGGTGATGCTCACACGTTCGTCAAAGACGAAACACTCGCCCTGCCACAGGCTGTCTGCTTCGGGCACTTCCTCGAGATATTTGAGGATGCCGCCCTTGAGGTGATAGACTTCCTCCACGCCTTCCGAGCGCAGGAAGCTGGTGGACTTTTCGCAGCGGATGCCCCCGGTGCAGAACATCGCGACCTTTTTCTTGCCGCTGAGGAGTTCCTCGCGATTGCGCCGAAACCATGCGGGAAACTCGCGGAAAGAGGCGGTTTGGGGATCGGTGGCGCCTGCAAAAGTGCCGATTGCCACTTCGTAATCATTGCGCGTGTCGATCACCACCGTTTCAGGATCAGCGATCAGCGCGTTCCAGTCCGCGGGATCGACATAGTGGCCGACGCTGAGGGCCGGATCGATATCAGGCTCTCCCATGGTGACAATCTCGCGCTTCAGCCGCACTTTCATCCGGCCAAACGGCATTTCGGGAGCGGATGAGAATTTTACATCGAGCGCAGCGCAGCCGGGCAGGGCGCGGATCGCGGCAAGCACTGCCTCCAGCCCCTCAGCTTCACCCGCAATCGTCCCATTGATGCCTTCGCGCGCGAGCAGCAGCGTGCCTTTGACGCCCGCCGCTTCGCACAGCTCCAGCAAGGGCGCGCGCAGGGCCGCAGGATCATCAAACCGGGTGAACTGGTAAAGCGCAGCGACTGAAATCAAGCCCGCATCACCCAGCCATGCGTGTCGGCCACCAGACCTTTCTGGATACCCACGAGCTTCTCGCGCAGCTTGGCAGTGGTCTGGCCGATGCCGCCTGCGCCAATGGTAAATTCGCCATCATGGCCTGCCACTTTGCCCACAGCTGTCACCACCGCCGCCGTGCCGCAGGCCATCACCTCAACCAGCTTGCCGCTGGCTGCATCTTCGCGCCACTGGTCGATAGAATACATCTCTTCGGACACGCTGAGGCCTTCTTCGGCCAGCAGCGTCATCAGGCTGTCGCGGGTAACGCCGGGCAGGATCGTGCCGGTGAGCGGCGGGGTGATTACCCGGCCATCATCGAACACGAAAAACAGGTTCATGCCGCCCAGTTCTTCGACCCATTTGCGTTCGACCGCATCAAGGAACAGCACCTGATCGTGGCCTTGGGCAAAGGCTTGGCCGGTGGGCACGAGGCTTGCCGCGTAATTGCCGCCGCATTTGGCAGCGCCCGTCCCGCCGGGGGCTGCACGGGTGTAATCGGAAATCCAGATGCTCACCGCCTTGGCGCCCGATTTGAAGTAATTGCCAGCAGGCGATGCGATCACGATGAACTTGTATTGCTTGGCCGGACGCACGCCCAGGAACGCCTCGGTGGCGATCATGAAGGGCCGCAGATAGAGCGCGCCGCCTTCGACCGCCGGGAACCAGTCCGCATCAACGCTAAGGAGTTGCCGTACGGCTTCAAGGAACAGGTCTTCGGGCAGATGCGGCATGGCCAGCCGATCAGCGCTGGCGTTGAAACGGCGCGCATTGGCGTCAGGCCGGAACAGCGCCATCGACCCATCGGGCTGGCGATAGGCCTTCATGCCTTCGAAAATTTCCTGCGCGTAGTGCAGCACAGCCGCCGCCGGATCGAGCGGGATCGCGACCCGCGGCCCAAGGCTCGCCTGATGCCAGCCGCCCTTTGCCTCGTCATAATCGATCACCACCATGTGATCGGAAAACACCGTGCCAAAGCCGGGATCAGCAATCAGCGCGGCGCGGGCATCGGCGGGCGTGGGCGAGGGATGAGGGATATGCGCAAAGTCCATGGAAGCGCGATTAGTGCGCTGCGCATAGAAGAGCAAGCATGGGAGCAAAGCGAGCGCGGCAAAGGTGAAGCGGTAGGCGGACAAGAACGCCTCAAGCAGCGAAGCGGTAGGCCAAAAAAGAACGCGCGCCCGCAGGCGCCCGTAGCAAAGCGAAGGAGCAGCGCCGAGGACGAACCTGCGTAAGGCAGGTTCGCAAAACAATCATCCCGCCGCCCGGCGTTTGAGGGCGAAACCAACGGGCCGAAAGCCCGCAAGGGCGACTGCCCGCCGCGCCTTATGGCGCGAAAGCCAAGGCGGACGGATGTCCGCCGCCCGGCGTTTGAGGGCGAAAACAAAAGACTCCCAAATGAAAAGGGCAGCTCCGCCCGGAGGCCGAACTGCCCTTTCATGGTCAGCGGCCGGAAGTGCCGCTCACGAAGCCTTACTCAGAAAGGTTGATTACCGAGTATGCTCCGTAGGGATCTTCACCGACCTCGCTACTGAACCATGAGACATCGGATCACCTCCTTTCGCGCTAGTGAGCTAGACCCCGCGTTTCACCGGGGGCCGAGAGCCGCGTTCGCCGCTGGCCTCAAGCGCAGTTGTGAATCATTGCGCGATCAAGGGCAAGACTTGAAAAAAGTTTTTCCCACGTCAGTATAAGAGTTCTGTGATTGCGCGGAGGCAGACTGTCTAGCGGCAATCCTCGATCACCCGCGAAACCTCCGGCCAGGACGGTAGATAGAGCGAGGCAAGGCCGGTGCCCTCCACCGCAAAACGCCCGCGGGCAAAGGCCATCGCATCCAGCAGCGCATCACGCGCAGGCAGCGCCACCAGCGTCTCGCGCCCGGCAGACTGGGCTTGCAAGGTGCGCGTTGCGGTTTGCGTGCGGATGGTCACCTGCGGATTGGGCACGCCGCTTTCGGGCAGCGAAAGCTGGATCGTCCGATTGTCCGCAAGGCAGCGCAGCCGCATCCGCGCGCCCGAATCCGGCCCGATAAAGGCGGCCTCGGTAAAGCCGCTGCGCGCTTCATAGCGCCATGTTCCCGGCGTTTGCGGCGCATCGGCCCAATTGTCATAGCGCGGCGCAGTGGGCGGGGGTGGGGGCAGAGCTGCGGGCTCGGCAGGGGGCGGCGCGGGCGGCGGGGCAGGCGGCGCGCTGGTGGGCACACAGGCGGCAAGCGCGCCGCTCAACAGCAGGACAGCGGTAAACCGGAGGCGTGATGCTTTCATGCCGCCTCAATGCGCGCTATCGGATTACTCGTCCATGACCAAATCTGCATCCCCTGCCAAAAAACGCCGTGTTGACCAGCTCTTGACTGAGCGCGGGCTTGCCGAAAGCCGCGCGCGTGCTCAGGCACTGGTGATGGCGGGATTGGTGTTCGCAGGCGAGGTCAAGATCGAGAAGCCCGGCCAGCAAATCGCCGCCGATAGCGCGCTTGAGGTGCGCGGGCGCGACCACCCCTGGGTCAGTCGTGGCGGGATCAAGCTCGCCCATGCGCTCGAAGCTTTCGGGCTTGATCCGGCAGGTGCAATAGCAATGGATATTGGCTCATCGACCGGAGGCTTTACCGATGTGCTGCTGACGCATGGGGCAGCGCATGTTTTTGCGGTGGATAGCGGCACGAATCAGTTGGCGTGGAAATTGCGCGAAGAGCCGCGCGTGACGGTGCTGGAACAAACCAGCGCGCGCATTCTGACGCCGGCGCTGATTGATCGGCCATGCAACTGGGTGGTGTGTGATGCCAGTTTTATCGCGCTTGCCAAGGTGCTCGAACGCCCGCTCGAACTGGCGGCGCCCGAATGCCAGCTGGTCGCGCTGATCAAGCCGCAGTTTGAGGTGGGCCGCGAAGAAGTGGGCAAGGGCGGGGTGGTGCGCGATCCTGCTTTGCATGAGAGGGTGTGCGAGGAAGTGCGCGGCTGGCTTGAAGCGAGTGGCTGGCAGGTGCAAGGTATCACTACCAGCCCGATCACCGGGCCGCAGGGCAATGTTGAATTTCTGATCGCCGCGCGGCGGTTTGTGCAGGAGGCAGAAAGGCCATGAACAGCAGAATTTTTGTCGTGATCGCCGTCCTGCTGGTGATTGGGCTTGGTTTGGCGGTGGTGTTCAGCGCGGCGGGATAGGCTGCGCAGGCCAGCGCGCCTTGCCGGGGATTACCTAAAGCCCAGATACGAAACGACCGGCAGCAACTCACGGGTCACTACCGGCCGTTTGATTCGTTGTCTGATCGGTGAAGATCAAACCGCGAAACCGATCGAATTACTGAGCAGCAGGAGCTTCTTCAGCAGCGGTTTCAGCAGCGTCAGCAACAGCTTCAGCGCCTTCAGCAGCGGCGTCGGCAGCAGCTTCTTCGCCTTCAGCAGCAGCTTCTTCAACGGCTTCTTCAACAGCCATGGTGTCGGCTTCGGTAGCAGCTTCTTCGGTGCCGCCCGAGCAAGCAACGGTAGCAACGGCCAGACCAGCAACGGCGATCAGAGCAGAAATCTTCTTCATGGTTCAATTCCCCATAATAGGCCGCTAGGGACCCTTTGATTTTCGAGCGCGAAAAGTGTCTCTCTTGCCGACCCGCGCTCCGAATCACGGCAAGAATGTGGCAGGAATTAGCAGAAATTGTGGCGGCGTCACCTCATTTTGATGAGGGAGCGCACAAAATGTGGCAAAATCTGGGGAAAGTGCCTTATTTCATGACGTCGCCTGCGCGCACGATTGGCATGGCCAGCCAAGACCTTATAGTGGCGCGCTTATCGGGAGATTGTGATGAACGTGCTCGCTTCCAAGCAGCAATTGCGTGCCAGCCTTGTGCGCTGGGCGCTGTTTCTGGTCCCGCTGGTTGTGTTGCTTGGTTTGGCCGCAGGGCGTGTGGCAGGGCCGGATACGGTGTGGTTTCAGAACCTCGTGAAGCCTGCGATCTATCCGCCGCCTGCGGTGTTCGGCATCGTGTGGTCGGTGCTGTATGTGATGATTGGCTTTGCGCTGGCTATGGTGGCGAGCGCCTCAGGCGCGCCGGGACGAGGCCTTGCAATGGCGGCTTTCGCCGCGCATTTCATCGGCAATCTGGCGTGGACCAGCGTGTTTTTCGGGATGCAGAACATCACCGGCGGGTTGATCGTTTTGGGCTATGCCGTTGTCACGCTTGTGATTGTATTGGCGCTGTTTTGGCGGGTCCGGCGCACCGCGGCTGTGCTGCTGTTGCCCTATCTTGCATGGGCCAGTTTTGCGACCGCTCTCAATTACCAGTTTCTGGTCGAAAATCCCGACGGCGGACAGGTGGGCGCAAGCGGCGCGGTGCAACGCGTGAAATTGTAAGGCTAACGCCTCTGGACAAGCGCGCGGGCCATCGCCACATATCCTCCCATGCAAAGCCAGAACCCGATCCTCGCCGACCTCGTCAAAATCGCCAACAGCGCTGCTGGCACAGTTGCCGGAATGACTCGCGAAGCGCGCGAATCCGCTCGTGAGCGTCTGCGCGAGCGTATGGCCGGGGTCGATTTCGTGAGCCGTGAGGAATTCGAGACAGTCAAGGCCATGGCCCAAAAGGCGCGTGAACAGGCCGATGCGCTCGAAGCCCGCCTTGCCGAGCTTGAAGCCGCGCTCGCCAAGAAAAAGTAGCACGGCCCACGCGCGGCGGCTGCGATGCATCTTCGCGCCTCTGCCATTTTGCTTGCCTCTCGCCCGCACGGCGAAACCGGCGCGATCGTCCGGCTTGTTACGGCGCAGCACGGCCTTGTGGCTGGCTATGTCGCAGGCGGGCGCGGACGGCAGATGCGCCCGATCATGATCCCCGGAAACCGGGTCGCGCTTGATCTTGCCGCCCGCTCATC
This sequence comes from Erythrobacter sp. SCN 62-14, assembly GCA_001724215.1. Lineage (GTDB taxonomy): Bacteria > Pseudomonadota > Alphaproteobacteria > Sphingomonadales > Sphingomonadaceae > Erythrobacter. The sequence goes on along the minus strand of MEDW01000011.1, from coordinate 11,843 downwards.
CGGTCAACTGCCCTTTGCCAAGTTTGAATTGGAACGCAGCCGCGCTGCCTTGATGACCGAGCCGGTGCCAGCCGCTGCCATAAGCTGGAGCTGCGCCCTCACCGCCGCCGCTTTACCCGAGCGCGCCCCGTTTCCTCCGCTCTATGATGCGCTTGATGCGCTGCTCGAAGCGATTTGTGTCGCGCCCTCTGCGCGCGGCTGGCTGGGCGCGCTGTTCGCCTATGAGGTGATGGTGCTCGCTGAACTGGGCTATGGCGCGCGCGCTCTGCCCGCTCGGCCTGATCCGGCGACTGATCTGGCAGGCCTGCTCGGCGCACTTGATGCTCTTTGCGCGCCAATTGCGCACTACTTGCTTGATGATGCGCGCGGCGATGTTATGGCCGCGCGCAATCTGTTGATGGAGCGGCTCGCCCGGATGGTGTGAGCAGCGCAAGCAAGCGAGACACGAGCCATGAAAATTGCCGTTCTGCCCGGTGACGGGATCGGCCCTGAAGTGACGGCTGAGGCTGTCAAGGTGCTGGAATCCTTGGGCCTTGATGGCGTTGAACTCACTTACGCTGATGTCGGTGCAGCGGCGTGGCGCAGCGCTGGCCAGCCGCTTCCGCCTGCAACCCTTGAGACAGCACGCGCTGCTGATGCAGTGCTGTTTGGCGCGGTGGGCGATCCTGAATGCGACACCTTGGAGCGGCACCTGCGGCCCGAGCAGGCGATCCTGGGCTTGCGCAAGGAGCTTGATCTCTTCGCCAACCTGCGCCCTGCCAAGGTGTTTCAAGGGCTTGAAAATCTCTCGCCGCTGCGCAGCGATATTGCGGGCGCGATGGACCTGTTGATCGTGCGCGAATTGACGGGCGATGTTTATTTCGGCGCCAAGGGCCAGCGCATGAATGATAAGGGCGAGCGCGAGGGGTGGGATGCGATGAACTATTCCGCCCCCGAAGTGCGCCGCATCGCCCATGTCGCATTCCGCGCCGCTGCAGCCAGCGGCAAGCCGCTCACGAGCGTGGATAAGGCCAATGTGCTCGAAACCAGCCAGCTGTGGCGCGACGTGGTGATCGAGGTGGCAGCGGATTACCCGCAAGTGGCGCTCGATCACATGTATGTCGATAATGCCGCGATGCAGCTGGTGAGCCACCCGGACAGGTTTGGCGTCATGGTCACCGGCAATCTGTTCGGGGATATCTTGTCGGATCTGGCGAGCGCTTGTGTCGGATCAATCGGGCTGTTGCCGAGTGCTTCGCTGGGTGAACGGCAAACTGCGCACGGCACTTTCGGTCTGTATGAACCCATTCACGGCAGCGCGCCCGATATTGCTGGCAAGGGGCTTGCCAATCCTATGGCTACCATCCTGTCAGCAGCGATGATGCTGCGCCATTCCTTCAGCCTTGAGGCTGAGGCTGGGCGGATTGAGGCAGCGGTCGCAGCGGCGCTTGCTGATGGTGTGCGCGGTGGTGATCTGGGCGGCAGTCATGGCACCGCCGCGATCGGCGAGGCGGTCCGCGCACGGCTGTAACTGTTCATGCCTGCGCTTGATCTTGCGATTGTGCTGCCCACCTTCAATGAGCGTGGCAACATCGCAAGCTTGATTGCGCGGATTGAGACAGCGCTTGCCGGCGATTTGTGCTGGGAAATTATCATCGTTGATGACAGCAGCGCGGACGGCACCGCCGATGAAGCGCGCGCCCTGGCGCTGCAAGACTCGCGTATCCGGGTGATACAGCGCATTGGTCGTCGCGGTTTGGCGAGCGCGGTGATCGAGGGATTCTGCGCGACAGCTGCGCCTTTTGTGGCGGTGATGGATGCCGATCATCAGCATGATCCCGCTCTGCTCTCGCAGATGTTTGCTGTGCTCAGGGCAGGGGAGGCGGAAATCTGTGTCGCCTCGCGCTTTATGGCTGGCGCCAGCACGGCCGGATGGGCTGCGCCCGAACGCGAGCGCTTGTCGGGCCTTGCCAATCGCGCCGCCCGCGCACTGACAGGCGTCACGCTCACCGACCCCATGAGCGGCTATTTCATGTTGGAGACTGCGCGCGCCCGAGCGCTCGCGCCGCGCCTATCGGGTGTGGGCTTCAAGATCCTGCTCGATCTGCTGGCAAGCGCGCCAGCGCCCCTTCGCGTTCATGAAGTGCCGCTTGCCTTTGCTGCGCGCGCAGCAGGAACCAGCAAGCTGGATCGCGGTGTCTTGTTTGATTTTCTCGCCGGGCTTTACGACAAGCTTTTCGGGCGGCTCATTCCGACCCGCTTTGCCCTGTTCGGGACAGTCGGCGCGGCCGGCGTGGTGGTGCATTTCGCGGTGCTCAGCGTGCTGCTAGCCGGGGTCGTGTCGAGTTTTGCGCTGGCGCAAAGCGTCGCGGTGCTGGCAGCGATGAGCTTCAACTTCTGGCTCAACAATTGGCTGACTTACCGCGACCAGCGGCTGGTGGGCGCGCGAGCGGTTGTGCACGGATGGTTTGGGTTCTGCACGGCGTGCTCGATCGGGGCGCTTGCCAATGTGGCCATAGCGAGTTTCCTCGAAACAAAAGGGCTTTTCTGGCCGCTGGCTGCTTTTGCTGGCATCGTGGTGGGCGCGGTTTGGAACTATGCGCTCTCCAGCCGGTTCGTCTGGGGCAGATATTGACGCCTCAATTCCATCCCTCGACCCACATCCACTTGGTAAAGCTCATCTCGCCTGCCAGCGGTGCGGCGGTGAGGATGGGGTAGAACACCGCGCACAGGATCAGCGATCCGGCGAGCACCCCATACGCCACCCAGCCACAGCGCGGGTGCGATCTGAGATCAGCCAAGGCAAGGGCAAGGGCAGCAAGCAGGAAAGTGCTCGGCATCAGGTAGTGGTAATAGAACTGCACCGGTTTCGGCGCGATCACCCACATCCCGAGGCTCACCCCGTAGCCCATCACGCAGGCGATCATGGCCGCGCTGCGCTGGCTCGCACCGCGCCACGCTACCCATAAGAGCGCGGGTAATCCGGCAAGCATGGTTAGAGGATTGCCGATCAACAACACGCCGCGCTGCGCCCCGTCGGTGAATTCGTAGAGATACCAGATCCCGCGCGTGTTCAGCACCCATTGCGGCCACTGGCTCATATAGGTGTGCGGATCGATGACCGAGGATTGGAGCCGCAGCATTTCAAATTGTGCTCCGATCAATCCGTATTCGCTGACGAGCGATGGGCGCAGGAAAGTGCCCATCTGGTAGGCAGGCAGGAACGCCAGCGCATAGACCGCGAGCGGCACGATGCCGAGCCAGACAAACGCCTCGACCAGCGTGATCCCGGGCACAGGCGCGCCGCGCCGCGATAGCAGCAGGCGGCGGCGGCCGGCGCTTGCCCTGACGGCGAGAAATGTCAGCCCCGGCACCATCGCCAGCGGCGCCGCATTCCATTTGGAAGCCATCGCCAGCCCCAGCATCACCCCGGTCAACGCGAGCCGCCAGCGTCCGGTCTCGGGTTGCCGACAAGCAGCGGCCAATTGCCACGCTGCAACCAGCAGAAATCCCGCCATGAAAATGTCGAGCATGGCGATGCGCGCATGCACCAGCAGAGGAAAGCCGCTCGCCAGCAGCATGCCAAGAGCCACGCAGGCAAAGCGGTTTTCGCTGGCGTACCACAGGGCGCGCATCGCTGCGCCGACCGCCACAATCCCGGCGATGAGCGGCGTGATCCGCCATCCCACCGCGTTATCGCCCAAAAGCGCCATGCCGAGCGCGATCATGTATTTGCCGAGCGGCGGATGTTCCGGATTCAGCCAGCCGCCTTGCCCCGTCTGCCACCAGCGCAGCACCTCGCGCGCAGCGGGGACATAGTGCACTTCGTCGAAATAGGGCTGCGAGGGCAGGCCGAGCCGCCAAGCCGCCGCAATCCCGAAGGCGAGCGGGATAAGAACGCACCACCATGCCGGGTCGCGTGGGTGGGGCAAGACAGAGTGCGGCGCGCCGGTCATGAGTGGAGTGCGGGTTCAGACCTTGCTGGTTGCGGCTTGTTCAAGCCAGAACAGTCGCGCCGCCATGGCAAGTAGGCCGATGCTGGCGGTGGCAACCACAAACACTGTCCACAGCGGCAGGTTCATGCCCTGCGCCCGCGCACGCGGAGCGATCAGGAACAGGCCGATGGTGATGGCGATAAGCAAATCCCACCAGACCTGCACCCCCCACAGATTGCTGGTCTGATTGGTGAGCACCACGAGCAAGCCTTCTGCATAGATTGTGCCCGCCGTGTAGGCGGCAAAGCCTGCTGCAAGTGCAGCGGCAAGAGCAGCACTCCCTACCTTCTGATCATTGAGCAGGATGCTGGCAATGGCCACCAGAGCGACCAGAAATCCGCTCGCAAACAAGATGACAAGCGGGCTGAGGGTGAGGTTCATGTAAGAGGTGCTCCATGGGCTGCCTGAATGGCTGTCCATAGCCGCTTGGCTGAGCAGTGTGCAGCAAAACTTGCGAGGCGCTCAAAGCCCGCCTAATCGCTGTGCCCCATGAAGAAGACCACCGGAATGAACCGCGCCGCCACGCAGAAATGGCGCCCTGCAACCCAGGCTGTGCGCGGCGGCACTTGGCGCAGCGAACATGGCGAGACGAGCGAAGCGATTTTCCTCTCCTCGGGCTACACTTACGATTCGGCGCAGATCGTTGCGGACAGGTTTGCAGGCGAGGCGCAGGGCATGACCTATTCGCGCCTGCAAAACCCGACAGTCGCCATGCTGGAAGAACGCATCGCGCTGCTTGAAGGGGCAGAGGCCTGCCGCGCTCAGGCAAGCGGGATGGCCGCCATGACAGCGGCATTGCTCTGCCAGCTTTCCGCGGGCGATCATGTCGTGGCCGCGCGCGCCGCCTTCGGAAGCTGCCGCTGGCTGGTCGATCAATTGCTGCCGCGTTTCGGTATCGAAACCACCGTGATCGACAGCGCTGATGACGCCGCATGGGAAGCCGCGATCCGCCCCAACACGCGGGTGTTTTTCTTCGAAACGCCCGCCAATCCCACGCTCGATATCGTCGATCTGCAATATGTCTGCGATCTGGCGCGTGCCCATGGCATTACCACAGTGGACGACAACGCCTTTGCCTCGCCCGCCTTGCAGCGCCCGATGGAATTTGGCGCAGATGTGGTGGCCTATTCCGCGACCAAGCTGATGGACGGGCAGGGCCGCGTGCTGGCAGGCGCGATCTGCGCCTCGCAGCAATGGATCGACGACGTGTTGATGCCGTTCCAGCGCAACACCGGCCCGATTCTGTCGGCTTTCAACGCATGGGTGGTGCACAAGGGGCTGGAGACGCTCGCTCTTCGCGCACATCAGCAAAGCCGCAATGCCGTGGCGCTCGGCGAATTTCTCGAACCGCGCATTGTGGCGGGCGGCGGGCGGATGTTGCATCCGGGGCTGAAAAGCCACCCGCGCTATGATCTCGCCATGGCCCAGATGGATGCAACCGGGCCGATCTTCGCCTTCGATGTCGGCACCCGGGAAAGGGCCTTTGCGATCCTCGACGCGCTCGAACTCGTCGATATCTCGAACAACATTGGCGATGCGCGTTCGCTGCTGTGTCACCCGGCTTCCACCACTCATGCCAATATGGGTGATGAAGCGCGCGCAGAAATGGGCGTGACCGAAGGTCTCTTGCGGATCAATGTCGGGCTTGAGGATATTGCCGACATCATCGAGGACATCGATCAGGCGCTTGGCAAAGCAGGCATTTGAGGAGGATAGACAATGACCAAGCGCGTGGAACTGGTGTTCGATTTTGTCAGCCCCAATGCCTATCTGGTGTTCTGGCCGCTACGTGATCTGGTGGCCAAGGCAGGGGCGCAGCTGGTGCTGTTGCCGGTGTTCCTCGCTGGAATGCATAAGCTTACCGGCAACGCGCCGCCGATGATCCGCGATGCCGAGGTCAAGGGCAAGAACGCCTATGCGATGCTCGAGATGGAGCGTTTCATCGCGCATCATGGCCTCACCAACTACCGGATGCACCCACAATTTCCGTTCAATTCCATTCTCTTGCAGCGGATGCTTTATGCCGCGTGCGAGGAGGGGCGGGGCGTTGCGCTGGCCGAGGCGCTGTTACCTGCAATCTGGGAAGAGGGGCTCGACATCAGCGACCCTGAGGCCATCGGCGCGGTGCTGATCGCTGCGGGCTTTGATGCGGCAGCGCTGCTGGCAGCGGCGCAAAGCGATGCGGTGAAGCAAGGTCTGACAGAGGCGACCAGCGCAGTTGTGGAGCGCGGCGCTTTCGGCATCCCGACCATGTGGGGGTGCCGCGTGGGGCTCCGCGACGAGATGTTCTTCGGCAAGGAGCGCCTTGGCCAGATTGCGGAGATGTTGGCGTAAGGAGCGAGGGGCGGCCCACGCTTTATGATTGCGGGAATGCGCGCCTATCCTGCTGGCTTGCTTGTCCATGCATCTGGGCGGTAAGCCACGATCGCAATCACCGCACAGGCCAGAATGGTGGTTTTTATCCATTCACCTTGGTCTGGCAGCGCGATCAGCTCGCCAGAGAAATTGACCGAGAAATGGAACAGCACCGCAGCAAGGATGCTGCCTTTGGTGTGCAGGAACAGCCAAGTGTAGAAAAAACTGATGATGAGGATGTTGCCAAAAAACAGCGCGGGATCGGGCGCGCCTCCAAAGGCTTCGTAATATCCCGGCATGAAGAACAAGGGCACGTGCCAAAGGCCCCACATCGCTCCCAGCACTAACGTTGCCGACAGCGCCGTGTGTCTGTTCAACAAGGCGGGCAGCGCATAGCCGCGCCAGCCGATCTCCTCCGGCAGCGGGCCAAGCAGCAGGATAAAGGCAGCAAAGCCGAGCAGCTGAGCAAAGCTCATTTGCACGGGAGATGACGCCAGCAGCGCGTTGTTCTCACCGCCCAGCATGGCCACGAGGGTCCCGCTTATCAGATTGGTCATAGGCATCAGCAGCAAAGTAACCAGCCACCAGCGCGCCGGAATAAGCCGCGGATCGAAAAGCCGCTCCAGCAGCGAGGGCAATTGGCCCTCCTTCCACGCAAGCAAAAGGGCCGCTACCGGCACACAGGCGCCGCCCGCATAGAGGAACCACACCGCCGGGCTCTCCCAGATCGTCCAGCCAAAGGCGACCGGCCACAGCCAGGCAAGCCACGTTGCGCCAATAGCAAGCAAGAAAAACGCCCGCGGCTTCATATTCTGCACGTTCGCGCCCTTTCCCGCACCCATGCAAAATCACCCCGCCGCCACATCCTCCAGCGGCACATCCATGATCGGATAAAGCCGCCACTCGGCCCAGTCGTAATGCCACCATTCATTGGCGAGCGGGATGAAGCCCTCTGCCACCATCCATTCCTCCAGCATCCGGCTTGCAGCCAGAGCTTCCGGCGGGGCCTTGGTGTTGGAGCGATAGGCAGCAGGCGTAAAATCATCAAAGGGGCTGGGCATCACCACCTCGACGCCATCCTTGTGCAAGGTGAGATCAATCGAGCAGCCGCGATTATGGCGTGAGCCTGTCGCCGGGTTGGCTACAAATTCGCGCTGCTCGGGCGGGGTTTCCTTCCACATCATGCGCGTGATGCGCCACGGGCGATAGGCATCGAAGATCAAGAGGCCATAGCCTGCGCTTTCCGCTCGCGTTTGCACCCGCGATAGGGCCTCGGCCACCGGACGCTGCGCCACGGCCTTGGCTTGCGGGTAGAGCGCCCGGCCCATGAAATTATTTGGCGTAGCATAGCGGATATCAAAGCGCAGGCGCGCATCGAAGCGCGCCAGATCGACCAGATCCGGTGCAGCGGTGGCCGTCGCATCGACCGGCATCGTAAGGCGTGCGGCACAACCGCTGAGCAGGCCTGCGATCCCAGCCATGCCCAGCCCTGCCAGCGCGCCGCGCCGGGTTATCCGACCTGTCAGCACCTGTCTTTCGCTTGCTGATCTCATCGCCAACTCCGCCTGCAAGGCTTGCTCTGGGGCATAATACTCATGCCCTTCGGGATACCGAGGTGCAAAACCGCGTTCTTCCACTTGTGGAGGCGGCCAGAACTGTTACCTTGAGGATCACCATGAAAGAACTCTTCCAGCACGCCGCCACGACCGACGGGGTTACCGTGAGGGTCGCTGTCAATTTCCTGCCGGAGCAATCGCATCCCGAGGCGGGCAAGTGGTTCTGGGTCTATCATATCCGTATCGAAAACGGCAGCCATGAGGCTTTGCGCTTGCGCACCCGCCACTGGCGCATCACGGATGGGCGTGGCATGGTCAACCATGTCGATGGCGAGGGCGTGGTGGGCGAACAGCCGCTGCTAACCCCGGGACAGAGCCATGACTATGTTTCGGGCTGCCCGCTGACGACGCCGTTCGGGTCGATGGAGGGTTTTTACACCTTCGAACGCGCCGATGGTTCGCCCTTTGAGGTGCGCATTCCATTCTTCCCGCTGGCGGCGCCTGAAACCGCCGATGGGCGTCCGCAACGCTAGCGCCTGTACCGAAGAAGACGGACAGCGGTTGTTCTGAAAATAGGCAGCGTCCATCATCCTGATGCTCATCCGGCCGGCGCCAAACCAGGATTGGACCGATGCCGCGCTTGTCCTAGCCAACCTTCGCGCTTAACGAGGGCCTTGTGAAGCGCACTCATCTTCCTTTGAACGCCCTGCGCGTGTTTGACGCAGCAGCGCGCCACCTTTCCTTTACGCGCGCGGCAGATGAACTGGCAGTCACGCCCGCTGCGGTCGGCCAGCAAATTCGCGCGCTTGAGGACGTGCTCGGCGTGGTTCTTTTTCGCCGCACGCCCAAGGGGCTGGAACTCACTCCCGAAGGTGCTGCCGGGCTGGATCACCTGCGTGAAGGGTTCCTGCGGTTCGAAGAGAGCGTGGCTGCCATGCAGGCGGGCCAAGCGTCGGATCGTTACACCATTGCAGTCCCGCGCGAGTTTTTTGCCGAGTGGCTGGGGGAGCGGCTCGCCCGCTTCCAGACGGCGAGCCAAGGTGTGCAATATATTCTGACAGCCGATGAGCACGCCGACTTTACCGAGGCCAACCTTGATCTTGCTGTGCGCCTTGCCGAAGGGCCGGGCGATCTTGAGGGGGTGCAACTCACCGAGGCGCTGCGGGTGACTGTTGCTGCGCCAACCGCGCCCGAGACGTGGATCGCCTGGCCCGGAGCGCCATTGCCCGAAGGCGCGGCTCCTGCGATCACCGCCGCCAGCCCCGGTCAGGCGATCGCCTCGGCGCTCGCTGGCATGGGGCGTACCGTGGTGCCGCTCGCGCTGGCCGAGCGGGCGCTGGCAAACGGACAGTTGATGGCGCTGGAGCCTCCCGAGCCTGCTCGCCGCGCTTACTGGCTGGTTGCCCCTCCGCCGCAGTGGCGAAGCCGCAAGGTTAAGGCCTTGGTGGCTTTTCTGATGGACGCGTAAGGCTGCGTGAGCACAAGCCTGCGCTTGACCGCCTGATCCATTCCGCCTAAGGGCGCGCATCTTTTCGGGTCATTCCGATTGAGCTGAACATTGGCGGCGCGTCCTTCATCAAGGGGCAGCTGTCAAAGTAACCCGGCCTTTTCAGGCGGGTGGAGCGTTTTCGGCTCGCGACTGATCGCTGCGGTGGGATTGTTCCTGCGCGCTGCTGTTTGCGCGATTCGTCTTCTCTTCATCCTGCTGGCCTGGCCACAACCAAGGTGAAGAGTACCTCATGCCTACGATCAACCAGCTGGTCCGCAAGGGCCGCACTCCGCAGAAGGCCAAGAGCAAGGTCCCTGCGATGGAGCAGAACCCGCAGAAGCGCGGCGTTTGCACCCGCGTCTATACGACGACCCCGAAGAAGCCGAACTCGGCGCTGCGCAAGGTGGCCAAGGTGCGCCTGACCAACCAGCGCGAAGTCATCAGCTACATCCCCGGCGAAGGCCACAACCTGCAGGAGCACTCTGTTGTGCTGATCCGCGGCGGGCGTGTGCGCGACCTTCCCGGCGTGCGTTACCACGTCCTTCGCGGCGTGCTCGACACACAGGGCGTGAAGGATCGCAAGCAGTCGCGTTCGAAGTACGGCGCCAAGCGTCCCAAATAATGGGTGCGCTTCAGGCCTCCGCCTGAAGCTTGGTGCCCGGCCAGCCCACTCCCCCGCCCTTCCACCCGGATATTGTATCCTCAAGGGCGGAAGGGCGGGGGAGTGGGCCGGCTCCGGAAATCTCCGAAGGAGTTTTTAAATATGTCACGTCGTCGTCGTCCCGAAAAGCGGGTCATTCTTCCCGATCCCCAGTATGGTGATCAGATCCTGTCGAAGTTCATGAACAACCTCATGCTCGACGGCAAAAAGGCAGTTGCCGAAAAGATCGTCTATGGCGCGCTTTCCACCGTGGAAGCCAAGGCCAAGGCTGACCCGATCCAGCTGTTCCACGATGCGCTCAACAATGTGAAGCCGCAGGTTGAGGTGCGCAGCCGCCGCGTTGGTGGTGCGACCTATCAGGTGCCGGTCGAAGTGCGCCCCGAGCGCGCTCAAGCCCTTGCCATCCGCTGGCTGATCTCGGCAGCGCGCGGCCGTCCGGAAACCACCATGGCAGCGCGTCTGTCGGGTGAGCTGATGGATGCCGCCAACAACCGCGGCAATGCTGTCAAGAAGCGCGAAGACACCCACCGCATGGCGGATGCCAACCGCGCCTTCTCGCACTACCGCTGGTAAGGATTGTGGGCAAGCCGGGGGTCAAGTCTTCCGGCTGTCACAATCGTCACTATATGGGGGTCGATCCGCTCAACCGGCGGCCCCCCGCAAGACCTTCTTAAGGAAACCATTATGGCCCGCGAGTATCCGCTGGAGCGCTATCGCAATATCGGCATCATGGCGCACATTGATGCCGGCAAGACCACCACGACCGAACGCATTCTCTACTACACCGGCAAGTCCTACAAGATCGGCGAAGTGCACGATGGCGCTGCGACGATGGACTGGATGGAGCAGGAGCAGGAGCGCGGCATCACCATTACGTCGGCTGCGACCACCACCTTCTGGACGGCTGAAGATGCCTCGATGGATCCGATGTCGGACCCCGAAGCGCTGCGCGCGAACAGCCCGAAGCACCGCATCAACATCATCGATACTCCCGGCCACGTGGACTTCACCATCGAAGTCGAGCGCAGCTTGCGCGTCCTCGACGGTGCGGTTGCCGTGTTTGATGGCGTCGCCGGCGTTGAGCCGCAGTCCGAAACCGTGTGGCGTCAGGCCGACAAGTACGGCGTGCCGCGGATGTGCTTTATCAACAAGCTCGACCGCACCGGCGCGGATTTCTATTACTGCGTGCAGTCGATCATTGATCGCCTCGGCGCGGTGCCGCTGGTGCTGTATCTGCCGATCGGCGCGGAAAGCCAGCTGCAGGGCGTGGTTGACCTCGTGAACAACCGCGGCATCGTCTGGAAGGACGAAAGCCTCGGCGCGAAGTATGAGTTCGTGCCCATTCCCGATGATCTGGCTGACAAGGCCGCTGAATATCGTGAAAAGCTGATCGAGACTGCCGTCGAGCAGGACGACGAAGTGATGGAAGCCTATCTCGAAGGCAATGAACCGGACGCTGTCACCCTCAAGCGCCTGATCCGCAAGGGTACCATGGCGCGCGCTTTCGTGCCGGTGGTGTGCGGTTCGGCGTTCAAGAACAAGGGGGTGCAGCCGCTGCTCGATGCGGTGGTCGATTACATGCCTTCGCCGCTTGACGTACCCGCGATCAAGGGCGTGCTGCCCGACAGCGACGAGGAAGCCGAGCGCCCCTCGAGCGATGATGCGCCCTTTGCAGCGCTGGCGTTCAAGATCATGAACGATCCCTTCGTGGGCTCGCTCACCTTCACCCGCATCTATTCGGGCAAGCTGACCAAGGGTCAGGTCCTGAACTCGGTGAAGGACAAGAAGGAAAAGATCGGCCGCATGCT